>DATEDA010000242.1:0-3364 GCA_035286595.1 Burkholderiales bacterium | reverse complement strand
GGCGACGCCCGCCGCGAAGACCTCGGTCACGAGCTCCGCATACTGGGCGTAGGAGATGCCCTTCCCGGGCTTTAGCCACGCGAACGTCCAGTTCATCATCCCGAACAGCATCATCGTCACCGGCTTCACGGCCGGGAAGTCGTCCGGGAGCCGATGCGCCGCGCGAACTGCGGCGACGAAGGCCTCGATGACCTGCCGCTGGTTGCCGACCACGCTCCGCCGCTGGGCGTCCGGGAGGAAGCGCAGGTCGTGCAGCAGCACCATGTGCCGCGCCTGCGACGTCTGATACTCGTCGAGGAAAGCGCGGATGAGCTCGGGCAGGCGCTGCGTCGGATCGGGGACCCGTCCCTCGACCTCGCGGACGAGCTCCACCAGGCGCCGGGTGTACTGCTCCGCGACGGCGAAGAGCAGCTGCTCCTTGGACGTGTAGTAGTGATAGAGCAGCCCCTTCGACATCCGGCACCGGCGCGCGATGTCGTTCATCGACGCGCTCGGGAAGCCGAGCGCGGCGAACGCCTGCGCGGCGGTCTCTAGGATGAACCGCCGCTGGGCATCGTAGGTGGCGGCGCGCGTCCGGGCCATGTCAGGAACGAGGGGGCGACGCCCCCTCGCAGCTCCCCCGAGTCACCGTTCCGCCGGAACGCATTGGCCTATCGCTCGTCGTAGCTGACCACCACGCGCTCGGTCACCGGGTGCGACTGGCAGCTCAGCACGAAGCCCCGGGCGAGCTCGTCGTCGTCGAGGGCGAAGTTCTTGTCCATGCGCACTTTCCCCTCGAGCAGCTTGGCGCGGCACGTGCAGCACACGCCCGCCTTGCACGCGAACGGCAGGTCGGCGCCGGCGTGCAGCGCCATGTCGAGGATGCTCTCGCCCTCATACGCGACCCGCACGTGCCGTTGCTTGCCGTCGGCGATGACGGTGACGCTCGCGGCGGGCCCCTCGGCCTCCGCGACCGGCGCCCCGACGCGCGGCACCGCCGGCGCGGGCTGGCTGGGGCTCGCGAAACGCTCCACGTGGAGCCGCCCCGCCGCCAGCCCGTGATGCTTGAGCGCCGCCGTTACGGCGTCGGTCATTCCCGCCGGGCCACAGACGAACGCCTCGTCGATCCCGGCGATCGGGAGCAGCGTGTCGAAGAGCAACGCGCACTTCGCGTCGTCGATCCGCCCGTTGAAGAGCTCGACCTCCTGGTGATCGCGCGACAGCACGTGATAGAGCGCGAAGCGGCCGAGGTACCGGTCCTTCAGGTCCTCGAGCTCGTCGCAGAACATGATCGAGCGCACGAAGCGGTTGCCGTACACCAGGGTGAATCGCGAGCCGGGCTCGGCGTCGAGCGTCGTCTTGATCAGGGACAGCACCGGCGTGATGCCGCTTCCCGCGGCGAAGGCGACGTAGTGCTTGCGGTGCGCCGGGTCGAGCCTGGTGTGGAACCGCCCGTCGGGCGTCATGACGTCGAGCGTCGCGCCCGGGGCGAGCCGCTCGTTGGCGTAGTTCGAGAACTTGCCGCCGTCGACGCGCTTGATCGCAACCTGCAGCCGGCCCTCGCTGGCCCCCGAGCAGATCGAGTATGAGCGGCGCACCTCCTCGCCGTGGATCTTCGCGCGCAGCGTGAGGAACTGGCCCTGGGTGAAGCGGTACCTGTCAGCGAGCTCGTCGGGCACCTCGAAGGTCACGACCACGGCGTAGGGGGTCTCCTTGCGCACGTCGGCGACCGCGAGGGGATGGAAGCGCGACGCCATGCTCAGATCGGCTTGAAGTAGTCGAAAGGCTCGCGGCAAGCACGGCAGCGGTAGAGCGCCTTGCACGCGGTCGATCCGAACTCCGCCAGCCGCTCGGTGTCGGCCGAGCCGCAGTGCGGGCACGCGACCCTCGCCGGCGCAGCGCGGACGAACCGCACCGGCGCAGCCGAATCGAGCGCGCGCATCCCCGGCGGCGCAATGCCGAACTTCCGCAGCTTCTCCTTGCCCTCGGGGCTCATCCAGTCGGTGGTCCACGCCGGACTGAGCGACGTGCGGACGCGGGCGTGGGCGAAGCCCGCCTCGGCGAGCGCGCGGCGGATGTCCTGCTCGATCACGTGCGCCGCCGGGCAGCCCGAGTACGTGGGCGTGATCACGATCTCGACGGCGTCGTCGCGGACGCCGACGTCCCGAACGATCCCCAGGTCGAGGACGGTGAGCACCGGGATCTCCGGGTCGACGACGGAGCCGAGCGCCTGCCAGGCGCGCTCGGTCGCGGCGAGCCGCGCGGCGTCAGTCACCACGTTGCCCCCGGATGCTGCCGGTGCAGCGACTGCATCTCCGCGAGGAGGAAACCGAGGTGCTCGCTGTGACGCCCGAGCTTGCCCGTGCTCCGGAACGCGGTGTCCGGCGGGAGTGCGAGCGTCGCCTCGGCGAGCACGGCGGCGACGGTGTCGAGCCAGCCGCGCCGAAGGCCCGCGCTCTCCACGCCGATGCCGTGGCGCGCGACGGCAGCCTCGACCGGATCGGTCGCGAAGAGCTCGTGCGTGTAGGGCCACAGCGCGTCGAGCGCGGCCTGCGTGCGCTCATGCGACTCGTCGGTGCCGTCACCGAGGCGAACCGCCCAGTCGGCGGCGTGGCGCAGGTGGTAGCGCGCCTCCTTCAGCGATTTCGCGGCGATCGCGGCGAGCTCGCCATCGGCGGACTTGGAGAGCGCCTGCCAGAGCTCGACCTGGTAGGCGCCGAACAGCAGGTTCCGGACGATCGCGATGGCGTAGTCGCCGGCCGCGGCGCCCGCCGATGCGACGCCGCCGTTCGGAAGCTCGAGAAGCGTTGCGTTGCGGAAGTCCGGCGCCTCGCGCCGGAATGCGAGCTGGTCCTCGTCGCGCCCTTTCCCCTCCAGCTGGCCGGCGTGCGCGAGGAGGAGCCGCGCCTGGCCGATGAGATCGAGCGCGACGTTCGTTGCCGCGATGTCCTCCTCCAAGGCCGGCCCGTGCCCGCACCATTCGGCGAGGCGTTGACCCAGAACCAGCGCGTTGTCGGCGAGGCGCAGGACGTACTCGACGTGTTCCGCGGAACGATGTTCACCGGGCATGGCCGCCTCTTACATGTGCTTGACTTCGTCGGGCAGCTCGTAGAACGTCGGGTGCCGATAGATCTTGTCCGCCATCGGGTCGAACAGCTCGGCCCTGTCGTCCGGGTTGCTGGCGGTGATCGCCGCGGACGGAACGACCCAGATCGAAACCCCCTCCTGGCGGCGCGTGTAGACGTCGCGAGCCATCTGGACCGCCTGCTTCGCGTCGGCCGCGTGGAGGCTCCCGCAGTGCTTGTGCTCGAGGCCCTGCTTCGAGCGGATGAACACTTCCCAGAGCGGCCACTCGTTCTGTGCCATGGCTTTCCTCCTCACGCCG
>DATEDA010000241.1:0-6175 GCA_035286595.1 Burkholderiales bacterium | reverse complement strand
CCCCTTTGTCGCCGCCCGCAACCGTCGCGCGCGGCGCGGCCAGCGGCCGGCGGCGATGATACCTCAGCCGCCCCGTGCGGCGGGTCAGCCGGGCAGGTCGGAGGCCATGAGCTCGGGCGTGATGCCGTGCTCGAGCGCCTCGGCGTTCGCGAAGTTCAGCTCGATCTTGATGCCGTTCGGGTCGAAGAGGAAGAGCTGGTAGAGCCCCTGGTCGCTCACCTGCCGCGCCTTGAACTCGACGTTCTGGTGCTTCAGGTGCGCCAGCGTCTCGCGCAGCCCGGCCGCGCGGAACGCGATGTGGTCGATCACGCCGCTGCCGCTCGTCGCCTGCGACTCCTGCCCGACGTAGCGCTTGCGATTCTCGCTCACGGCGGCGCCGCCCTCGGTGATGTGGATCACGTCGCGGTCGCCGAGATAGAGCCAGCACACCGGGAACTTGAAGTCGGGATGCCAGCCGTCGGTGAACCCGAGCACGCGCACATACCAGTCGCGAGTGGCCGCGATGTCGGTGGTCTGCACCAGGAAATGCTCGAGATGGCTGAGCGGCATGGTGATCTCCCGTGTCCTTCAGCGCGGCGTCGCCTCGCCGCCATCGACGATGACGTTCTCCACCACGCCGGCGCCGCGGCGGCGGAACGACGCCGCCTCCTGGTACTCCTTCGACTCGAAGCAGGCGACCGCCTGCTCGAAGGTCGGGAACTCGATCACGACGAAGCGCTGGAACGTCTCCGGGCCCTCCATGATGCGGCATTTTCCGCCGCGCGCGAGCACCCTGCCGCCGTGGCGGGCGATGATCGCGGGCACGCGGTCGGTGTACTTCTTGTACTCGACCGGATCGTTGATCTTCGAGCGGGCAACCCAGTAGGCGGGCATCGGCTGGTTCCTATCTCATGTCCCGAGGCCCGGGAGGAAGGCCGCGATCTGCGGGAGCGCCGCGACCGCGATGATCACGCCGAGGAGCATGATCCAGTACGGGATCGCGCCGCGGAAGATCTCGAAGATGCCGATCCCCTCGTCCGGGAGCGCCGCCTTGACGGTGAAGACGAGCAGCCCGAACGGCGGCGTGAGCAGCCCCGTCTCGACCGCGAGGATGCCGATGATGGCGAACGCGATCGGATCGAAGCCGAGGGCGTCGGCGATCGGGGCGAACACCGGGACGGTGATGAGCAGGATCGAGACCGAGTCGATGAGGCAGCCGAGGACGAACCAGATCACGACCATCACCGCCAGGATCGCGAACGGCGGGAGCCCGGTGCCGACGAGCAGCTCCTTCGCCGCGCCCGTGACCCCGGTCATCGACAGGATGCGGGAGTAGAGCTGCGCGCACACGAGCAGGAGCAGCAGCGGCGCCGAGGTCCGCCCCACGGCGAGGATCGTCTCGAAGATCTCCCGGGCGCGCAGGCCCTTGCCGACCGCCAGCACGAGCCCGAGCGCCGCGCCGACGCCGGCGCCCTCGGTCGGCGTGAAGAGCCCGCCCCAGATCCCGCCGAGCACCCCGGCGACGACCAGGATCACGAGGGCCGTGCTGAGGAGCAGCCGCCCGAGCTCGTCCGCCTCGGGGAGCGCGGTCGCGGGCACGCCGTTCGGTCCGCCGCGCGCCGCGACGGCGCCCGCCAGCGGGGCCGCGCCGACCCGGGACGGCTGCAGCACGGCGACGCCGAGCAGATAGGCGGCGAACAGCCCGGCGAGGAGCAGGCCCGGCAGCACGCCGGCGAGGAAGAGCTTCCCGATCGACTGCTCGGTCAGGATGCCCCAGACGATCATCAGCACGCTCGGCGGGATCAGCATGCCGAGGCACGCGCTGCCCGCGATGCAGCCCACCGCGAGCCGCCGCTCGTAGCCGTGCCGCCTCATTTCGGGGTAGGCGATCTTCGAGAACGCGGCCGCGGCGGCGATGCTCACCCCGGTGACGAAGGCGAACACGGCGTTCGCGAGCACGGTGGCGACCGCGAGCCGCCCCGGGATCGCGCGGGTCAGCCGGTTGATGAGCGCGTAGAGATCCCGCGCCGCGCCGCACCTCGCAAGGAACTCCCCCATCAGCATGAAGAGCGGGATCACCGCGAACACGTAGTCGCGGAGCGCCTCGTAAGCGGTCTGGGCGATGAACGAGCGCACGACCTGCAGGTCGC
The DNA here is from genome assembly GCA_035286595.1 of Burkholderiales bacterium. Taxonomy (GTDB): domain Bacteria; phylum Pseudomonadota; class Gammaproteobacteria; order Burkholderiales; family SG8-39; genus DATEDA01. The sequence goes on along the minus strand of DATEDA010000241.1, from coordinate 4,046 downwards.
CCTGCATCAGGTAGATCCCGAGCGCGGCGGTCATCCCGAGCGCGACGGCGATGTGCACGCCGAGGAAGACCAGCACCAGGAGCACCGTGATGAGGATGCTCATCTCGAACGCGCTGAACACGGTCGTGATCCCGGGGATCGAGGGTCAGTGGACGGGGCCGCCCGTCCGGGGGCCGGCCGCCGCAGCGCCGCCGCCCCTGAGCGCGCCGCGGATGCCTTCGACTGCGAGCAGCAGGTAGTTGAGCGCGGCGAGCGCGGCACCGGCGAGCACCACGAGCCGCGCCGGCCAGACCGGAATGCGCAGCGCGCCCTCGCCCTCGTACTCGCCCGCGCTCCAGGCGTGCCCGAGCGGCTCGAAGCTCCCCCACAGGATCAGCCCGAAGAAGGCGAGGCCGAGGAGCGCCCCGAACGCGGCGAGCCCGGCGCGTACGCGCTCGGGCAGCGCCCCGGTGAGCACGTCGACCTGCAGCATGCCGCCGCTGCGGATGGCATAGCCGGCCTGCAGGAAGCAGATCACCACGATCGAGAACTCGACCAGCTCCTTCGTCCCCTTGACCGGGCTGTTGAAGACCCCCCGGCCGAAGACGTCGGCCACGACCAGGAAGGAGAGCGAGAAGGCGAGCAGCGCCGCGGCCACGAGCAGCGCGCGCGTGATCCACTCGTTGAGGCGGAGGATCAACGGGGTGTCCGAGGGGGTTGGCGCCGCCCCGCCCTCTTCCCGGCCGGGGGGAGAGGGCAGTCAGGGGCGGGCGCGAGCAGGCGTGCTACTTGATCTGGTAGCGGACCGGCCACTTGTGGCCGAGCTTCTCGGCCTCCTCCAACGCGAGCTTGAGCACCTGGGTCGCCGGGAGCCCCGCCTTGTCGAGCTCGGTCGCCTTCTCCTGCGGCCAGCCCTTGAGGGAGCTCGCCCAGTCGACGCGCACCGAATCGGGAAGCTGCTTCACGACCGACCCGAGCTTCCTGAGCTGCTCGACCTGCTTCGGGTAGTTCTCCAGGTTCACCGTGCCGGTGCGCGCCTCGTACTCGCGGCCGACCTCCAGCATGATGTCCTGGACTTCCTTCGGCAGCTTCGCCCACCGGTTGCGGTTGATCGTGAGCCCGTGCCAGGTGATCGCGCCGAAGCCGATCTCGGTGTAGTACTTCCCGACCTCGTACAGCTTGAAGTTGAGCCAGCCCGACGGGAACATGATCCAGCCGTTGTAGACCCCGGTCTTCATGCCGGTGTAGGCCTCGGGCAGCGAGCCCTGCACCGGTGTCGCGCCGGCGTACTCGAGCCACTTGAGGTTCAGGCCGGCGCCGGCGAGCTTCACCCCCTTGAGGTCGGCGACCTTGTTCCACTCGAAGTTGGTGCCGAGGTTGTAGCCGTTGTCGGCGATGAGGCCGAGCAGCTTCTGGTTGAACTTCTCCTCGAACACCTGCGACATGTACGGCACCTTGTCGTACACGGCGCGCGCGAGCTTCACGCTCTTCACCGGATCCATGGTGCCGAACGGCAGCATCACCTGGAAGGCGTGCAGCGGCAGGTTCGAGGGCTCGAAGCAGAAGCAGAAGCCGCCGACGTCGATGATGCCGCTCTGGACGCCCTCGAGGGTGTCGGCGACCTTGACCATCGCGCCGCCGTAGCCCTCGACGAAGTCGACCTTGTGCTTGGTGCGTGCGGCGACGCGCTTCGTCACCTCGGGGACGTAGAACGTCGTCATCAGGTTGACGTAGGTGTTCACCGTCGGGTGGCCCGAGGCGATCCGCAGGCGGATGTCCTCGGCTTGCGCCGCGCCGGCGAACGCGCCGACGGAAAGCGAAAGCGCGGCGAGCGCCGCGCCATGCGTGCGTTTCATGTGAGCCTCCTTTGGTCGCGATTGAGTTGCGTGCTTGTTTTGCACGTGATAATCCAGACTTGGCGCGCAGGTGTCAATATTCGCCGTCCCCGACCAGAAGGAGTCCCCGCAATGAACCCCAGCGTCGGCGTGATCGGCCTCGGCATCATGGGTTCGGCGATGGCCGCCAATCTCGTGAAGAGCGGCTTCAAGGTCGTCGGACATGACGTGGCGCAGCGGGCGCGACGGACGCACGCCCGCGCCGGTGGCGTGGTCGCGCGCTCGAACGCCGACGTCGCCCGCCGCGCACCGATCGTGATCACTTCGCTGCCGTCGGTCGCGGCGCTGGAATCAGTGGCCGCCGAAATCGCGACAGTGCGCCGCCGCGGCCTCATCGTCGTCGAGACGAGCACGCTGCCGATCGAGGCGAAGCAGGCCGCGCGCGAGGTGCTTGCCCGTGCCGGAACGACGCTCCTCGACTGTCCGCTTAGCGGGACGGGCGCGCAGGCGCGGGCGAAGGATCTCCTCGTGTACGCGAGCGGCCCGCGCGGCGCGTACGCCGCGTGCCGAGACGTTTTTCGGGGCTTCTCGCGTGGACACTATTACGTCGGCGGTTTCGGCGCCGGCTCGAAGATGAAGTACGTCGCGAACCTGCTCGTCGCCATTCACAACGTTGCCGCGGCGGAGGCCTTCACGCTGGCGCGCAAGGCAGGTCTCGACCCGGCGCTCGTGCTCAAGGTCATCGGCGACGGCGCCGGGACCTCGCGCATGTTCCAGGTCCGCGGCCCGATGATGGTCGCGGAGGACTACCGCGATGCGACGATGAAGATGGAGGTCTGGCAGAAGGACATGCACATCATCGGCGAGTTCGCGACCAAGCTCGGGTGTCCGACGCCGCTCTTCGCGACGTGCGCTCCGCTCTACACCGCGGCGATGGCCTCGGGGCACGCGAAGCACGACACCGGCGCGGTGTGCGCGGTGCTCGGGGAGATGGCCGGGCTCAAGCCGGCCCGGCGCCGGCGTTAGTCACGCGGCGCCGAGCGCCGTCGGCCTCCCTGATTGCTCGTGAGGCTCAGCCAGTGAGCCACCGGCGAGCGCAATATCGAAGCCTCTCGATGAAAAGGGGCAGCCGACTTGCGCTGCGTCGTGGAAGTCTTCGAGACCTTGATTTCGCCGGAGCGCGGGAGCTTTGAGGTCACAGAGTGTGACCTCAAAGAGTGTCCCGACCCTGCTCGCTGCACGCCGCTGCCGAGCCGGTGCAGCGCCCGCAAGACTTATACTTTTATGTTCACTAATCAGTAAGTTGCGAACTTGAGGTCGCAATCTGCGACCTCAAGTTCGCCCCCCGAGGTCCCGGGCTCGGGGAACCGGGCGAGCCGCTAGGAGAGGAGCGAGATGCCCAAGAAGAAAAAGGGGCTCGTGCCGGCCGCGCGGATCGCTAGCGCGATCTTTGTCGTCCGCGGGCATAAGGTGATGCTCGATGCCGACCTCGCCGAGCTCTACCGGGTCGAGACGAGAACGCTGAATCAGGCGGTCAGGCGAAACCTTGATCGCTTCCCTGATGACTTCATGTTTCAGCTCACCTGGGAGGAGGCCCGGGATTTGAGGTCACAGAATGTGATCTTGAACGGCCCTGGTTCAAGATCACAAACTGTGATCTTGAAGCGTGGCGTCAACATCAAGTACCGCCCTTACGCCTTCACCGAGCAGGGCGTGGCGATGCTCTCTTCGGTCCTCCGAAGCCCACGCGCGATCGCCGTCAAATCGAGATCATGCGCGCGTTCGTGCGGCTGCGGGAGATGATTGCCACTAACAAGGAACTCGCGAAGAGGCTCGAAGAGCTGGAGCGTCGCATTGACGGCCAGGACGAGACGATCGTCGAGATCCTCCAGGCGATCCGCAGCCTCATGAGTCCACCGTCGGGCGGACCGAAGCGCAAGATCGGGTTCGTATGAGGACCTCGCCACCGTAGGTGCGGGACGCTTTAAGGTCGCAGTTTGCGACCTTAAAGGTCGGACGAAGACGGTATACCCCCGCTCGACTAGCTCCAATCAGCCGCGGCTATGCCTTGTCCAGGCGAGCGAGCGCTCCGCGAGCTCAAACCCGCCCTGAACGACGAGCGCGAGCACCGCCGCGGGCACCGCGCCAGCAACGAGCAGCGCGTTGTCGTTCAGCGCGAGTCCCTGCACGATCCGCTCCCCGTAGCCGCCGGCGCCGATGAACGCTGCGATC
>DATEDA010000240.1:0-12703 GCA_035286595.1 Burkholderiales bacterium | reverse complement strand
GGCCTTTTCGAGATCCTTGTCGGCGACCATCGTGATGCGGATCTCGCGGCCGGCGCGGCGCTGGATCTCCTCGCGGTTGCGCGCGAGCACGCTCCAAGTGCCCCCGCCCACGGTGCCGATGCCGAGCAGCCCGACGTTGATCGGCTTCATCCGCGCGACCCGAGCGGCTTCTTGACGATGGCCCCCGACTCGTCAGTGATCGTGACGACCCGGAGACCCATTGGACTACCCTCGCGCTCGCGCGCTCGCGATTCGCCCTTGGGGCGGCCCGGCGGGCTCATGCGGCCCGGGTGGCCTGCAGCAAGCCGTCCTTCCGGAGCATCTCCTTGATGCCGCGTATCGCCTGCCGGGTCCGGTTCTCGTTCTCGATGAGCGCGAAACGGACGTGGGTGTCGCCGTAGTCGCCGAACCCGATCCCCGGCGATACCGCGACCTTCGCATCGGCGATCAGCTTCTTCGCGAACTCGAGCGAGCCGCGCGGCCGGTAGGCCTCGGGGATCTCGGCCCAGACGTACATCGTCGCCCGCGGCATCTCGACCATCCAGCCCGCCTCGTGCAGGCCCTTGACCAGCACCTCGCGGCGCTTCTGGTAGCGGAGCCGCGTCTCCTCGACGCAGTCCTGCGGCCCCTCGAGCGCGACGATCGAGGCGACCTGGATCGGCGTGAACGTGCCGTAGTCGTGGTAGCTCTTGATCCGCGCGAGCGCCCTCACCATGTCGCGGTTGCCGACCATGAACCCGATCCGCCAGCCGGCCATGTTGTAGCTCTTCGACATCGTGAAGAACTCGACCGCGACGTCGCGCGCGCCCGGCACCTGCATGATCGAGGGCGCCTGGTAGCCGTCGAAGACGATGTCGGCGTACGCGAGATCGTGCGCGACCAGGACGTCGTGCTGCCGCGCGATCCTGACGATCCGCTCGAAGAACGGGAGCTCGACGCACTGCGTCGTCGGGTTCGAAGGAAAGTTGATGATCAGCAGCTTCGGCTTCGGGAACGACTCCCTGATCGCCCGCTCGAGCTCCTCGAAGAAGTCGACGTCGGGCGTCATCCGGACGTGCCGGATGTCGGCCCCCGCGATCACCGGGCCGTAGATGTGGATCGGATAGCTCGGATTCGGCACCAGGACGATGTCGCCCCGATCGAGCATGGCGAGCGCGAGGTGCGCGATGCCCTCTTTCGACCCGATCGTCACGATCGCCTCGGCATCCGGGTCGAGCTCGATGCCGTACCGGCGCTGGTACCAGTGGCAGATCGCGAGGCGCAGCCGCGGGATGCCGCGCGAGACCGAGTAGCCGTGGGTGTCCGGCCGCCGCACCGACTCGATCAGCTTGTCGACGATGTGCTTGGGCGTGGGGCCATCGGGATTGCCCATGCTCAGGTCGATGATGTCCTCGCCGAGCCGGCGCGCCGCCATTTTCAGCTCGGCGGTGATGTTGAACACGTACGGCGGCAGGCGCCGGATGCGGGGGAAGTCCTTCATGACCGAACTCTCGCTGTCGAAGGGGTGCGCGCGGGCGGCTGGACTCGCACCGCAGCAAGCTGTTATGTTAACGGCTCTAACCCCTTACCGCAATTTGAGTTTTCGCTTTTGAAGCTGCATCTCGACGGCGCGCCTGGGCGCAACCACTTCACCGGGTACGGCGCCGGCTACGTCGTCGTGAACGGTACGCGCTACGAGCGGAGCCTGGTGGTCCTCCCGACCCGGATCGTCACCGACTGGCCGGCGACGACCTTCGACGCCCTCGAGCCGCGCCATCTCGACGCGCTCGCCGCGCTCGGCGCCGAGGTCGTGCTGCTCGGCACGGGCGCGAACCTGCGCTTCCCGCGGCCGGAGCTCACGCGAACGCTCGTCGAAGCCCGCGTCGGGCTGGAGATCATGGATGTGCAGGCCGCATGCCGGACGTACAACATTCTCATGGCCGAGGAGCGCAAGGTGGCGGCGGCGCTGCTCCTCGGCTAGTCACGCCAGCTTGAGCGCGCGGTGCGACTCGGCCTGAGGATCGTCGTCGCGACGGCGCGGGGCGCGCGGCGCCGCGCCCCGAAGCTCGTCGAGCTGCTGCGGCGGCACGGAGCGTCCGCGACCTTCTACTTCAACCTCGGCCCGCAGCGGTTCCACCGCTGGCTCCCGGGCCGGAGCGTCGCGGCGCGTGCGGCGGACGCGATGCTGGCGGTGCGCGACGCCGGCTTCGAGGTGGGCATCCACGGCTGGGATTGCGTGCGCTGGCGCGATCGCGTCGCGCGCGGCGACTTCGGCTGGACCGAACAGGCCCTGCGCCGCGCGTGCGCGACGTTCGAGCAGCTGTTCGGCGAGCCGCCGCGCACCCACGCCGCGCCCGGATGGCAGATGAACCGCCACGCCTTCCGGCTCACCCAGCGGCTCGGCTTCGACTACGCAAGCGACACGCGCGGGAGCGCGCCGTTCGTCCCGGTGGTCGAGGCCGAGCTCGTCGCGTGTCCACAAGTCCCGACCACGCTGCCGACGCTGCGGGAGCTCGTCGGCCACGACGGCACGCGCCGCGGCAACGTCCACGAGCGGATCATCGCGGCGGCCGCAACGCCGTCGCGGGCGAGCCATGTGTTCACGCTGTTCGCCGAGCGCGACGCGGGACGCTACCTGTCCGCCTGCGACCGGCTGCTCGAGGGCTGGCGAGCGCTCGGCTGGGAGATCGTTCCGCTCCATGCGCTGGCGCAGAATCTCGAACCGAAGGCGCTCGCGCATCACGTCATCACTGCGGCGCCGGCCCCGGACGGTCGCGGCACGATCGCGGCGCAGGGTCGCGTGTTCCTCGCCTGACGTGCGGTTGCGCCGGCAGGGGTTTCCCGCAACAATCGCTCGACCTTCGTCCTGGACGGGGCGCACGGTTTGCCGCGAGTGGCGGGGCGTCAAGGTCCCGGGCCATGCCAAGGAGGTACTCGACTTTGTCAAGACACTCTGAACCCCATCTCCGCCACGACCCCGCACTCCACGCCGAGCGCGCGCCCGCGAAGAAGCCGCGCGCGAAGGGGCGCTCCCTCCGGACCAGGCTTTTCGTCCTCGACACGAACGTACTGATGCACGACCCCGCGAGCCTCTTCCGGTTCGAGGAGCACGACGTGTTCCTGCCGATGCAGACGCTCGAGGAGCTCGACGACCACAAGCGGGGGATCTCGGAGGTGGCCCGGAACGCCCGCCAGGCGAGCCGCTTTCTCGACGAGATCGTCAGCCGGGGCACCGGCCGCATCGACGCCGGCATCCCGCTCGCGCGCCACGCCGCCGACACCGCGACCGGTCGCCTCTTCCTGCAGACCGAGGCCCTGAACGGCACTCTGCCGGCGAGCCTCGCGACCCACAAGGCGGACAACCGGCTCCTGGGCGTCGTGGTCGCGCTCGTCGAGCGGCACGCGGACCGCGAGGTGATCCTGGTCTCCAAGGACATCAACATGCGCATCAAGGCGCATGCCCTGGGGCTCGCGGCCGAGGACTACTTCAACGACAAGGTGCTCGAAGACACCGACGTCCTGTACACCGGCGTGCGCGAGCTCCCGCCCGACTTCTGGGACCTGCACGGCAAGGACATGGAATCGTGGAAGAAGGAGGGGCGCACCTACTACCGCATCCGCGGGCCGCTCTGCCAGGAGCTGCTCCTGAACGAGTTCGTGCACCAGGAGGGCGACCGGCCGCTCCACGCAACCGTGAAAGAGGTGTCGGGGAAGACTGCGGTCCTCGAGACGGTCCGGGACTACAGCCACGCCAAGAACGCCGTGTGGGGGATCACGGCGCGCAACCGCGAGCAGAACTTCGCCCTCAATCTGCTGATGAACCCGGACATCGACTTCGTCACGCTGCTCGGCCAGGCCGGCACCGGCAAGACCCTGCTCACGCTCGCCGCCGGCCTGATGCAGACCCTCGAGGTGAAGCACCACAGCGAGATCATCATGACGCGGGTCACGGTGCCGCTCGGCGAGGACATCGGCTTCCTGCCGGGCACCGAGGAGGAGAAGATGGGCCCGTGGATGGGCGCGCTCGAGGACAACCTCGACGTCCTCAACAACACCGATGACGAGGCCGGCGAGTGGGGGCGCGCCGCCACCCGCGATCTCATCCGCTCGCGCATCAAGATCAAGTCCCTCAACTTCATGCGCGGCCGCACGTTCATCAACAAGTATCTGATCCTCGACGAGGCGCAGAACCTCACGCCGAAGCAGATGAAGACGCTCATCACCCGCGCCGGTCCCGGCACGAAGGTCGTCTGCCTCGGCAACATCGCCCAGATCGACACGCCGTACCTCACCGAAGGCAGCTCGGGCCTCACCTACGTGGTCGACCGGTTCAAGGGCTGGTCGCACTCCGGGCACGTGACCCTCCAGCGCGGGGAGCGCTCGCGGCTCGCCGATCACGCCGGCGACGTCCTCTGACGGCCCGGTCGGCCCCTAACCCGCTGTTTCTGGGGGTGCTCCCGCGCCTGCGGGCCCGGCCCATGGTCCCGGGTCGGGGCTCGCGCAGGACGGCGCGTTGCGTAGATGCGACATAAGTCACTTCATGCGGAAATCCTTTTTCCCGCCGGGGGTTGACTGGCGTCTCCCAGAACTTGTATAAAGAAGGCCCCCTAATCGTCTGTTTTGAAAAAAACCCAACATAGGGAGCGACTGATGGGATTGCTTCGAACCGCTCTCCCGTACCTCGGGACCGTCATCGGCCTGGCAGCGATGGATGCTGCTTTGGCGCAGCAGCGCGCGCAGACCGGCATCCCGAGCGCGCCGGCCTGGTACATCGGCGCGGGCGCCGGCGTCTCGTACTACGACATGAATCAGCAGGACCTCAACATGATCCCCAGCGTCACGACGCAGGGGTTCGACTCGACCGGGTTCGGCTGGAAGCTCTTCGGGGGCTACCGCTTCAACCCGTACCTCGGCCTCGAAGGCAGCTATGCCGACCTGGGCAGCAGCTCGGGCGGCCTGAAGTACGCCGTGCACTCGTGGAACGTGGCCGGCGTCGGGCGGCTTCCTTTCGCGAGCGGCTTCTACCTGCAGGGGAAGGTCGGCGCCGCTTTCACGCGCGCCCAGAGCACCCCGTTCGGCCAGACCGTCGGCAACACGAGTTACAAGACCAACGTCCTGCTCGGCGGCGGCTTCGGCTACGACTTTCCGAGCGGCGTGGGCGTGCTCGCGGAGGCGGAGTGGTACGGGAAGACCGGCACTGCGACCGGCGTCGACCCGAGCTCCGGCCTGATCGTCGGCACGGGACGCGCGGACTCGTACCTCTTCAGCGTCAGCACGATGTTCCGATTCTGAATCGACCCCGGGATCCGGGGACTGTCCTCTTGCCCGGCCTCGCGCCGGGCTTTTCTTTTCCGGCTCAGAAAGTGCTCGCCGCGTAGTTCTCGAAGCGCGTGATGTGGCCGAGGAAAGTGACGGGAAAGGTGTCGATCGGGCCATTGCGCTGCTTGCCGATGATGATCTCGGCCTTGCCCTTCTCGACGGTGTCGCGGTTGTAGACCTCATCGCGATAGATGAACAGGATGAGGTCGGCGTCCTGCTCTAGCGCCCCCGACTCGCGCAGATCCGACATGATCGGCCGCTTGTCCGGGCGCTGGTCGACGCTGCGGTTGAGCTGGGACAGCGCGACGACCGGCACCGAGAGCTCCTTGGCGAGCGCCTTCAGGCTGCGCGAGATCTCCGAGAGCTCGGTCGCGCGGTTCTCCTCCCGCCTCCGGTCGGTCACCATGAGCTGCAGGTAGTCGACGATCACCATCCCCAGCTTGCCGTCGTACTGGCGGGCCAGCCGTCGGGCGCGGGAGCGGAGCTCGAGCGGATTCAGCGCCGCGGTCTCGTCGATGTAGATCGGCGCATCGTGAAGCCTGCCCAGGCCGGTAGTGAGCTCCCCCCAGTCATGGTCGGAGAGCTTTCCGGTCCGCAGCTTGTGCTGGTCGATGCGCGCCATCGACCCGAGCATGCGGGCCGCGATCTGCGTTCCCGACATCTCCATGCTGAAGATGGCGACTGGCTTCTTGTCCTTGACGGCAACGTGCTCGCCGATGTTGAGCGCCAACGCGGTCTTCCCCATGCTCGGACGGCCCGCGATGATGATCAGGTCGCCCTCTTGGAACCCGGACGTCAGCTCGTCGAGGCGCGCAAAGCCCGTCGACACGCCGGTGACATCGCTCGGGTTGTCGCGGCTGTACAGGAAGTCGACCCGTTCCATCACCTGCGACAGCAGCTGGTGGACGTCGCGGAAGCCGACGCGCCCGCGGACGCCCGCTTCGGCGATCTGGAACACCCGCGATTCGGCCTCGTCGAGCAGCTGCCCCACGTCCTTGCCGAGCGGGTTCAGCGCGCTGTCGGAGATTTCGGCGCCGATCGCCGCGAGCTTCCGCATCACCGCCCGCTCGTGGACGATCTCGGCGTAGCGCCGGATGTTGTGCGCCGAGGGCGTGTTCTGGGCGAGCGTGCCGAGGTACGCGAGCCCGCCCGTCTTGTCCTTGTCCTCGCTCGACTCGATCGACTCCGCGACGGTGACGACGTCGGCCGGCTTCGCCCGCTCGATCAGCCGCGCGATGTGACGGTAGATGCGACGATGGTCGTCGCGATAGAAATCCTCGACCGACAGCAGGTCGCCGATGCGATCCCAGGCGGCGTTGTCGAGGAGCAGGCCGCCGAGCACCGACTGCTCGGCCTCGATCGAGTGCGGCGGAACCCTCAGGTTGACGAGCTGGGCGTCGGCGGGAGCTTGAGTGAGGGGTTGCGCCATGCGGGCACGCGAACGGTGCCGATTCTACGCCTGCTCGCCGAGCACCGAAACGGTGATCTGCACGACGACGTCGCCGTGCAGCGCAATCGCGATCGGGTAGTCGCCGACCGCCTTGAGCGGGCCCTGCGGCAGGCGGATGGCCGACCGCTCGATCTCGTGCCCGACGCCCTGCAGTGCCTCCGCGATGTCGTAGGTCGTGACGGAGCCGAACAGGCGGCCGTCGACGCCGGCCTTGCGGGTGATCTGGACCGTGACCCCGTCGACCTTCCCGCCGCGTGCCTCCGCCGCGGCGAGCGCATCGGCCTGCGCGCGCTCGAGATCGCCGCGCCGGTGCTCGAACTCGGCCAGGTTCCCGGGCGTCGCACGCTTCGCCTTCCCCTGCGGGATCAGATAGTTGCGGGCAAAGCCGTCCTTGACCTTCACGACGTCGCCCAACCCGCCGAGGTTGACGACCTTCTCCAACAGGATGACCTGCATGGCGGCCTCCGATCAGTGCAGGTCGGTGTACGGGAGCAGGGCGAGGTAGCGCGCCCGCTTGATCGCGTCGGAGAGCTGCCGCTGATAGCCGGTCTTGGTGCCGGTGATGCGGGCCGGGATGATCTTGCCGTTCTCGTTGATGAAGTCCTTGAGCAGATCGACGTCCTTGTAGTCGATCCACTGCACCTTCTCGGCGGTGAAGCGGCAGAACTTGCGCCGCTTGAAAAGCTGCCGCGAACCGCCGCGACCGTCCTTGCGGCCGTCCTTGCGGCCGTCCTTGCCTTTGCGACCGCCGCTACGACCTCTGCTGGGTGGGGGCATGAACTACTCCTTCTGCGAATCTGATTTCCGTCACGTGCAGCACCAGTTGGCGGCCCGACCTCGCCTTGGGCGCGAGGAACCCGGCGAGCTCGAGCCCGATCCCGAGCGGCGCAGCCGCAATCACCTTCGCCTGCTCCTCAACCGCGACGCACGCGAGCTCGAGCTCCACCCCGCGTTCGCCGCCCGCCTCGACCTGGCGCGACGCGTGTCCGACCGTGAAGCGCACGATCGGAACGCCGCCAGGGGTGTAGCGCAGCACGTCACGGGCGGCGAGCTGGCAGGCAAGGGTGAGCCGGTTGCCGCGGTCCAAGCGCACCGCTCAGACCTGCGCCTCCGCGGCCTTGGGCGTCTCCGGTGCCGGATGCAGGACCGACTTCGACTTCTCGTCTTTCATCATCGGCGAAGGCGCGGTGATCGCGCCCTTCATCTTGACGACGAGGTGCCGGAGCACCGCGTCGCTGAACTTGAACGCATGATTCAGCTCGCCGAGCGTCTCGTTGTCGCACTCGATGTTCATGAGCACGTAGTGCGCCTTGTGAACCTTCTCGATGGGATACGTGAGCTGGCGGCGGCCCCAGTCCTCGAGGCGGTGGAGCTTGCCGGCCCGGGCGGTCACCGTGTTGCGATAGCGTTCGATCATCGCCGGGACCTGTTCGCTCTGGTCCGGATGGACGATGAATACTATTTCATAGTGCCGCATGCGCTCTCCTCATGGGTTTGGTCAGTTCCGCGCCCGCCGGCAAGACGCTGCGCGGAGCGGCGAGAAGGTGCTCCCCTCTCCTGACGAGCCTCCCGACATGCGAGATCGGTGAGGCAAGGACACCGGGTGGTACCCGGAAAGCCGTGGATTATACGCGAGCGGCCAGCAGCGACGCAACGGAATCAGCGAGTTGGCGCCGGACCCCCGGCGCCGAGACGCAGCCGGCGCGATTCGTACAGGCAGACACCGGCGGCGACCGAAACGTTGAGGCTCGCCACCTGCCCATGCATCGGGATCCGGAGCACGCGGTCGCAGCGCTCGCGAGTCAGCCGCCGCAGCCCCTCGCCCTCGGCGCCGAGCACCCAGGCGACCGCACCCGGCAGCGCCACGCCGTAGAGATCCTCGTCGGCGTCGTGCGCCGTCCCGATGACCCACACGCCCCGCTCCTTCAGCGCGTCCAGCGTGCGCGCGAGATTCGTGACCGCCACGAGCGGCATCGACTCGGCCGCGCCGGCGGCGACCTTGGTGACCGTCGGCGAGAGGCCCGCGCTGCGGTCCTTCGGGACGATTACGGCGTGGGCCCCCGCCGCGTCCGCAACCCGCAGGCACGCGCCCAGGTTGTGCGGGTCGGTCACCCCATCGAGCACCAGGAGCAGCGGCGGCTCCTGCAGCCCGTCGAGGATCGTCTCCAGGTCGGCGCGCTCGTCCCGGGGTTGCACGCGGGCGACGATCCCCTGATGCCGGCCTCCCCCGTAGAAGCCGTCGAGACGGCGGGCCGGCACCCGGATCACCCGGACGCCCTGCGCTTCCGCCGCCGACAGCACGTTCTCGATCCGGGCGTCGTGGCGGGTCTCGTCGGCGAGGATCTCGATCACCGACGCCGGTGCGGCGCGCAGCCGCGCCGCGATCGCGTGGAACCCGATCAGGACCCGCGCCTCCTTCATCCGAGCACGAAGTCGATGCGCGCGAGCTCGAGGTCGACGCGTGCGACGCGCACGCGGACCCGATCGGCGAGCCGGAACGTGCGCTTCGTCCGGTCGCCGCGGAGCAGATGACCGACCGGGTCGAACTGGAAGTAGTCGTTGCCGAGCTCCGAGATGTGCACGAGCCCGTCGATGGCGATGTCGTCGAGCGCGACGAAGATGCCGAAGCCGGTCACCGCGCTGATGCTGCCCTCGAACTCGTCGCCGACCCGATCCCGCATGTAGTAGCACTTCAGCCACGCGTTGACGTCCCGCGAGGCGTCGTCGGCGCGCCGCTCGGTCATCGAGCAATGCAGGCCGAGCGCTTCCCACCCGCCGGGATCGTAGGCGCCTCCGGCGAGCGCCGCCTTGATCGCGCGATGGATCACGAGGTCCGGATAGCGGCGGATCGGCGACGTGAAGTGCGTGTAGGCCTCGTAGGCGAGCCCGAAATGGCCGACGTTCTCGGGGCTGTACACGGCCTGCTGCAGCGATCGGAGGAGTACGGTCTGCAGCAGCTGCATGTCGGGCCGCTTCTTGATCTGCTCGAGGAGCCGCGCGTAGTCGCGGGCGTGCGGCTCGGCGCCGCCCCCGAGCTGTAGCCCGAAGCTCTTGAGGAACGTGCGCAGGGCGCCGAGCTTCTCCGGCGTCGGGCCTTCGTGCACCCGGTAGAGCGCCTTGTGCTCGCGGCGCTGCAGGAAGTCCGAGGCACAGACGTTCGCCGCCAGCATGCACTCCTCGATCAGGCGGTGCGCGTCGTTCCGCGGGGCCGGGCGGATCCGCGCGATCTTGCCCTGCGCGTCGAAGTCGATCTCGCTCTCGATCGTCTCGAAATCGATCGCGCCGCGTCGGCCGCGTGCGGTGAGCAGCGCGCGGAACGCCTGATCGAGCACCTGGAGCCGCTTGAGCCGCGGCCCAGCCTCGGGTCCGATCTGCGCCGGCTTCTCGTAGAGCGCGCGAGCCACCTGCGTGTAAGTGAGCCGGGCCTGCGAGCGTATGGCGGCCGGGTAGAACTCGTAGCGCTCGATCTCTCCGCGCGCCGTCATCGCCATGTCGCACACCATCGCCAGCCGATCGTCATTCGGGTTGAGCGAGCACAGCCCGTTCGAGAGCGTCTCCGGCAGCATCGGGATCACGCGGCGCGGAAAGTAGACCGAGTTGCCGCGCTCGCGGGCGCCCAGGTCGAGCGCATCGCCCGGGCGGACGTAATGGCCGACGTCGGCGATCGCGACCAGCAGGCGGAACCCCTTCCCCGCCGCCTCGCAATAGACGGCGTCGTCGAAGTCCTTCGCGGTCTCGCCGTCGATCGTGACGAAGGCCAGCTCGCGGAGGTCCCGGTGGCCCTTCAGGTCCGCTTCGCGCACCGCTGTCGGGAGACGCGCCGCGAGCCGCGTCGCTTCGGGCGAGAACTCGAACGGCAGATCGTGCTTGCGCAGCGCGATCTCGATCTCCATGCCGGGGTCCCCGACCTCCCCGAGGACCTCGGTGATCCGGCCGATGGGCTGAGCGTGCGCGGCCGGCGGTACCACGATCTCGGCGGTGACGATCTGGCCGGGCTTGGCGCGCCCGGTCCCGCCCGGCTCGATCAGGATGTCGTGCTGGATGCGCCGATCGGTCGCGACCACGAACGCGACACCGTGCTCCACGTTCAGCCGCCCGACGATGCGCTTGTGCGCGCGCTCCAGGACCTCGACGATCCGCGCCTCGCGCCGCCCGCGGCGGTCGAGACCGCCCGGCTGCACGAGCACGCGGTCGCCGTGCATGACCGCCCGCATCTCGGCCGGCGCGAGATAGAAGCTCTCTCCACCCCCGTCCGGGACGACGAAGCCGTGTCCATCCGGATGCGCCTCGACGCGGCCACGGACGACGGCGACCCGCTGGGCCACCAGGATCGCGCCCTTGCGGTTGCGCAGGATCTGGCCGTCGCGCTCCATGGCGGCGAGGCGGCGGCCGAACGTCTCGAGCGCCCCGCGAGCGACTCCGACCAGCTTCGCGAGGCGCTGCTCGTCGACCGGAACCGCCTCGGCTTCAAGCGTCTGCAGGATGAATTCTCGGCTCGGCAGCGGCGAGGCGTAGCGCTCGGCCTCGCGGGCGGAGAACGGGTCGGCAGCCCGGCGCGCCGGGTGAGCCGCGCGGCGGGGCTCGCCGCCTGACGCGCGCGTGCGCGAGCGACGGGTCTTCATTGAACGGCCTTTCCGATTGCTCTAAAATCCGCGCCTCGTGCCGAGGTGGCGGAATTGGTAGACGCACTAGGTTCAGGTCCTAGCGGTGGCAACACTGTGGGGGTTCGAGTCCCTTCCTCGGCACCAGGCAGCACGAACCTTGTCCGGGGCGCGCGCTCGCCATGCGGGGTTCGACGCTACTGGAACGGGTGGCGCCGCACGATGGTCTCCTCCCGGTCCGGCCCGGTCGAGATGAGGTCGATCGTCACGCCGCAGATCCCCTCGATCCGGTCGAGGTAGGCGCGCGCCGCCGGCGGCAGATCCTCGAGCCGCCGCGCGCCGACGGTGCTCTCGCGCCAGCCCGCGAGATCCTCGTACACCGGCTGGCATCGCGCCGTGTCCTCGGCGCCTGCCGGCAGGAGGTCGCTGAACTCGCCGTCGATGGTGTAGCCGACGCACACCTTGAGCTCGTCCATGCCGTCGAGGACGTCGAGCTTGGTCACGCACAGGCCCGAGACGCCGTTGATCTGGATCGAGCGCTTCAGGGCCGCCGCGTCGAACCAGCCGCAGCGCCGCGGCCGTCCGGTCGTCGCGCCGAACTCGTTGCCGCGGTTGCGCAACCGCACCCCCGTGTCGTCCTCGAGTTCGGTGGGAAACGGGCCCGATCCCACGCGGGTCGTGTACGCCTTGGTGATCCCGAGGACGTAGTGCAGGCTCTGCGGACCGACGCCGGCGCCAGCCGCCGCCGCGCCCGCCACGCAGTTGCTGGAGGTCACGTACGGATACGTGCCGTGATCGATGTCGAGGAGCGAGCCCTGTGCACCCTCGAACAGCAGGTTGTGGCCCGCACGGTTCGCCTCGTAGAGCGCGCGGGGGACGTCGGTGACGAGCGGCGCGAGCCGCGGGATCATCGCGAGCGCCTCGTCGCGCGTGCGCGCGAAGTCCACGGGCGGCGCGCTCAGGAATTTCGTGAGCACGAAGTTGTGGTACTCGAGGAGTTCCGCGAGCTTCGCGACGAACCGGTCGGGTACGAGCAGGTCCTGCAACCGGATGGCCCGGCGCGCGACCTTGTCCTCATAGGCCGGCCCGATGCCGCGCCCGGTCGTGCCGATCTTGGCCGCGCCGCGCGCTGTCTCTCGCGCGACGTCGAGCGCGGCGTGGTAGGGCAGGATCAGAGGACAGGCCTCCGACACCTTCACGCGGCCGTCCAGACCGACGCCCGCGCGCGTGAGCTCCTCCATCTCCTCCAGCAACGCGTCGGGCGACAGTACGACGCCGTTGCCGATGTAGCAGATCACACCTGGATGGAGAATGCCCGAGGGGATGAGGTGCAGCACGGTCTTCCGGCCGTCGA
>DATEDA010000239.1:0-3303 GCA_035286595.1 Burkholderiales bacterium | reverse complement strand
CTCCGAGCTGATGTCGCGCGTCGAGCACGCGGGGATCGCGTCGGCCTTCCGTTGCCTCGGCACACTGCCATACGCGGATCTCGCGACGCTGATGCGCGGGAGCGTTGCGCTCGTCAACCCCTCCCTATTCGAAGGATGGAGCACGACTGTCGAGGAAGCGAAATCGCTCGGCAAGCGCATCGTCCTGTCGAACTTGCCCGTGCATCGCGAGCAGGCTCCCGTGCGGGGGGTCTTCTTCGATCCCCGGAACCCGGAGGAGCTTGCCGACAAGCTGTGGGATGTATGGTCGAGCTTCGATCTGGCCGAGGAAGCGCGCGCACAGGATGCCTCCGAAAGCGCGCTGCCGTCTCGACAGGCCGCGTTCGCCAAGGCGTACGAAAAGATAGCCCTTGAAGTCGTCGGCGCGCCGCGACCGCGCGTCGATCACGGACAGGCCGGCGCCTCGAGCGCCTGACCGGATCGGCCTGGCTGCAGATGCGCGTCGCGGTGGTCACCCCCAGCCTCAACCTGCGGCCGCATCTCGCCCGATCCCTCGACTCCGTCCTCGCCAACCTCCGCCCCCGCGACGAATACTTCGTCATCGACGGCGCCTCGACCGACGGCAGCGCCGATGTCATCCGCCGCTACGCCGACCGCCTCACCGGCTGGGTCAGCGAACCCGACCGCGGGTACGCCGACGCGCTCCGCAAGGGCTTCGCGCGCGCGACCGGCGACATCCTCTGCTGGATCAATGCGGGCGACCTGCTGCTCCCGGGTGCCCTCGATGCCGCGCGCGAGGCGCTCGAGGCCACCGGGGCCGACATGATCTTCGGCGACGACTTCTACGTCGACGAGGACGGCAAGGTCATCTCGTTCAGCCGCGGCTACGTGCGGGATCTTCGGGCGGCGATGCTCTATGGCGGCTGGACCCCGCTGCAGGACGCCTGCTTCTGGCGCCGCTCGCTCTACGAGCGCGTCGGGGGGATCGACCCCGAGCTACGATACGCGGCCGACTACGATCTCTTCCTTCGCTTCGCCATGACCGGCAGGACGACTTACGTGCCCAAGGCATTCAGCGCTTTCCGCCGCCACGCGGGCCAGCGATCGATCGCCGGCGCGCCGGCGTACAAGGGCGAGCGCGCGGCCGTTCGCCGCCGCGAGCTTGCCCGGGCAGCGGACTCGCCGGCGGTCCGCGCCCTGCGGACGACGTGGCACAGCTTGGCGATCCGCTGGCGAGTTCGCGTCGCGCAGCGGCGCTGGACGCGCCACGATCTTCGCGGCACGCCGATCGGTGCCTTGACGTGCCAGGCCTACTGGCCGCCGGCGTCGGGATGAACGGCCCCGCTCGCAGGCTGGCGCGCGCCTGGATCCTGCCGTTCGTCGATCCCCGGCGTCTCGCGTCGCTGTGGCGCTTGCCGCGGTTCTTCTCCGAGCTCCGCGCTTACCGCCGCCGTGCGCCCGGCGAACGCGTCAGCTTCGGCGACGCATACCCGTGCCTCACGGATCGCGCTGCGCACACGCCCTTCGACCCGCACTACTTCTACCAGGGCGCCTGGCTCGCGCGCGAGCTCGCGGCGGCGAAGCCCGCGAAGCACGTCGACGTCGGCTCGAGCGTGCTGATGGTGAGCACCGTGAGCGCCCTGGTGCCGACGGTCTTCGTCGATTACCGCCCGCTGCAGGTCGAGCTCCCCGGACTGGAGTGCATCGCCGGCGACGCATCCCGCCTGCCCTTCCGCGACGCCTCGGTCGCTTCGCTCTCGTGCCTGCACGTCATCGAGCACATCGGGCTCGGACGCTACGGCGACCCGATCGACCCCGAGGGCAGCGCCAAGGCGGCGCGGGAGCTGGCGCGCGTCCTCGCGCCGGGCGGACGGCTCTATCTCTCGGCACCCATCGGCCGCGCCCGCGTCTGCTTCAACGCCCATCGCGTGTTCGATCCGCGGACGCTACTGGAGATGTTTCCGGGCCTGCGTCGCGCGAGCTTCGGCTACGTCGACGACGCCGGCGCGCTCCATCGCGGCGTCGAGCCCGCTGCCGCGGCAGGCAACGACTACGCCTGCGGGATGTATGTGCTCGTCAAGGACGCTTGATGGGGCGACTCGTCGACCGTTTGAAGGCAAGCCGAGTCTTCAACCACAATCTCGTCAACCGCGACGCCTGGATTCGACGCCAGGCGGAGCTGCTCCCCGCCGGCGTGCGGGTGCTGGACGTCGGCGCGGGTTCCTGCCCGTACCGCCCCTTGTTCGCCCACTGCGAGTACCGGAGCCAGGACCTCGCCCAGCTCGCCGGCGACCAGCTCCGCGACGGCGGCTACGGCCGGATCGACTACGTGTCCGACATCGCCGCGATCCCGGTCGCGCCCGCCTCGTTCGATGCGATCCTGTGTGCCGAGGTGCTCGAGCACGTGCCCGAGCCGCTCGCGGCGATCCGCGAGTTCGCGCGCATCCTCAAGCCCGGCGGGAAGCTCATCCTCACCGCGCCGCTCGGCTCGGGCGTGCACCAGGAGCCCTACCATTTCTACGGCGGCTACACGGAGTTCTGGTACCGGAGGTTCCTGCCCGAGGCCGGGTTCCGTGACGTAGCGGTCGAGCCAAACGATGGCTCGCTCATGTTCTTCGCGCAGGAGTCGATCCGATTCGTGCGAGCGACGCGGCCGGGCCGCCTGGGGATGCCGCTTGTCGCCGAGCTCGTTTGGGCGCCCGTGTGGCTCGTCCTCGCGCCGGTGCTCGGCCTCGCTGTGCCGCTCGCGGCCCGTGCGCTCGACCGCTTCGACCGCGAGCGGCGGTTCACCGTCGGCTACCACGTGACCGCGACGCGCGACGCTGCAACCACCCCGCCGCCTGCGGCGGCACCCCTCCTCAGGGAGGAGGGGAGAAATCGATGAAGATCCTCTGCGTCTTCGGCGAGCACGCCTACGGCGATCCCGGGCGCGGGGAAGGCTATGAGCACGCCAACTTCCTGCCCGCGCTCGTCGATCTCGGCCACGAGGTCCACCTGTTCGAGTCGTTCGACCGCGCCGCGTACCGCGACTTCGCGGACCTCAACCGGCAGTTCCTGGCGCGGATCGAGGCGCTGCAGCCCGACCTCGTGCTGGCCGTCCTGATGCACTACGAGCTCTGGACCGAGACGCTCGACCTCGTGCGCAGCCGCTGCCGCGCAGTGGTCGTCAACTGGGGCACGGACGACTCGTGGAAGTACGGGCAGTTCGCCCGGCTCGTCGCGCCGCACGTCGATCTCTGGCTCACGACCTCGCACGACGCGCTCGCGCAGGCGGGCCGCGACGGCTTGGGCAACGTCGCGCTCACCCAGTGGGCGGCCAACGCG
>DATEDA010000238.1:0-36136 GCA_035286595.1 Burkholderiales bacterium | reverse complement strand
CTCGGCGCAGAGCCGCCCGAGCGTGGCGAGCAGCGCGGCGTCGCGCGGGTGCGTCTTCAGCCAGCGCTCGCACTGCTCGAGGCGCTCGAGCACGTCGGCGTCGTCGCGGCACTCGCCGTAGAGCGCGGCGAGCTCCGAGGAGCATTCGGCCTCCAGGGCGTCGCGAATGAGCGCGTTCGCCTGACGGCAGCCGCCGAGCGCGATGAAGAGCCGCGCCGCGGTCTGCGCAATCCGCGGCGCCACGCGATCGGCGGCCGGGACCTTCTCCCAGAAGGCTGCGAGGCTCTCGGCGTCGAGCGCCTTCTTCTTCAGGTTCTCGATCGTGGCGGTGATCCGCAACTGCGCCGCCGACTCCTTGGCGATCGCACCGCCCTTCTCCAGCAGGCGCAGCAGGCGCAGGACCTCGTCCCAGTTCTGCAGCCCCTGCTCCGCGCGCAGCAGCAGACGCTGCGTCGCGACGTGCCGCGGCCCGCTCGCGTGCAGCTCGCGCAGGATGGCGCGCGCCTCCTCGAATCGGCGCTCGTCGAGCGCGAGCTCCGCCTGGGTCGCCAGGCGTGCATGCCGGCTCCCCCCGGGCGCGATTTCAGCGCGCGCGAGCCAGCGCTCGCGTCGCTCGGGGTCGCGCATCTGGTGCGCGGAGCGCGCGGCGAGCAGCGCCGCGAGCCCCGGCGACTCTTCCAGCCCGTACGCCTTGGCCGCGAATCTCTCGGAGCGCCCGAAACGCCCCTCGAGGAACGCCTGCCAGGCGTCGCGCAACGCCTCCTGGGCGCGGGCCACGCGCCGCCGCCGCCGATACGCGGCGACTTGGGACGGCATGCGGACCGTGTGCGAGGCGAGGCGCAGCAGGCCGTGGAGCGCGACGAACAGCACGACGAGGGCGAGCAGGAACAGCACGAGCGAGATCTCGATCCGGTACGGCGGATAGACGAGGAGCGCGTAGCCCTCGCCGTAGCGGGCGGCAAGCGAGAACGCGACGGCGGCCGCGACGACGACGACGAGCGTGATCAGCCAGCGCACGCAATCACCCCTGCGTACGCCTAACTTCCCCTCCCCCTGTCAGGGGGAGGGCTAGGGTGGGGGTTGAAGCGCACGCGATTCACTTCACCGCTTTCTCGCGCGGCAGCTTGAGGTTGCGCACCGCGCTCAGGCTCTCGGCGATTGTCGGCAGCTCGACGTTCACCGCCGCGGCGCTGAGCGCCGCGAGGGTCTGCGCCGAGGTCGCCACCTGCTTCTGCCTCGGGTCGAACCAGCGCCCGAGCCACGTCTGCGCCGCCTTGACGTCGGTGCGGAACGCCGACTCGTCGCGCCGCAGCAGCGCGAGACGCGCATGCAGCAGGCGCAGCTTCAGGTTCTCGCGGAGGAACAGGCGGCTCTCGGGCGCGAGCAGCGCCGGGTCGGAGGCGTCCAGCCGCTGCACCCGCACCAGGCTCTTGAGCTCCTCCCACACCGCCCACCAGCTCCGCTGCCAGCCGGCTGGTTCGTCGGCTGCCGGCGTCGTCGGGTCCGGCGCCTTCGGGCGACCGTCGGCGAGCAGCGGCAGCTGGTCGACGGCGGCGATCAGCTGGTCGAGCCGCAGCGTCATTCCCGCGATGTCCACGCTCGGCGCGTTCCTCAGGCGGTCGATGTCCCGGGCGATGACCCGGCGCAGCCCGAGGAACTGCGGGCGGTCCGACCGCGCGAGCCGCGCGTCGGCGTTCTCCAGCGCCACCAGCGCCGCCGGCACGTTGCCGGCGAGCTGCAGTTGCTGGGCGGCGATCGCGAGCGTCTGCTCGACCTCGGCCAGCACCCATTCGTCGCGCGAGCGCGAGAGCTCCTGGTAGAGCGCCTGGAGCCCGAGCTGCTGGCTCTGCGACTCGAGGAGCTTCGCCTCCAGCGCCCCGATGCGGCCCTGCGCGTCGCGCACCGCCTCCTGGACCTCCTTGGCGATCGTGCGGCTGTCGCGCGCGTCCGTCCCGGCCTCGCGCAGCTGCTTCGCCACGCCGTCGCGCAGCTCGGTGAGCTCCGAGCGGGTGCTCCACCACGCGCCGGCGAGCAGCACCACCGCGATCGCCAGCGCGAACACCGCGGCCGGGAGCCAGCGCTCGAGCCGCGAGCGGCCGAGCAGGATGGGGGTCTCGGCGGGGTCCATATGACAGCTACATTTTCTCCCAAAACGCCGCCAGGGCCGCAGCGATCCCCTCGTCCCCGGGCGCGGTCTCGATCACGCGCCGGCAACCGAGCCCGCGGGCGCTCGCGGCGATGCGCGGGTGCGGGGCGAACAGCGCGGTCCGCTGCAGCCGCTCGCGCCCGTCCTCGCCGAGCAGGTCGAAGAGGTTGCGCAGGCCCGCGCGCGAGCTGATCGTCACCGCGTCGACCTCCCCGCGCACCCACGCGCGGGCGAGCGGGCCCGGATCGGCGGTCGGCCGCGCGCGCCGGTAGCACTCGACGTAGTCGACCGTCGCCCCGCGGCTGCGGAGCGTGTCCCCGAGGAGCTCCCGGCCGCCGTCGCCGCGGAAGACCACCACGCGCCGGCCGGCGACGTCCGCGAGCTCGGGGCGCTCGAGCAGCGCCTCGCTGTCGAAGCGGTCGGCCGGGACGATCACCTCGGCCACGCCGTAACGACGGAGCGCCTGCTCGCTGCCGTGGCCGACCGTCGCCGCCTTGAGCCCCGCCGGCCATGCGCGCCGCGCGCGAATTGCGCTCATCGCCTTCTCGACCGCGCTCGGGCTGACGAACACGGCGAGGTCGTAAGCGTCGAGCCGGTCGGCGGCCGCCGCGAGCGGGCGCGCGTCCGCGGGATCCAGGATCTCGAGCGCCGGAAAGACGATCGGCTCGCCGCCCTCGGCGCGGATCAGCGCCGCGAGGCGCTCGTTCTGTCCGGCCGGACGCGTGACGACGATCCGGCGGCCCCGCAACCTTCCCGCGGTCATGACAACGCCGCGAGGATCTCGTCGGCGCCGGCTGCGCGCAGCTTCTGCGCCAGCGCCTCGCCGAGCTGCTCTGGCGCCGCCAGCGCGCCGCGCACCTCGGCGCGCACCACGCGCTTTCCGTCCGGGCTCGCCACCAGGCCGCGCAGCCGGAGACCGCCGCCGACGAGCTCGCCGTACGCGGCGAGCGGCACCTGGCAGCTGCCGCCAAGCGCCCGGCTCACCGCACGCTCGGCGCGCACGCAGGCCGCCGTGGGCGCATCGTGCAGCGGCGCGAGGAGCGCGATGAGGTCCTGGCGTCCGTCGCGGCACTCGATCGCGAGCGCCCCTTGTCCGGCCGCGGGCAGGCTCACGTCGGGATCGAGCACGGCGCGAATGCGCCCGGCGAGACCCAGCCGGTTGAGCCCGGCGACCGCGAGCACGATCGCCGCATAGTCGCCGCGGTCGAGCTTCGCGAGCCGCGTCTCGACGTTGCCCCGCAGCGGCCTGACCTCGAGGCTGGCGAAGCGGCTGCGCAGTTGCGCCTCCCGGCGCAGGCTGGACGTGCCGACGATCGCACCGGTCGGCAGCGCCTCGAGTAGCGCATGGCGCTGCGAGACGAACGCGTCGCGCGGATCCTCGCGCGCGAGGATCGCCGCCAGCGCGAAGCCCGGCTCGAGCGTCATCGGCACGTCCTTCGCCGAATGCACGGCAATGTCCGCGCGACCGTCCTCGAGCGCGACCTCGAGCTCCTTCACGAACAGCCCCTTGCCGCCGACCTCGGCGAGCGAGCGGTCGAGGATCTCGTCGCCGCGCGTCGTCAGGCCCAGGATCTCGACGAGCAGGCCGGGGTGCGACTCGCCCAGCCGCGCACGCACGTGCTCGGCCTGCCACAGCGCGAGCCGCGATTGGCGCGAGGCGATGACGAGGCGTTCGGGGAGCGGCAAGGTGGAGCTTTGCGGGTGCGCGCGACTCGAGGTGTGCGATGTGTGCGGCGCGAGCGATCGACGCGATTGTAGAAGCTCTCCTGCGACCCCGCACGCGCTGGCAGCGGTGCGAGCGCTGGAATCAGGGCAAGCGTTCGCCGTTCAACCGCGCCCGGGTGGGCCGTCCCGCCTTGAGCACCGTGCCGCTCGCGAGCCGCACGCGCGCGAGCTCGTGCGCCCGGTCGCGCACGCCCTGCGGCAGCTTGTCCACCTCGAGCCACGTCTCCCACGTCTCGCCCGCGGCCAGCACCTTGGGCAGGCGACGCTGGCGGCGGTCGACGAACGCGCGCGGCTCGCACTCGAACCAGACCTGGGTCACCAGGACGTCGACCTCCGCCGCACTGCGCAGCGCGATGAAGTAGCAGTCGCGCCCGGGCTGTCCCGCGGAAGGCTCCCAGAGGCTGCGCCGCACGGTGACCCTCACCCGGCCGCGGTCGGCCGCCGACTGCATGAGGCCGTTCCAGAGGTCGCGCCAGAGCTTCGCCGCAAGCATCGCCGGTCAGCCGCTCGCGAGCGCCTTCACGATCGACCACTGCCGGCGGCTCACCGGCAGCCGGTCGGCAACGCCGTCGAGCAGCACCGCCCAGCCGGCGCCCTCGCCGTCCTCGTCGACGACGCGCTCGAACCCGCGCACGCGGCCGCGTGCGACGAGGCACGACCGGTGCACGCGGACGAAGGTCCCGCCGAACTCCTCCTCCAGGCTCGCCAGCGACTCCTCGAGCAGGTACTCCCGCTCGGCGGTGCGGACCGTGACGTACTTCAGCTCGGCCTTGAGGTAGACGATGTCGGCAACCGGCACGAGATGGATGCGGCCGCGCTCGCTCACCGAGAGGTACCGGCGCGGCCCCTGCCCCGCGGCGGCGGCGGCGCGCTCGAGCGGCTCGCGGCGCACCGCGCCTCCGGCGCGTGCCTTCGTGAGCGCCGCGGCGAGCCGCGGCCCGCGGACCGGCTTGAGCAGGTAATCGAGCGCGTTCAGCTCGAACGCCTCGATCGCGTACTGGTCGTGCGCGGTGACGAAGACCACCGCGGGCGGACGCTCGAGCGCGGCGAGATGGCGCGCGAACTCCATGCCGTTCATCTCCGGCATGTGGATGTCGACGAGCGCGACGTCGACCGGCAGCTGGGGCAGGAGCGTGAGCCCCTCGTACCCGGTCGCCGCTTCGCCGACGACGACGTTCGGGAGCTCGCCCGCGAGGTCGCCGAGCACCTCCCGCATCCGGTCGCGCGCCGGCCGCTCGTCGTCCACGAGGAAGATCCGGAGCGGCGGCGGCGCGGTCATTGCGGCTTGAACCACCAGGAACCGGTCACGTGGTCAGCTCCCGGGCTAGGCCGCAGCCCGCGAGTCGGGCGCCGGGTGCGACGCGGCTTTCCGGTAGGGCATCGCCATCCGGATCTCGAAGTTCGGGCCGCTCACCTCCGTCGCGAGCTCGGCCTCGACGTCGAAGTGGAGCTGGAGCCGTTCGCGGATGTTCGCGAGCGCGATCCGGTTGCCCTGCCGGTGCTGGTGCTCCGGGTGATAGGGGTTCGTGAGCTTCACGTGCAGCCGGTCCTTCTCGCGCCGGATCGCGATCTCGATCGTGCCCGGCGCGGCGCCCGGCTCGATGCCGTGATACACGGCGTTCTCGACGAGCGGCTGCAGGAGCAGCGGCGGCACGAGCGCATCGCGCGGCGCGTCCTCGATCCGCCACTCGACCGCGAGCCGATCGCCCAGACGGAGCTGCTCGAGGTTCAGGTACTGGCGGGCGAGCTCGATCTCGCGCCCGAGCGTCGTGAGATCGGCCGCGTCGGCCATCACCATCCGGTAGAGATCGGCCAGGTCCTCGAGGGCGTGCTCGGCGCGCTTCGGGTCCTTCCGGATGAGCGAGAGCACGGCGTTCAGCGTGTTGAACAGGAAATGCGGCCGGATGCGCGCCTGCAGCGCCTGGAGGCGCGCCTCGGCGAGCGCGGGCGAGAAGGCGCGGTTGCGCAGGTGGAAGTAGCCGGCGAGGAACGCGGTGAGGAGCAGCGCGAAGCTGCCGGCGCGCAGGATCCCGAGCGCTTCGCTGTCCACGCTCGCCCGCAGCCACTGCGCCCCGGCGGTGAGCCACATGACGCCGACCGCGATCACCGCGACCCCGACCCAGTAGGGCCGGCCCGCGAGCCACCGGTTCGCCGCCCACAGCGCGCACAGGGTCGCGATCAGCACCGGCTCGACGACGAGCGCGATGTCGACAAACGCGTCGGCGAGCTGCGCGAACCGCGGCGCCTTGATCGCCGCGGCGAGGAGCGCCGCCAGGTTGACGATCACGAGAATGCGGGCCACCACGCCGAGGTTGCGAAAGTCGGGCAGCGCGTCGCGGACGTGGTTCACGGGGCGTGGGTCCTGGCCGGGGGGCGAGCGGGCAACACCCCCTGAATGGCTTAGAATCGGGTTTGGGATTTTGCCGCCGGGCGAGGCAAGATAAGTCGTTGTCTTGCGGGCGATTCTCGAGTCTGGCCCGCATCTTATCAAGCCACCATGTCGACCCCCGAGGAAAAGGGTCACACCGCCTGGTCCGGCCGGTTCTCCGAGCCGGTGGACGCCCGCGTCCAGCGTTATACCGCATCGGTGTCGGTTGACCGACGGCTCGCCGAGTTCGACCTCCAGGGCTCCCTCGCCCATGCCCGGATGCTCGCGGCGTGCGGGGTACTCGCCGCGCCGGACCTCGCGGCCATCGAACGGGGCTTGAGCGCGATCGGCGACGAGATCCGGGCGGGAACGTTCCAGTGGTCGCTCGAGGCCGAGGACGTCCATACCAACATCGAGCGCCGGCTGGTGGCGCTCATCGGCGACGCCGGGAAGCGCCTGCACACCGCCCGCTCCCGCAACGACCAGGTCGCGACCGACGTTCGCCTCTTCCTGCGCGCCGCCATCGACGATATCGTCGCGTTGCTCGAGCGGCTCAGCCGCGCGCTCGTCGACCTCGCGGAGCGCCACGCCGCCACCGCGATGCCCGGGTTCACGCACCTGCAGGTTGCGCAGCCGGTGACGTTCGGCCATCACCTGCTCGCGTACTACGAGATGCTGAAGCGCGACCGCGAGCGGCTCGCCGGCTGCCGCAAGCGGGTCAACGTCCTCCCGCTCGGCGCGGCGGCGCTCGCCGGCACGAGCTATCCGATCGACCGCGAGCGGGTCGCACGCGAGCTCGGCTTCGAGGGCGTGTGCGCGAACTCGCTCGACGCGGTCTCCGACCGCGATTTCGCGATCGAGTTCGCGGCCTGCGCCGCGCTGGTGATGGTGCATGTCTCGCGGTTCTGCGAGGAGCTCGTCCTGTGGTCGAACCCGCGGTTCGGGTTCGTGCGGCTGCCCGATCGCTTCTGCACCGGCTCGTCGATCATGCCGCAGAAGCGCAACCCCGACGTGCCCGAGCTCGCGCGCGGCAAGACCGGCCGCGTCGTCGGCGATCTCGTCGCGCTGCTCACCCTGATGAAGGCCCAGCCGCTCGCCTACAACCGCGACAACCAGGAAGACAAGGCGCCGCTCTTCGACACGGTCGATACGCTCGTCGACACGCTGGCGATCTTCGCCGAGCTGGTCCCCGGCATCGAGGCGAACGCGGACGCCATGCGCGCGGCCGCGGCCGAAGGCTTCGCGACCGCGACCGATCTCGCCGATTACCTCGTGCGCAAGGGCGTGCCGTTCCGCGACGCGCACGAGGCGGTCGCGCGCGCGGTGCGCGAGGCGGAGCGCGCGGGCTGCGGCCTGGCCGACCTGCCCCTGCCGGTCCTGCGCCAGTTCGCGCCTCAGATCGACGCGGGCGCCCTGGGCGTGCTCGGGATCGACGGGTCGCTCGCGGCACGAAATCACGTCGGCGGGACCGCCCCGGAGCAGGTCCGGGCCGCCGTCCAGCGGGCCCGTGCGGAACTTTCACGCTAGCCGCGCGTCACGTCCTTGAACTCGGTCACGGCGGGGGTTATTACAACACCCTCCCCATGGACCGGATCGGCAAGTACCAGGTCATCCGCAAGCTCGGCGACGGCGCGACGAGCGAGGTCTTCCTGTGCCACGACGAGTTCGCGAGCCGCGACGTCGCGGTGAAGATCGTCTACCAGGAGCGGCTCAACGACCCGCAGGGCGGGAAGGTCTTCCGCAAGCTCTTCGTCACCGAGGCCTCGCTTGCGGGCAAGCTCTCCCACCCGCACATCGCCCAGATCTACGACGCGGTCGTGGGCGACCAGATATCCTACATCGTCATGGAGTACGTGCCGGGGGGCACGCTCGAGGCGTTCTGCGCCCCCGAGAACCTGCTGCCGCTCGACAAGATCGTCGAGATCATCTTCAAGTGCACGCGCGCGCTCGACTTCGCGCACAAGCTCGGCGTCACGCACCGCGACATCAAACCGGCGAACATCCTGATCGTCGGCGGCACCGACATCAAGATCACCGACTTCGGCTCGGCGATCACCACCACCGGCGACACGACCCAGGTCACCGGCGTCGGCTCGCCGGCCTACATGTCGCCGCAGCAGATCAAGGAGCAGCCGCTCGACCACCGCACCGACATCTACTCGCTCGGGGTCGTGATGCACCAGCTGCTCACCGGCGTGCTGCCGTTCAACGCCAAGAACAACTTCAGCATGATGTACCAGATCACCACCGTCGAGCCGCCGCCGCCCTCGGCGCACCGCAAGGAGGTCCCGCCGCAGCTCGACGCGATCGTGAAGAAGGCGATGGAGAAGGACCTCGAGCGCCGCTACCAGAACTGGGACGAGCTGTCGTTCGAGCTCGCGGAGGTCTTCCGGTCGCAGGAGATCTGGCGGCGCTCGGATGAGGTCGCCGACAGCGAGAAGTTCAACACCCTGCGCGCGATGGAGTTCTTCGCGGAGTTCACCGACGCCGAGCTGTGGGAGGTGCTGCGCATCAGCTCGTGGCAGGACGCCGCGCCCGGCGCCGCGCTGATCCGGCAGGGCGACCCCGGCAACTACTTCTGCATCCTCGCCTCGGGCGAGGTGAAGGTCACCAAGCGCAATCGCCTCCTCAACATCCTGAACGCCGGCGAGTGCTTCGGCGAGATGTCGTATCTCTCGCGCCAGACGAACGAGCGCAGCGCCGACGTGATCAGCCTCTCGCCGTCGCGCGTCATCACGATCCGCGTCGACGACCTCGCACGCGCGTCGGATGCCTGCCGCCACCGCTTCGACCGGGCCTTCATGTCGATCCTGGTCGAGCGGCTGACGATGGCGAACAACCGCCTGACCGCGGTCTAGAGCCGGTGCGATGGCGCAAGGGGTGAGGGCGAACGGGCCGGCGGCGGCGCTTGGCGATCACCCCCTGCTCTCACCCGCCCTGCGCGCCGCGCTCGAGGACACGATCACGCGGGCGACGGGTGAGCAGTTCGCGATCGGGCAGGCGACGCCGGCCGCGGGCGGCTGCATCCACTCGAGCTGGGCGCTGACCTCCGGCGCGGCCCGCTACTTCGCGAAGGTCAACGACGAGCGCTTCGCGGCCAGCTTCGAGGCGGAAGCCGACGGCCTCGCGGCGCTCGGCGGCGCGGGCATTCGGGTGCCGCGGCCGATCGCGCACGGCGCGGCCGAAGGCCACGCGTTCCTCGTGCTCGAGCACCTCGCGCTCGGCCCGCAGGGTGACTCGGGGTACCGCGAGCTCGGTCGGAGTCTCGCCCGTCTGCACGAGCATCGTGGCGGCGAGTTCGGCTGGCACCGCGACAACTTCATCGGCCTCACCCCGCAGTCGAATGCACGGTGCACCGCGTGGGTCGAGTTCTGGCAGCGCGAGCGGCTCGCGCCGCAGCTCGCCGCCGCCGCGCGCAACGGGCATCGCGGACGCGTGCAGTGGCTCGGCGAGCAGGTCATGGCGGCCGTCCCGTGGCTGCTCGCCGGCCACGACCCCGCGCCGTCGCTCCTGCACGGCGACCTGTGGAGCGGCAACGCCGGTTTCCTCGTTGACGGGACGCCCGTGCTCTTCGACCCGGCCGTCTATCACGGCGACGCCGAGGCAGACCTCGCGATGACCGAGCTTTTCGGCGGATTCCCGGAGAGCTTTTACGAGGGCTACCGCGAGGTGCGCCCGATCGCGGGCGGCTATCGGTTGCGCAAGCTCCTCTACAACCTCTACCACGTGCTCAACCACCTCAACCTGTTCGGCGAGGGCTATCGCGGCCAGGCCGAGCGGATCATGGAGCAGCTCGTCGCCGCCACGAGCTAGACCGAGTCGCGACGGCGGGCAGCGGGGCGTCTGGCATCATTCGCCGCTCCGACCGCTCGCCTCGAGGCAACGATGACGACCATGGATTGGCAATCGGCGGTGACCGAGGCGCTTGCGCGTTCGACCGGCCCCGGCGTGAGCCCGATCGAGACTCTGCGCGCGCAGTCGGGTCTGGAGTTTCTGCAGGGAATGATCGATGGTCGGCTGCCACGGCCGCCGATTTGCGACGTCCTGAACTTCCTGCTGATCGAGGTGGGGCCCGGCCGCGCGCTATTCCAGGGTACCCCGAAGACCGCGCACTACAACCCGCTCGGCTCGGTGCACGGCGGCTGGCCGGCGACGCTCCTCGATTCGTGCATGGGGTGCGCCGTGCACAGCACGCTCGCCGCCGGCCGGGGTTACACGACGGTCGAGTTCAAGCTGAACCTGGTGCGGCCCATCTTTGCGGACACCGGTCCGCTGCGCGCCGAGGGCAAGGTGATCAACGGCGGCCGTACGATCGCGACCTCGGAGGGCCGGCTATTCGGGCCCGACGGAAAGCTCTACGCGCACGGCACGGAGACGTGCCTGATCTTCCCGCTGTAGAGAGTGCTTCCTACGCCGTCTGCTTCGCCGCGAGGAGCTTCTGCAGCTCGCCGGACTGGTACATCTCGCGCAGGATGTCGCAGCCGCCGACGAACTCGCCGTTGACGTAGAGCTGCGGGATCGTCGGCCAGTTCGCGTACTCCTTGATGCCCTGGCGGATCTCCGGCTCCTCGAGGACGTTCACGCTGAAGAAGTCCTGCACGCCGCAGGCGTTCAGGATCTGCACCGTGGTCGCCGAGAACCCGCACTGCGGGAACCGCGGGGTGCCCTTCATGTAGAGCACCACCGGGTGGGTGGTGACCTGCTCTTTGATCGTTTGCTGGACGTCCATCGTCGATCCTTTCCGTGAATTCCCGACCGATTTGCTCAAGATTCTAGCACCGGCGATCGGAGTCGTCATGCGTAGCCGACGCTGCGGTGATCGAGGGCCACCGACTTCACCAGCGCGTACGCCGGGCGACCCGGCGCGAGCCCGAGATCGTCGGCCGAACGGCGGGTCAGCCGCGCGAGCAGCGACACCCGCCCGATCTCGATCCGCACGTCGACCTCGGGGCCGCGCTGCGTGCCGACCTCGGCGATTCGGCCGGCGAGCACATTGCGCATGCTGATCCCCGTCGGCCGCTCGAGCGAGATCGCCACGTCCCGCGCGCGGATGCGGACGCGGACCCGCTCGCCGGGCAGTGCGTCGACGCCCGTGCACTGGAGCTCGCCGCCGTCGAAGGCGAGCGTGGTGATCCCGTAGTCGAGGTCGTGCGCGGCCACTACCGCGTCGAGCACCGCCCCGCCCTCGAACCGCCCGGTCATCGGCCTGAGGTCGAGCCGCCCCATGATCTCGGAGACCGCGCCGCACGCGACCGAGCGTCCGTCCGACATCAGCACCATCCGCTCCGCAAGCCGGACAATCTCCTCGATCTCGTGGGTCACGTACACCATGGGGATCCGCAGCTCGTCGCGCAGCCGTTCGATGTAGAAGAGGATCTCGGTCTTGCGGCCGGGGTCGAGCGAGGCGAGGGGCTCGTCGAGGAGCAGGATCCGCGGGCTCGCGAGGAGCGCCCGACCGATCGCCACTCGCTGCTTCTCGCCCCCGGACAGCCCGGCCGGACGGCGATCGAGGAGCGGTGCGATGTCAAGCAGACCGACGACTTGCTCGAGCACCGCGTAGCGATCCGCTGCCGGCGTGAAGAACCGCCCGTACAGGAGGTTCTGCCGAACCGTGAGATGCGGAAAGAGCCGGCCTTCCTGGAAGACGTAGCCGACGCGCCGCTGCCGCACCGGCACCCACACGCGGCGGGCCGTGTCGAGCAGCACCTGCCCGTTCACGACGACGCGGCCTGCGGCGGGGCGGATCAGGCCGGCGATGACGTTGACGACCGTCGTCTTGCCCGCCCCGGACTTGCCGAACAAGGCGGTGACCGTGACGTCGGACGCGAACGATGCTTCCAGGCGGAAGCCGCCCTGGCGGTGCCGGATGTCGACCTCAAGCATCGCGGCCCGCCACGCGCGCCGTCGCGCGCCGCACCATGACCTCCGAGACGAGCAACGCCCCGAGCGACAGCACGACCGCGATGATCGACAGTCGCAACGCCTGGAGGTCGCCCCCGGGAACCTGCGTATAGGAGTAGATCGCGATCGGCAGGGTCCGGGTCTCGCCGGGGATGTTCGACACGAACGTGATCGTGGCGCCGAATTCGCCCAGGCTTCGGGCGAACGAGAGCAGAGCGCCGGTGATGATCCCGGGCAGCATGAGCGGCAACGTCACGCTCGCGAACACCCAGGCGGGGTTTGCGCCGAGGGTCGCGGCGGCCGACTCGATCCGCGTGTCGATTGCCTCGATGGAGATGCGAATCGCGCGCACCATGAGCGGAAATCCCATCACCGCCGCCGCTAGGGCGGCCCCGGTCCAGCGGAACGCGAATACGAGGCCGAAAGTGCTTTCGAGCCACGCGCCGAGCGGTCCCTTGCGTCCCAGGAGAAGCAGCAGGAAGTAGCCGACGACCACCGGCGGAAGGACGAGCGGGAGATGCACCACCGCGTCGAACAGGCTCTTGCCGGGGAACCGGACGCGCGCGAGGAGCATCGCGACCGCCACCGCGAGCGGCAGGCTCGCGGCGACGGCCCATAGCGAGACCCGGAGGCTGAGCCGGATGGCCTCCCATTCGTCCGGCATCAGCATGGTGGTCGCGTCACTCGAGGACGGTGAACCCGTGTTTTTCGAACACCGGCTTGGCCGCCGCCGAGCCGAGGAACTCAAGCAGGCTCGCCGCCCCGGCGCTCTTGGCGGTCGCGGTAATCGCGGCAGGATATACGATCGGAGGGTGTGTGCCGGCGGGGAAGGCGCCCACGATCCGGACTCTCGGCTCGGCAGCGGCGTCGGTAGCGTAGACGATGCCGAGCGGGCATTCGCCGCGCGCCACGAAAGCGAGCGCGGCGCGCACGTTCTCGGCCCGCGCCAGCTTCGGCGTGACCGCGCTCCAGACGCCCAAGGTCTCGAGCGCCGCCTTGGCATACTTTCCGGCTGGCACGGCGTCCGGGTCGGCGACTGCCAAGCGCCCGTCGCCGAGGGCGCGTGCGAGCGGCATGCCCCGCTCGACGGCGAGACTCGTCTTGCTATCGCGCGGCGCCACGAGCACCAGCCGGTTGCCGAGAAGGTTGACGCGCGTCGCCGGCCGGATGAGCTGCCGGGTCTGCAGGTAGTCCATCCACTCGAGATCCGCCGAGATGAAGAGCGCGGCCGGCGCGCCCGCCTCGATCTGCCGCGCGAGCGCGGAGCTGGCCGCGTAGGACACCGTCACCCTGGTCCCCGTCCGCTGGCCGTGGATCGCGACCGCTTCATCGAGGGCGTTCTTGAGACTGGCGGCCGCGAAGACCGTCACCGGGGCGCCCGTTTGAGCGAATGACGCAGGCGCGGCGAGGCAAGCCGCGGAGACGAGGACGGCGGTCGAGGCGACCCGAGTCAACATGGTTGATTTCCCAGTCGACCGGGCGCTAGGCAGCGCGGCCGCCGCTCACCCTGACGATCCCCGCCAGGTCCGGCCAGCTCGCGATCTCGGCGTAGCCGTACATCGCGAGCAGGCTCTTGCAGCGCTCGGCCTGGTCGTACCCGTGCTCGAACAGCAGCCAGCCCCCTGACACGAGGTGCGCGGCCGCGCCCGCCACGATCGCCCGGATCGCCTCGAGCCCGTCGACACCGCCGACGAGCGCCTCGTCCGGCTCGAAGCGCAGGTCGCCCTCCCGCAGGTGCGCGTCGCCGCGCGCGACGTACGGCGGATTCGACACGACCACATCGAAGCGCTCGCCGGCCAACCCGGCAAACCAGTCACCGAGCATGAACCGGATCGACGCTGCGTATCGCCGGGCGTTCTCGCGCGCGACCTCGAGGGCGGCGGCGGAAGCATCGATCGCCACGATCTCCGCGTCCGGCGCCGCGTGCGCGAGCGCGACGGCAACCGCGCCGCTGCCGGTGCCGAGGTCGAGGACGCGGCCCGCGCGGTTCGGCAGCCGCGCGAGCGCCAGCTCGACGAGGAGCTCGGTCTCCGGCCGCGGAATGAGCACATCGGGCGTGACCCGGAGCGCGAGGCCGTAGAACTCGCGCTCCCCCGTGAGATAGGCGACCGGCTCGCCGGCCCGGCGGCGCAGGAACAGTCGCTCGACGCGGCGCGACGCTTCCGGACCGAGCGTGCGGCCCGCGTCGGCGAGCAGCCGCGCGCGCGGGATGCCGAGCGCATGCGCGGCGAGCACCTCGGCCTCGATCGCCGGGAGCCCGCTCGCCGAGAGGAGGGAAGCGATGGTCACGGACAATCGAAACCCTCACCGCATCCCCTTCCCCGAGCGGGGCCGAGGGGGTGCCTCAGGCAGGCGCCTCCGCCAGCGCGGCGAGCTGGTCCGCCTGGTGCTCCGCGGCGAGCGCGTCGATGAGGTCGTCGAGATCGCCGTCCATGATTGCGCCGATCTTGTAGAGATCGAGCTTGATCCGATGGTCGGTGACGCGGCCCTGCGGGAAGTTGTAGGTCCGCACGCGGTCGGAGCGGTCGCCGCTGCCGACGAGCGACTTCCGGGTCGCCGCCTCCTTCGCCTGCTGCTCGCGCAGCTGCTGGTCCTTGATCCGCGCCGCGAGCAGCGACAACGCGCGCGCCCTGTTCTTGTGCTGCGAGCGGTCGTCCTGGCACTCGACCACGATCCCGGTCGGCAGGTGAGTCACCCGCACCGCCGAGTCGGTCTTGTTGACGTGCTGCCCGCCCGCTCCCGAGGCCCGGAAGGTGTCGGTCTTCACGTCCGCGGGGTTGAGCACCACGTCGCCGACCTCGTCGGCCTCCGGCATCACCGCGACGGTCGCGGCCGAGGTGTGGATGCGTCCCTGGGTCTCGGTCACCGGAACGCGCTGCACGCGGTGCCCGCCCGATTCGAACTTGAGCTTCGAGTACGCGCCCTGGCCGGCGATCCGCGCGATCACCTCCTTGTAGCCGCCGAGCTCGGAGGGGCTCGAGGAGAGCACCTCCACCGGCCAGCCGTGCCGCTCGGCGAAGCGCGCGTACATGCGGAAGAGATCGCCGGCGAAGATCGCCGACTCGTCGCCGCCGGCGCCGGCGCGGATCTCGAGGAAGATGCTGCGCTCGTCGTTCGGGTCCGTGGGAAGCAGCAGCCGCTGGAGCTCGGTCTCGAGCGCCCCCATCCGCTCCCTGGCGGTCTTCGCCTCGACCTCGGCAAAGCTCCTGGTCGCCGGGTCGGCAAGCATCTCGGTCGCGGCCGCGAGGTCGGCCTCGACCGACTTGTACTCGCGGTAGCGCCCGACCACCGGCGTGATCTCGGCGTGCTCGCGCGAGAGCCGCCGGAACTGATCGAGGTCGCGCGTCGCGTCCTCCGACGAGAGCAGCTGGTTCAGCTCCTCGAGGCGGCGGGCGAGGCTCTCGAGCTTCGCGGCAATGGAGGGCTTCATGGCGGCGGCTGCCGTCGCGGGCGGTCCGGCCGGAGCTAACGCCCGGACCGGAGCTGGAAGAGCCGCGCCACCAGCTCGCGGAGCTCGGTGCGGTCGGCGGCGGGCGCGTCGCGCAGCGCCTGGGTCGGCGCGTGCAGCAGCTTGTTGGTGAGGCCGTGCGACAGCGCCTCGAGCACGGCCCGTGGATCGTCGCCGCGCTGGAGCATGCGCAACGCGCGGTCGAGCTCGTTCTGCCGCGCGGTCTCCGCGCTGTCCCGCAGCGCGCGGATGGCGGGCACGAGCTGCCGCCCCTCCATCCAGTGCAGGAACGAGCCGACCTGGGCGTCGATGATCGCCTCGGCCTGCGCGACGTGCGAGGACCGCTCGTCGTGGCCGGCGCGGACCAGCTCGCCGAGGTCGTCGACGGTGTAGAGATACACGTCGTCGAGCTCGCCGACCTCCGGCTCGATGTCGCGCGGCACCGCGAGGTCGACCATGAAGACCGGCGCATGGCGCCGCGCCTTGATCACGCGCTCCATCGTCCCCTTGCCGAGGATCGGCAGCGAGCTCGCCGTACAGGAGATCACGATGTCGTACTCGTGCAGGCGCTCGGGCAGCTCGCGCAGCTCCAACGCCTGCGCGCCGAACCGGCGCGCCAGGTCGTGGGCGCGCTCGAGCGTGCGGTTGGCGACCGCCATTGCGCGCGGCAGCTGCGCCGCGAAGTGCGTCGCGCAGAGCTCGATCATCTCGCCGGCGCCGATGAACAGCACGCGCGTCTCGCGCAGGCTGGGATAGATCCGCGCGGCGAGCTTCACCCCGGCGGCCGCCATCGAGACGACGTTCGCGCCGATCCCGGTGTTCGTGCGCACCTCTTTCGCCACCGCGAACGACCGCTGGAAGAGCCGCGAGAGCGTCGCCCCCAGCGCTCCGGCCTCCTCTGCCATCCGCACCGCGTCCTTCAGCTGGCCGAGGATCTGCGGCTCGCCGAGGACCATCGAGTCCAGCCCGGCGGCCACCCGGAATGCATGGCGAACCGCCTCTTCGCGAGGCAGCGTGTACAGGTAGGGCTTGAGGTCGTGCGGATCGACCCGGTGGTAGCCGGCGAGCCACGCGAGCGCCCGGGCCGGCTCCCCGGCCGCGCAGTAGAGCTCGGTCCGGTTGCAGGTCGAGAGGATTGCGGCCTCCGCCGCGGGGGGCGCCTTGACGATCGCGGCGAGCGCCGCCCGCAGGCCCTCGCCGCTGAACGCCACCCGCTCGCGGATCGCGAGCGGCGCGCTCTGGTGGTTGAGGCCGAGGGCGAAGAGTTGCATGCGGAGGGGGGCGCGCGGTTCAGGGCGGAATTGTAACCCCGGCCCCCGGGCCCTCCCCTTGATCGCACGCAATCCGTGCTACTCGTGCACCGCCTTCCGGAGCTTGACCGGCCCGGTCGGCGCCCGGGCCCGCCGCCGATTCGCTATGCGGCCATTTCGGCCGGCGCCTGCGAGTCTTCGACCTCGCGGAACGACGCCTCCGTGTCGAGCAGCGGGAACTGGCGCGGGTGCCCGATGAGGAAGCCCTGGAAGTAGCGCACGCCCAGCCCGAACGCCCAGTCGAACTTCTCCTGGCCGTCGATGCCCTGCGCGACGACGCGGGCGCCGACGGCGGTCGCGGCGTCCACGATCGCCCGGATGTCGCGGTCCTGCACGCGCTGGAACGCGGTGGACACCGATTTCCGGTCGAGCTTGATCAGCTTGGGGCGCACGAGCTGCAGCACCGTCGCCACGGAGCGCGGGCGATCGGGCATGAAGTCGTCGAGCGCGAGCCGCACGTTGCGCTCCATGCAGTCGCGCGCGAACTGGAGGAGCACCGTGGGGTCGCTCTCGGAGGCGGTGTCGGTCACCTCGACGATCAGCCGCTTCGCCTTCGGCCCGAGGTCGTCGAGATGCCGGAGGTAGCGCTCGCGATGCGCGTTCAGTGTCACCAGCGAGACGTTCACGCTCACCATGAGCGAGGGGTGCAGCATATCGAGCGCGGCGACCGCCTGTTTCAGCACCGACACGTCGACCGTGCCGATGTAGCCGCAGTCCTCCCAGCGCCGGATCATGCTCTCCCGCGAGTCCGGCTTGTCGAGCCCTTCCCGGAAGCGCAGCAGCGCCTCGTACGCGACGACATGGCCCCGATGGCTCATGATCGGCTGAAACGCGGTGCGGATGACGGCTTCCACCATGGCAGGCAGCTCGTGAAGGGTCGTCTGCCCCACGATGCAAGCCAGGTGCCAGGCGTGGTGCCTGGCAGGGATTTCGTGCGGTTGTTCTCAGCCGTCCCGCGCGGGCTGTCCGGCGGTCCGTCAGGCGTGTCGAACGCCGGTCGCCCGGGGCGAGCCGGGCAGGAGATGAACGGCTAGGCGGCCACGAGGAGCGCCGGGACGACGCTTGGCGTGATCAGCACCTCGCCGTCCGCGGCGAGCCCGACCTCGTCGATGAGCCGGGTGGCGAGCTCCTGGATCGGCTCGCGGTTGCGGTCGTACGCGCACACGCAGAACTTGTAGGCGTTCTCGGCGTCGTCCTTCGCGCCGAAGTGCTCCACGAGCGTCGCCCGGTCGACGTAGCATCGGATGCGTGCCTCGCCGACGCGGGCGAAGAAGAGCACGCTCTCCCGCGGCTCCACGTAGAGCCGGCCGTCCTCGAAGCGGATCATTCGTTTCCCCCAGTCACGCGTTGGTCGAGTCTCACCTGCCGGCTACCCGCAGTGCTTCCGGTACACGGCGCTCAGCGTCTGGAACTGCGCGAGCGGCGCCATCGCGATGAGGGCCTTCAAGGCGTTGCAGACCTCGTCCGCAGGCTTGTGGCGCTTGAGCACCGCCACGGCTTCGTCGAGGTCTTCGAGCGCCACTTGCTGGAGCATCTCGAAGGTCGTCGCCTTGCCGCCCTGCAGCAGATCCTCGATTTTCCTCATCTACCTCGCTGGTCCGTGCACCCGGTCGTCCGATACGCTGAAACGGGCAAGCACGCTCCGGGCCAGGTGTGACTTTCGCCCGCGCGGGCGCCGCGCCGTGTCGCTCCCTGGTCAGCATTCGTCGAGAAAACAGCGCGCCAGGCGCTCAACCGCCCGGATTCGTGGTTCCGGGGACCGGCACCAGCGGCCTTCCGGACGACGGACCCCCGACATTTGTGTGGACTTCGCCACACCGACGACCCGGAAACGCCGCTCGGCGGGGCCGAATCGGGGCTTAAGCACGGCGGTTGCTTGCCTCATCCGATAGCCTTGCGAGCCGGCGACAAGTCGACGCGAAAAGCCGGGCGCGAAAGAGGAGCAACACGAAGGGACGACAACATGAAGCTCGACGACCTTTGCGTGCGCGAACCGGCGGCGCCCGGCGGCGACCGCGCGTGGAATCGCGAGGTCCAGGACTTTCTCTCGACGGCGGTGGAGGCGCGCTTCGAGATGCGGTACGTCGGCGAGGACCGCTGGTACCCCGTCCCGGCTGACGACGTTGCCCTCACCCTGGCCGGCTACCACCCCGACCTGGGACGGTGTCTCGACCTGCTGCTGGACGGCGAGGAGGTCGCGTCGCGGCTGGCGCGGTTCCGTCTGTCACAGCGGGCCGGACGGCTGTAGCAGTCCGTCGCGCACGGCTCGCTTCAGCGACGCCGAGCCGGCGTCAGCTCCTGAGCGGGTTTCGATCCGCGTTCGATCTTGCCCTGCCACGCGAGGCGAAATCGTTGGTGGCCAAGGCCGGAATCGAACCAGCGACACACGGATTTTCAGTCCGCTGCTCTACCAACTGAGCTACTTGGCCGGGCCGGGCGATCCGCCAACTGCGGACCGCCTTGGCAGCGCCGCCGACCGGCGGCGCGAGGAGGCGCGATTATAGCGACGCCGGGGCCGCAAGGCCACCCGCGACGATTCCGCGACGCGCGGTCCGTCGCGCTGCTTGGCCTCACGCAGCACGGACCTTCTGCAGGCAATAGCCCAGCCCGCGCACGGTGGTGATCTCCACGCCGCCCGACTCGAGCTTGCGGCGCAGCCGGTGAATGTAGACCTCGACCGCGTTGGTGCTCAACTCATCGCCCCACTGGCACAGGAGATCGACGATCCGCTCCTTGCTCACCATGTGGCCCGGTCGCTGCAGAAAGATCTCGAGCAGCGCCAGCTCGCGCGCCGAGAGATCGAGCGTCTGGCCCCTGATCGCGGCGACCTTGCCGACCTGGTCGTAGCTCAGGTCGCCGTGCTGCAGCGTCGCTCCGGCGGCCGCCGAACGACCGCGGCGCGTCAGCGCGCGCACGCGTGCCGCGAGCTCGGCGAGCACAAAGGGCTTCGCCAGGTAGTCATCGGCCCCCATGTCGAGGCCACGCACCCGGTCGTCCACGCCGTCGGCGGCGGTCAAGATCAGGACTGGAACCGGGCTCCCGCGCGATCGCAGGCGCTTGAGCACTTCGAGCCCGCTCATCCTGGGCAGGCCGAGGTCGAGGATCAGCAGGTCGAACTCGCTCGTGCTGAGGGCGGCATCGGCTTCGACGCCGGTCGTCACGCGATCGACCGAATAGCCGGTGTCCCGCAGGCTGTACGTAAGCCCGTCGGCCAACATCGCGTCGTCCTCGGCGATCAGGATGCGCACGTCGCTCCCCCTCCGGTCCCACAGCGGACTCGCCCGCGCGCTGGTTTCGAGGCTATCGCAAGCCTCGTGCAGCAGCACTTGTGCAGTGCGGCGAGCGTGCTCTTATTTTCGCCATTGTAAGCTTGGTGTAAGCATCCCGCTCCAATCTTCGGGCTTACGACCGAGAGTAGGCTCGTACGCGAACTTCGTCGTCACGACCACCCGATCATAGGAGGGGGAGATGGCTGAGCAGGGGAAGACGCTTGACATGGCGCCCGCGAAACGCGAGGCGTACTGGCGGAAAACATCCCGCCTGATGTGGATCATCATGGCGCTGTGGGTGTTCTTCAGCTTCATCATCCCGGCCTTCGCGGTGCAGCTCAACTCGATCGTGATCTTCGGTTTTCCGCTCGGCTTCTACATGGCCGCGCAGGGCTCGCTGATCTCGTACGTGGTCCTGTGCTTCTGGAACGCGAGCGCGCAGAACAGGATCGACCAAGAATTCGGCGTGGCTGAAGACTGACCGGCCGGGAGGGACTTTCAAATGGCGACCCAATCCAAGCGTTTCGTCGACAACCTCGGCAAGATCTACGGCGGCTACGCCGGGGGTTTCATCGGCTTCGTGATCCTCCTCGCGATCCTGGAGCAGATGGGGGTGTCGAACAGAATTATCGGCTATTGCTTCGTGTTCCTGACCATCGGCGTGTATGCCTACATCGGCATCCTGTCGCGAACCTCCGAGCTCTCGGAGTACTACGTGGCCGGGCGCGTGGTGCCGCCGTTCTTCAACGGCATGGCCACCGGCGCCGACTGGATGAGCGCGGCGTCGTTCATCTCGATGGCGGGCGGCCTGTACCTGGCGGGCTACGGCGGCCTCGGCTACGTGCTGGGCTGGACCGGCGGCTACGTGCTGGTCGGCGTGCTGCTCGCGCCCTACCTGCGCAAGTTCGGGCAGTTCACGGTACCCGACTTCCTGGGCGTGCGCTACGAAGGCAACACCGCGCGCGTCTGCGGCGTGATCGTGCTGTTCTGCGCGTCCTTCACCTACATCGTCGCGCAGACCTTCGGCATCGGCATCATCACCTCGCGCTTTCTCGACATTCCGTTCGAGGTCGCCATCTTCGTCGGGCTGCTCGGCATCCTGGTGTGCTCGATGCTCGGCGGGATGCGCGCGGTGACCTGGACCCAGGTCGCGCAGTACATCATCCTCATCATCGCCTACCTGACGCCGGTGGTCTGGCTGTCGTTCAAGCTCTACGGCAATCCGATACCGCAGCTCGCCTACGGGAGTGTGCTGCAGCAGATCTCGCAGTTCGAGGGCGCGCTCGGGATCCTCAAGCCGCATGCCGCAGCCTATGTCGACGCCAAGGGCGCGTTCAGCTGGGTCGAGTTCAACAACTTCTGGGCGCTGGTGCTGACCCTGATGATCGGGACGGCGTCGCTGCCGCACATCCTGATGCGCTACTTCACGACGCCGAACGTGCGCGATGCGCGTACCTCGGTGGGCTGGAGCATCTTCTTCATCTTCCTGCTCTACTTCACCGCGCCGGCCTACGCCGCGTTCGCCAAGCTGGAGGTCTACTCGAACGTGATCGGCCAGCCGATCGCCTCGCTGCCCGCCTGGGTGCAGAACTGGTCGCAGGTCGGCGGCCTGCTCACGATCAAGGACGCCAACAGCGACGGCATCCTGCAGCTCGGCGAGTTCATCATCAACCAGGACATCATCGTCCTGTCGATGCCTGAGATCGCGGGCCTGCCGTACGTGATCTCCGGCCTGGTCGCGGCGGGCGGCCTGGCGGCGGCGCTCTCGACCGCCGACGGCCTGCTGCTCGCCATCGCCAACGCGCTCAGCCACGACATCTACTACAAGATGATCGACCCGAAGGCCACCACGGTGCGGCGCCTGGTCGTGGCGCGCGTCCTGCTGGTCGCCGTCGCCCTCGTTGCGGCGGCGGTCGCCGGCACGCGACCCGCGGGCATCATCCAGATGGTCGCCTGGGCGTTCTCGCTGGCGGCGGCCGGGCTGTTCGCGCCGCTGGTGCTGGGCATCTGGTGGAAGCGCACCACGGGGGCAGGCGCGATTGCCGGCATGATCGTCGGCTTCGGCGTCTGCGCCTTTTACCTCGTCGGCACGCGCTATTTCGACATGCCGCTGTGGTTCGGCATCCGCAACATCTCGAGCGCGCTGTTCGGCCTGCCCCTGGCGTTCCTGGTGACGTGGGTGGTGAGCCTGATGACGGCGCCGCCGTCCAGGGAGATGCAGGATTTCGTCGACTCGATCCGCGTTCCCAGGGGCGAGCTGGCGTGGGTCAAGGGGGCGGTCCACGAGTAGCCGCAGTCTCGACGTCCGTTCGCGAAGGGCCCGCTCGATGCGGGCCTTTCGTTTTCTCTACAATAGCGCTTCTATGCTCATGGTTACCATTGAACGCCTCGCCGTGGCAGGCGCACTCGCCCTGGCCCTGGCGCTTGCCGGCTGCGCCAGGGGCAAGGCTGACCAGGCCGCCTACGACGTGTGCCTCGATGCCGCCAAGAAGGAACCGAAGTACGCCAAGGCGGCTTTCGCCACCAGGGAGCAGTCGAACATCCAGGCTTCGACCGGCGACTCGGGCATCCGGGTCAACATCCCCTACGAGCTCGAGGGAAAGAAGGGGCTCTACCAGTGCATTGCCGATAAGCAGACCGACGGCACCTACAAGGTCACGTTCTAGACGAGAAGCCGTCTGGCCAGATCAGGGGCGGCGATGCGCCGCTGCATCTCCTGACTCACCGCGATCATCCGGAAGCGCACCGCGCCGTACACGACTTCCTGGTCCAGCGCCCGCATGCTGGCGTGAATCGGCAGGGTCTCGAACAGCCGCCTGGCCGAATGATCGGCGACATCGAGCGCCTGCTGCGGCTTTCCGAGGCTCGCCGTCTTGAAGCGCAGGACGAAGGATGCGCTGGCCTCGCCCCAGCCCTCGGGCCGGTGCGCCGGCGCGGGCAGCGCGGCGAGAGCGGCCGAGTAAAGGCCGACGAGGGCCTCGCATAGCCGGGGATGCTGCTCGGCCGAAACCTGCGGCCGCAGGTGTCCTTCGGCCACGATGAAGAGATCGCCCAGAACGGCGACGAATGCTTCCCAGCGGCAGACGTCGAGCGCCTTGAGAAACGGCGCTTCGGTGAACAGCGCGTAGCTCGCGAGCCCGGTCTTGCCGCGGCAATAGTCGATCGCGCACTTCTGGGCGATCAGGGAGGCGCGCTCTTCGAGAAAGGTCTTCAGCGCGTCGGCCGTGGCGATCGGCGCCGGCCGCAGGCGCGCCAGGACGCGTTGCCAGACCGAGTCGGTAATGGTGGTTGCCCGCGAAGACACTGCGTTCTCATGGTAGCGTATCGGGCATGCCGGCTGAGAACATCTGGTGGCCCTATCTCTATTTCCATCTGCCCAACTACGCCTTCGCGATCCTGTTCTGGACCCTGATCGGGCGGTTCATGTTCTCGCTGTTCCTCGCGCCGGACTCGTCCAACTATATCTTCCGCTGGTTCCGGCGGCTCACCGACTGGCTGATGCGGCCGGTGGCGTTCATCACGCCCTCGATCGTGCCGCCCCTCGCCCTCGCGCCGATCGCCGCGTTCTGGGTGGCGATGGCGCGAGTCGCTTTTTTCGTCGCCCTCCACGCCGCGGGGCTCACCCCGCGCGTGGCGCAGTGAGCGACGCATGCTCGATCGCCACACCCTGGTCCTGCTGGTGCTCGGCGTGTGCATCGTGAACGGGATCTTCTCGCCTTATCTCAAGATCGCGATCCCGGTGACCGCCGCGCTGATGCCTGAGCTTTTCCCCCGGACCATAGAGTGGGTGCTGTTCTGGAGCTCGATGCTGCTCTCCAGCGCGACGCTGCTTTTCAGCGGCGTGCCGGCGGCGCTCTACGAGCGCCTCGTCGAGCGTGAACCCGAGGCCACGGTGTCGATGTGGATATGGCTCGGCGGAGCCGCGACATTGAGTCTGCCAGCCCTGCAGACCCTGCTCTAGCAGACAAGAAAAGGCCCCGCAACCGCGGGGCCTTCGTGACTCTAACTTCCGGGAAGGAGGGTAACGGGAGGGAACCTGGGTTCCCTCCTGTTCGTAACCTACCCCATGGACATGGACTCGCGCGCTGGGCGCGCGAGTTACATGTCCATATCCATCCCGCCCATGCCGCCCATGCCGCCGTGG
Organism: Burkholderiales bacterium; assembly: GCA_035286595.1. Lineage (GTDB taxonomy): Bacteria > Pseudomonadota > Gammaproteobacteria > Burkholderiales > SG8-39 > DATEDA01. The sequence goes on along the minus strand of DATEDA010000238.1, from coordinate 11,825 downwards.
CCGTGGCCGCCGCCGCCGGCGTTCTTCTTCTCCTCGACCTGCTCGGCGACGCCGACGTCGGTCGTGAGCAGCAGGCCCGCCACCGAAGCCGCGTTCTGCAGCGCGATGCGGGTGACCTTGGTCGGGTCGACGACGCCCATCTCCACCAGGTCGCCGTACTCCTCGGTCTGGGCGTTGAAGCCGAAGTTGCCCTTGCCCTCGACGACCTTGTTGAGCACGACGCTCGGCTCCTCGCCGGCGTTCGCCACGATCGCACGAAGCGGCTCCTCGAGCGCGCGGTGCACGATCTTGATCCCGGCGTCCTGGTCGTGGTTCGCGCCCTTCAGCTTGTCGAGCGCCTTGCGCGCGCGCAGCAGCGCAACCCCGCCGCCCGCGACGATGCCTTCCTCGACCGCCGCGCGCGTGGCGTGCAGCGCATCCTCGACGCGCGCCTTCTTCTCCTTCATCTCGACCTCGGTCGCGGCGCCGACCTTGATCACGGCGACGCCCCCGGCGAGCTTCGCGACCCGCTCCTGGAGCTTCTCCTTGTCGTAGTCGCTGGTCGCCTCCTCGATCTGCTGCCGGATGCTCTTCACGCGGGCTTCGATCCCCTTGGAGTCGCCCGCGCCGTCGATGATGGTGGTCTCTTCCTTGCCCACCTCGACGCGCTTCGCGCGGCCGAGATCCTTCAGCGTGGCCTTCTCGAGGGTGAGGCCGAGCTCTTCGGCGATCACCGTGCCGCCGGCGAGGATCGCGATGTCCTCGAGCATCGCCTTGCGGCGGTCACCGAATCCCGGCGCCTTGACCGCGGCGGTCTTGAGGATCCCGCGCAGGTTGTTCACGACCAGCGTCGCGAGCGCCTCGCCCTCGACGTCCTCGGCGATGATCAGGAGCGGCTTCCCCGCCTTCGCCACCTGCTCGAGGAGCGGCAGCAGGTCGCGGATGCTCGAGACCTTCTTGTCGTGCAGGAGGATGTAGGTGTCCTCGAGCACCGCCATCTGCTTCTCGGGGTTGTTGATGAAGTAGGGCGAGAGGTAGCCGCGGTCGAACTGCATGCCCTCGACGACCTCGAGCTCGTTCTGCAGCGACTTGCCGTCCTCGACCGTGATCACGCCTTCCTTGCCGACCTTGTCCATCGCGTCGGCGATGATCTTGCCGATCTGCTCGTCGGCGTTCGCCGAGATCGCGCCGACCTGGGCGATCTCCTTGGAGGTCGTCGTCGGCTTGGAGATCCTCTTCACCTCCTCGACCACCGCTTCGACCGCCTTGTCGACGCCGCGCTTGAGGTCCATCGCGTTCATCCCGGCGGCCACGTACTTCATGCCTTCGCGGACGATGGCCTGGGCGAGCACGGTGGCGGTGGTGGTGCCGTCACCGGCGACATCGGAAGTCTTGGAAGCGACCTCCTTCACCATCTGCGCACCCATGTTCTGGAACTTGTCCTTCAGCTCGATTTCCTTCGCCACCGACACGCCATCCTTGGTGATGGTGGGCGCGCCGAATGAGCGCTCGAGCACGACGTTGCGGCCCTTCGGGCCGAGGGTCGCCTTTACGGCATTGGCGAGGATGTTGACGCCCTCGAGCAGCTTGTGGCGGGCGTCCTCGTGGAAACGTACGTCTTTGGCAGGCATTGCTGTGAGCTCCTAGATTCTGGTTGGGCGCTGGCGTCAGGCGACGACGCCCATGATGTCTTCCTCGCGCATCACGAGGTACTCGGTGCCTTCGACCACGACGGTGCTGCCCGAGTACTTGCCGAACAGGATGCGATCGCCGACCTTGACGTCGAGCGGCTCGCGCTTGCCTTCGTCGTTGCGCTTCCCGGGGCCCACGGCAATCACTTCGCCCTGGTCCGGTTTCTCGGCGGCGGTGTCCGGGATGACGATGCCCCCGGTGCTCTTGCGTTCCTGTTCGACGCGCTTGACGATCACGCGGTCATGCAAAGGACGGATTTTCATCGACTTTTCCTCCATCATCAGATGTGTGTGGCCGCTCACCGACAGGTAGGCAGACCAGCGGATCCGGGATACGGGCCAAGCCTTGTTAGCACTCAGCTCGATAGAGTGCTAATTTTAGGTCCTCGGCCGCGTAGTTTCAAGGGGGAACACGGGAAAGTTTCGTTGCGCGCGATTGTTGCAGCGCAATATCGACCGACCTGCTCCGCGAGCGGCGGCGCCAGAGCAAGCGCCCGCGATGACGGGCCGAATCGCGCTGGTATGCTTCGAGCCGCCCCCTTCAGATCGAGGACGCCATGCACCTCGCCCGGTTCGTGCTGGTCATTGCCGCGTGCGCGCTCGCGCCCGCCGCGCTCGCGCAGAACCTCGGCTTCCTCGCCGGCGGCCCGATGGCGCGCATGAACGGGCAGGACGTCCAGCTCCTGACGAAGAACTATCTCGAAGCCCTGGAGAAGCTCCCCGACGGGCACACCAACGCGTGGCTCAACGCGAAGACGGGCCATTCCGGGACCGCGACGCCGCAAAAGTCCCTCGAGCGCGCCGGCCGCAAGTGCCGGCTCATCGAGTTCACGAATGCGGCCGATGGCCTCACGGGGCGCAGCGAGTTCACGTTCTGCAAGCAGCCGGACGGCACGTGGAAGATCCCGAGCTGAGCCGATGACCGACCGGCGTCTGACCATCCACTTCACCGACGGCACGAACCTCGGCTTCGCCTTCCCGAAGCAGCAGGATGCGCCGGGTTACAACATCACCCACCGCGTCCAGGACCTCCTGAAGGACCAGTACCTCATGATCGAGGTCGACGGAACGGCGATGCTGTTCCCGTTCGCGAACATCAAGTACATCCAGGTCTCGCCGGCGCCGGACCCGCTGCCGGCCAACGTCATCAAGGGCGCAACGCTCGCCGGGTAACCCTTGCCCGCGCCACCGGCCGGGGGAATGCGTCCCCCGGGCTTGATCGGCACGCGGGGCGGCGGCATCTATCCCGCGCGATGAAATACAAGGACTACTACGAGATCCTGGGCGTCCCCCGGGAGGCTTCCCAGGACGACATCAAGAAGGCGTACCGGAAGCTCGCGCGCAAGTACCACCCGGACGTCTCGAAAGAGAAGGACGCCGAGGAGCGGTTCAAGGAGATCAACGAGGCGCATCAGACGCTCTCGGAGCCGGAGAAGCGTTCGGCGTACGACCAGCTCGGGCGCCACCGCCCCGGCGAGGAGTTCCGGCCGCCGCCAGAGTGGGGGCGCGAGTTCCGGTTCGAGGGGGGGGCCGATCTGAACGACTTCATCGACCTCTCCGAGCTTTTCGAGCGGTTCGGCGCCGGCAGCCCCGGCGGGCGACGGCGAGGGCGCGACGGCCAGCGCGGCTTCGCGATGCCGGGGCAGGACTACGAAGTCACCGCTCACCTCACGCTGGAGGAGGTGGATCACGGCGCCGAAGTGACCCTCGAGATCTCGGCGCCGCAGCCCACGCCCGACGGCACGGTCCGCCGGGTGCCGAAGACGATCCGGGTGCGGGTGCCGAAGGGCGCCACCGACGGGCAGCGGCTGCGGGTACCGGGCAAAGGCGGCCCGGGCGTGAACGGCGGTCCGTCAGGTGATCTCTACCTCAACATCGTGCTGCGGCCACACCCGCTGTTCAAGGCATCCGGGCACGACCTGTACCTCGAGCTGCCGGTGACGCCGTGGGAAGCGGTGCTCGGCGCCGAGGTGGAGGTGCCCACTCTCGCCGGGCGTGTGAAGGTCACGGTGCGGCCGGGCTCGCGCGCCGGGCAGAAGCTGCGCCTCGCCGGTCGCGGCCTGCCGACCCCGAAGGGCGGGCACGGCGACCTCTACTGCGTGCTCCAGGTCGAGACGCCGACGGCGCTCTCCGAGCGGGAGAAGCAGCTGTACGCGGAGCTCGCCAAGCTCTCGACCTTCAATCCGCGCGGGCACCTGGGCTGAGGAGAGCTAGTCGATCAGCCCTGCCGGCCCGGCGCCGCGCGCGACCTGACCGTCGACCAGCTCGATCCGCCGATCGCAGCGCTCGGCGAGCCGCGGGTCGTGGGTCACGATCAGGAACGCCGTGCCGTGCTCGCGGTTGAACTGCCGCATCAGGTCGAAGATCCCGTCGGCGGAGTGGGTGTCCAGGTTTCCGGTCGGCTCGTCGGCAAGGACGAGCGGCGGCCGCATCGAGAGCGCCCGCGCGATCGCCACGCGCTGCTGCTGGCCGCCGGAGAGTTGCGACGGCTTCTTCTCGGCCGACGCGGCGAGCCCGACGCGGTCGAGCAGCCCCAGTGCGTTCTCGCGCATCGGCGCATCGCGCCGCCCCCGGTCGACGAGCATCGGCATCATCACGTTCTCCGCCGCGTTGAACGCCGGGATCAGGTGATGGAACTGGAACACGAACCCGATCGTCCGCCCGCGCAGCTCCGTCAGCCCCGCCTCGTCGAGCGTCCCGGTGTCTCGCCCTGCAATCGCGACCGTGCCCGAGGTGGGCCGCTCGAGCAGCCCGATGATGTTGAGCAGCGTGGACTTGCCGGAGCCCGACGGGCCGACGAGCGCCGCGAATTCCCCGGCGCCGATCGCGAGGTCGATGCCGTGCAGCACCTCGGTCTCCACCGGGGTCCCGAGGCCATAGGACTTGCGGACGCCGGCGAGCCGCAGGATCTCAGCCATAGCGGATCGCGGCGACGGGATCGAGCTTCGAGGCTCGGCGCGCCGGCGCCACCGCGGCGGCGAGCCCGGTCACGACGGCGATGGCGACCGCAGCCGCGAAGAGCTCGACATCGATCTCGAACGTGAAGAGCGGCGTGCCGTCGGCGTTCGTCATGGTCCTCGAGAACAGCCACAGCAGGCCCGCCCCGAGCCCGGCGCCGAGCGCCGAGCCTCCCAGTCCGACCAGGCCGCCCTGGATGAGGAAGATCCGCATCACCCGCTGCGGGCTCGTGCCCATCGCCCGCAGGATCCCGATCTCCTTCTGCTTCTGCACCACCGACACGACCAGCACGCTCGCGATCCCGAGCGCGACGATCAGGATGACGAAGATCCGGATCAGGCGGTTCGTCATCCGCTGGTTGTCGAGCGCCTGCAGCAGCTGGGCGTTGCGCGCCATCCAGCTCTCGACCTCGAGCCCGCTCCGCGCCTCCAGCGCCTGCGCGACCGCCTCGGCCCCGAACACCTCGCGCACCGTGAGATCGATGGTCGAGACGCCGCCCGGCAGGTCCTGCAGGTTCTGCGCGAGCTTGAGCGGCACGAACACCCAGCGGCGGTTGAGATCCTTGTTCCCGACGTCGAACACGCCGACCACGGTGACGACGTCGTCGCGGCCGCGCGCAGTCGACAGGCGCAGCTTGTCGCCCACGCCGAGCCCCAGGCGTCCCGCGAGCTCGATGCCGATGACCGCGTCGGTCCCCGAGAGCCGGAACTGCCCGGCGACGAGCCGGGAATCGATGTCGACGATGCGCCGGTAGCGCTCGGTCTCCACGCCCTGCAGCGCGACCGACTCGGCCGCGTTGCCGCGCGTCGCGAACGCGTCGCCGGCGACCATCGGCGAGGCGGCGACGACGCCCGGCGCGCGCTCGGCTTCGACGAGCATCGCCTCCCACTGATCGATCGAGCGCAGGCGCTGCGCACGCTTCTCGATGCGCGCCGCGACCGCGGTCGTGCTGCGGTCGCGCACCAGTTGCGCCTCCTCCTCCGCCGGGCGGATCGTGATGTGCGCCTGCGTGCCGAGCGTGCGCGCGATCAGCGAGTCCTGCAGCGCGGCGATGAGGGAGGACAGCGCGATGATCACCGCGACCCCGATCGTGACGCCGGCGACGATCAGCAGGGTCTGCATCCGCCCCTCGCGCAGGAAGCGCAGCGCGACGATCCACTCGAACGACATTGGCGCCCCTCACCGTAGCCCTCCCCTCAGGGGAGAGGGAGTTCACCGCTTGACGTCGACCCGGACCCGTTGCCCTTCGCCCACGTTCGTCTCGGTCGCAGGGATGACGATGTCGCCGGGCGCGAGACCCTCCACGATTTCCGTCTGCCCGGCACCGCGCAACCCCAGCTTCACCGGGCGCCGCACGGCGTGGTGGTCGTTCACCACGAGCACCCATGGCGCGCGTCCAGCTGCGTCGCGCAGGGCGTCGCTCGGGACGACCACCGCGTCCTTCCTCCGCCCGGCTTCGATCTCCGCCGAGACCGTCATGTCGGTGCGCAGGTACGCCGGCCGTCGCGGCACGCGCAGCTTCACCTCGACGGTGCCCCGCTGCGCGTCGACCAGCGGCGAGATGTAGAAGATCTCCGCCTCGAACCGGTCGTTAGGGAACGCGTCTGCCGAAGCGGCCGCCCGCTGCCCCGGCGCGAGGTAGCGCAGGTTCTTCTCGTCGACGTTGAGGAGGAGCTGGGTCTCGCCGGCGACGTCCATCTCGAACAGCACCTTGCCCTGCTGGACGACGTCGCCCGGCTCGACCAGCCGCTTCAGGACGGTTCCGTCCGCGGGTGCGGCAATGCGCGTGTTCGCGAGCCGCGCCTCGGCGGCCTCGAGCGCGGCCTGCGCCTGCGCGCGCCGCGAGATCACGAGGGCGTGGTCGGCGCCCGTCGGGCGGTTCGACTCGGCCTGGGCGCGGGCGCTCTCGCGTTGCGCGCGGGCGGTCGCGAGGTTGCGCTCGGCCTCGTCGAGCTTCGCCTTGCCGTAGTAGCCGCTGTCGTGCAGGCGGCGCACCCGCGAGTACTCCTCTTCCGCAAGCACGAAGCTCGCCTCGGCCTGGTTGAGCGCCTGCTCCGCGACCGGGCCGCCGACGCGCTCGAGCTGCATCATCCGCTCCCCGGCTTCGCGGAGCGCGCCGCGCGCCTGGTCGACTGCGGCGCGGGCCTCGTCGTCGCGGAGCCGCGCGAGCACCTGCCCGGCCTTCACGGTGTTGCCCTCCCGCACGTTGACCGCGACCAGGTTGCCCAGGACGACGCTGCCGATCTGCATCCGTGACGGGCTGATGACCCGCCCGGTCGACACGATCGTCTGGACGATCTCGGCGCGCGCGACCTGCGCACCCTCGACCCGCGTCCCGAGCACCGCCCGGGCACCGAGGCCGGCCGCGACCGCGAGCGTGATCAGGGCCGGGACGAGGATCCTGGGGCGAAGCAGTCGAGACATCATCGGGGGAGCACCCATCGAGTCCCGATCCTGCCCGTTGGCCCGGCAGGCCCATTTGATCGTTCGCAAACCCGATCGCCGCGCGCCCCATGACCGAGGCCCCCCCCGGCAAGCCCCCCCGGCCGCTCGGCCACCCTGGAAAAATGCCCTCGGCGTGACAAATTCCGCAGCAAACTCCCTTGAGCGGGACCCGCGGAGGGGGCAGGATTCCAAGACTCGGTGCGGCGCACGGCCCCCGGGCAGGACCCGCTCGAGCTAGCCGCTTCCGGTGCAGACCGACTACTACGAGATCCTCGGCGTCACCCGCTCCGCCAGCCCGGAGGAGATCAAGGTCGCCTATCGTCGGCTTGCCCGCCGGTACCACCCGGATACGTCCAGCGACCCTGGGGCGGAGGACCGGTTCAAGGAGATCACGCTCGCCTACCAGGTCCTGCGCGACATGGACAAGCGAGTGCGCTACGACCTCGAGGCGATGGAGCGCGAGCTCGAGGCCACCGAGCGCGAGCTGAGCGCCGAGACTGACGCCGAGACGGCAAATCCCGCCGTCCACCTCGGTGACACCTTGCCGCCCGCACCAGACGCGGACACCATCCCCCCGCGATGGGAGCGCGAACCGCGCGACGAGCCGCCGCCGGACCGGCGCGCCGGCCTCTTCCAGCGCTTCGCACGGCGGCGCGCGGAGCGCACCGAAACCGGCGGCGAGCGCGTTCGAGGCGACGACTACGAGGCGAGCGCGCAGATCACGCTCGAGGAGGCGATCCGCGGCGCGACCGCGACCCTCGCCGTCGCCGCGGCGGAACGCGGCACGAACGGCGGGTCGGAGCGTTCGGCGCGCACGGTCGAGGTCCGCGTCCCCAAGCTCGCTGTCGATGGCCAGCGGCTCCGGATCAAGGGCCAGGGCGGCCCCGGGGCGAACGGCGGCCCGCCCGGCGACCTCTACGCGATGGTCGCCTACAAGCGCCACCACCTGTTCCGGCTGCTCGGCACCGACGTCTGGTTCTACCTGCCGATCGCGCCGTGGGAGGCGGTGCTCGGCGCGGTCGTGGACATCCCGACCCTCGAGAAGCCGTTCCGCATTCACGTGCCGGCCGGCGCGACGTCGGGCAAGACGTTCCGCCTGCCCGGCCGCGGCCTGCCGAAGCCCGACGGCGGGCGGGGCGACCTGCTCGCCTGCCTGCGCATCATCACGCCCGAGTTCCCGACCGAGTCGGAGAAGCAGCTCTACCTGCAGCTCGCCCGCGGGTCGCGGTTCAACGCGCGCCGCGGGTTCGGCTGAGCTCGCTTGCCCCTCCTGTCAAAGGGGGTGGTCAAGGCGCCATACTCGCGCGCGATGAACCTCCGTCTCGCCGCCGCCGCGCTCGCGTGCTTCGCGTCGGCGGCGCTCGCCGACGCGCTGCCTTCCCCGGTCGCCCAGGCGCTGTCGCGCGCCGGACTCCCGCACTCGGCGGTCGCGCTCTACGCGCAGGAGGTCGACGCGGCGCGGCCGACGGTGATCTTCAACGCCTCGCGGCCGATGAACCCGGCCTCGACGATCAAGCTGGTCACCGCGCTCGCCGCGCTGGAGCTCCTGGGGCCGACCTACACCTGGAAGACCGAGGCGTACCTGCTCGGTCGGATGCAGGACGGCGTGCTCGACGGCGACCTCGTGCTCAAGGGCCACGGCGACCCGCGGCTCACGATCGAGAACTTCTGGCTCTTCCTGCGCGGCTTGCGCGCGCGCGGGCTGCGCGAGATCCGCGGCGACCTCGTGCTCGACCGGAGCTACTTCGACGTCGGCGACCACGACTCGGCGGAGTTCGACAACGAGCAGCTCCGCCCGTACAACGTCGGCGCCGACGCGCTCCTCGTCAACTACAAGGCGGTGCGGTTCTTCTTCCTGCCGAACGCCGCGGGGCAAGGCGTCGCCGTGGTGCCCGAGCCGAAGCTCCCGCAGCTCGAGGTGAGCTCGAGCGTGCGGCTCGTCGATGGGCCGTGCGGCGACTGGCGCGCGGGCCTCCGCTACGACCTGCAGCGGGCGGGCGCCAACGTCCGCGCGAACTTCTCCGGCGCGCTGCCCGCGAGCTGCGGCGAGCGGGTGTGGAACCTCGCACCGTTCCCCCCCGACGAGTACCTGCACGGCGTGTTCAAGGCACTGTGGTCGGAGCTCGGCGGCGCGTTCCACGGCGGCGTGCGCGCGGGCCGGGCGCCGGCCGGGGCGACGCCGTTTGCGTCCTTCGACTCGCCGCCGGCCGCCGACGTCCTGCGCGACATGAACAAGTTCAGCAACAACGTGATGGCGCGGCAGGTCTTCCTCACGCTGTCGGCCGAGACCCTCAAGCTCCCGGGCCGGTACGACCGCTCGGCGCGCGCGGTGCAGGCGTGGCTCGCGGCGCGCAACCTCGAGCTTCCGGAGCTGGTCATCGAGAACGGCTCGGGCCTGTCGCGCAGCGACCGGATCACCGCCGAGGGGCTCGGGCGGCTGCTCGTCGCCGCGTACCGCAGCCCGGTGATGCCCGAGTTCATCGCCACGCTGCCGCTCGTCGCCCACGACGGCACGATGAAGAAGCGGCTGAAGTCGGATCGCGTGTCCGGCCAGGCACACATCAAGACCGGGTCGCTGAGCGACGTGCGCTCGCTCGCCGGCTACGTGCTCGACCGCAACGGCCGCCGCTTCGCGGTCGTCTTCTTCGTCAATCACCCGAACGCCGCCGCCTCGCAGAGCGCACAGGACGCGGCTCTGAGGTGGGTCCACGACGCGGCGCGCTAGAGCGCAGCGCGAGCTTCTAGCGCAGCCGGAGTTGGTCGTAGGTGTTCAGGACGCGCGGGACGTACGCGCGGGTCTCGGCGTAGGGCGGGATGCGGTTGCCGTGACGGACGACGGAGTTCTCGCCGGCGTTGTAGCCCGCGAGCGCGAGCTGGACATCGCCGTCGAACATCTGCATCAGATCGGCGAGGTACTGGGCGCCAGCCTTGATGTTCTTCTCCGGCTGCCGGATCTCTTTCTTCATCACGCCGTAGCGGCGCGCGGTGTCCGGCAGGAGCTGCATGAGCCCTTGCGCGCCCTTCGCGCTCACCGCGTTCGGGTTGTAGTTCGACTCCGCGACGATCACGGCGTGGATCAGCGCCGGGTCGAGGTTGGTCTCCTTCGCGGCCTCCACGACGTGCTCCTGGAAGGGCTTTCTGGCAAGCCGCGGGTTTGCCAGCACCGCGGGCTCGATCTTCCGGCCCCACGGCGCGCGCAGGCGATAGTCCCCGGGGTTGCGCAGGTTCCGGGCCTCGGACACGTCCTTCAGTTTGTGCTCGGTCGGCTCGCGGTGGTACAGCCGGTAGCGCGGATCGTTGGGAACGTTGGAGAACCGCACGCTGCCGTTCTTCTCGACCAGCACGTAGATGTCGGCACGCGCGGCGGCGCTCGCGACCCCGAGCGCCAGCGCCGCGATCACCGTGCCGATCCTGCCGAAGCGCTGTCGGATGCTCGTCATTGCCCCACGGGAAATCCGTGAAAAAATCATCCCCAGTCAGGGGGTTACCCCGACCCCGGGACAGCTTTAGCAACAACGAGACCAGGCGCTCGCCGGAAGGGGGAACTACTGCACCGGGCGCGCCAGGCGGGCGCCGGAACGCGGAACTACTACACGTACATCGGGCGCCGGTCGCGCAACCGCAGCCAGCCGCGCGCGATGCGGTAGATGAGCCAGAGGGTGACCGCGATGAGGATCGCGATGCCGATCGGGATCCCGATGAGCACGATTCCCAGCACGGCGATCACGAGAACCGCGATCACGAACCACAGCAGGGCGAACCAGAACGTCCGGATCTGCCAGCGGTAGTGCGAGTCCACCCAGGTGCCGCGCGCATCGCCGCGCTTCACATAGTTCAGGATCACGGCGATGATCGACGGCACGCTGCCGAGGAAGCTACCGATGACCGTCGGCGAGCCCACGATGCCGACGACGATCGCGAACGTGTGCAAGGCATAGACGACGTGCGCAACGGTGACCACGGAGGGCAGCGGCTCGGTCGCGCTTTGCTGGTCGATGGTGGCCATTCGCAGGGCTCCTCTGCTACACCAAAGCGTCGTACATCGGCTTGCGGTCGTTGAGATACAGCCAGCCCTTCACGACGCGGTAGATCGCCCAGATCGTGACCGCGACGTTCACGAGCCAGCCGATCTTCACCACCAGGAGGATGAACCCGACGATCATCCCGGCGAGCCAGACCCAGAAGGTGCGCAGCTGCCAGTTGAAGTGCGTCTCGAGCCAGGTGTTGCGCGCTTCGCCGATCTTCACGTAATTGATCACCGCGCCGACGATCCAGGTCGGCCACAGCAGGAAGCCGATCGCCTGCATGGCGTAGACGAGCAGCGCGAGGTCGCGCAGCTTCTTCGCTTCGGTTTCCGGCAGTACGAACTCGGTCATGTGCTTCGCTCCTCGCGGCCGATGCGCCGTCGGGGTCCAAGTGCGGGCGGAACGCGGGAATTCAACCGGCGAATCCCGGCCTCAGCCTGCCAGGCCGGCCTCGCGTCGGTGCCACGCCCACGCCGTCTCGACGATCGTCTCGAGCGCCGCGAAGCGCGGCTGCCAACCGAGCTCGCGGCGCGCCTTCTCGGGGCTCGCCACGAGCACCGCCGGATCGCCGGGCCGGCGCGGCGCATCGGTCGATGGAATCGGGTGACCGGTGATCTTCCGGGCGAGCTCGATCACTTCGCGCACGGTGTAGCCGCGGCTCGAGCCGAGGTTGTAGATCCCGCCCGGCTGGCCCGCGAGCAGGCGCTCGAGCGCGAGGAGGTGCGCC
>DATEDA010000237.1:0-17616 GCA_035286595.1 Burkholderiales bacterium | reverse complement strand
CTCCATGATCCGCTTCGCCGCGCTCTTCGACCCCATCGCGCGGATCGCGGCGGCCGGCGGGCCGATGAACGCCACGCCCGCCTTCTCGCAAGCGTCGGCGAACGCCTCGTTCTCCGAGAGGAATCCGTAGCCGGGGTGGATCGCCTGTGCGCCGGCGCGCTTGGCGATCTCGAGGATGCGGTCGCCGCGGAGGTAGCTCTCCCTGGCCGGCGGCGGCCCGATGAGGTACGCCTCATCGGCGGCGAGGACGTGCTGCGCGCGCGCGTCGGCTTCGGAGTAGACGGCGACCGTCTTCACGCCGAGCCGGCGCGCGGTGCGGATCACCCGGCACGCGATCTCGCCGCGGTTGGCGATCAGGATCCTGGCGAACATTCGCGCCGGCTAGGCCAGGATGAGCCGGAAGCGCCGGCCGCTCATCCAGTCGAGGTGCGTCGGTGTCGGAGAGCGGCTCCAGGCACAGCACATGCACGGACCTTCGCACGGATCAGATCCTTGACGCGCCCGGACACGTTCCTCGCTTCGGGAGGAGAGCGATCAGCGCCGAAGAGGTCCCTCCCGAGCTCCCACGAGGTCTTGGACTGCAGCTGACTCTTCAGGCGCTTCGACTTGGGCATGACATTGCTCATGGATGCGCGACCCAAACAGCGCATCACGCTACTTCTTTCCGCTCGGCATCGCAACCCACGCCGGCTTGCGCTTCTCGAGGAACGACTGGATGCCCTCCCTGCCCTCGTCGGAGGCGCGGATGGCGGCGATGCGGGTCGCCGTGTCGGTGATCAGGTCTTCGGAGACCGGGCGGGCGGCGACCGCGCGGATGAGATCCTTCGTCGCGGCGTGGGCCGCGGGGCCGCCCGCGAGCAGGTGGCGTACAAGCGCGTCAATCGCCGGATCGAGCTCCGTAGCGTCCACGCAGGCGTGTACGAACCCGATGCGGTACGCCTCCTCGGCGCCAAACCGCTCGGCGGTCAGCATGTAGCGGCGCGCCGCGCGCTCGCCCATCGAAGCGATCAGATAGGGGGAGATCACGGCCGGGATGAGCCCGAGCTTCACCTCCGAGATGCAGAACTCGGCGCCGCGCGCCGCGAGCGCGATGTCGCACGCCGCGACGAGGCCCATCCCCCCGGCGAATACGTGCCCGTGCACGCGCGCCACGGTCGGCTTCCCGAGCGTGCGCAGAACGTTCAGCATCCTCGCGAGGCCGAGCGCGTCCTCGTAGTTCTGCTCGAACGTGTAGCCGGCCATCCGCTTCATCCAGTGGAGGTCGGCGCCGGCGCAGAACACCGGTCCGCGGCCCGCCAGCACCACCGCCCGCACCTCGGCGTCCGCCTCGAGCGCACCGAAGGCGGCCGTGAGCTCCGCGATCATCGTGTCGTCGAACGCGTTGCGCAGGTCCGGCCGGTTGAGCCACACGACGCCGATGCCGGCGGGGCGATGCTCGATCTCGATCGTTTGATGGGTCATGGTGTGGGCAGCGTGAATGATAGTGGATGGTCCCGGGACACGACGCCTCAGCCCGCGAAGCGCTTCGCCACCTCCTCGAGCATGACCTCGGTCGCGCCGCCGCCGATCGCCAGCACGCGGGCATCGCGCACCAGGCGCTCGATCGCGGTCTCGCGCATGTACCCCATGCCGCCGTGGAACTGCTGGCACGCGTACAGGACCTCGTTCGCGAGCTCGCCGGTGAGCGCCTTCAGCATCGACACCTCACGCACGCAGTCGCGATTCTCGCCGGCGAGCCAGGCGCAGTGGTAGAGGAGCTGGCGCGCGGCCGCAGTCTTCGCCTCCAGCATCGCGAGGCGCTGGCGGATGACCTGCAGGTCCCACAGCGCGCCGCCGAACGCCTGGCGCTCGTTCACATAGCGATGGGTGAGCTCGAGCGCCGTGAGGCAATGTCCGACCGCCATGGCGCCAAGCGCGATCCGCTCGGTCTGGAAGTTGCGCATGATCGCGTAGAAGCCGCCGTTCTCCTCCCCGAGCAGCGCGTCTGCGTCGAGCCGGCAGTCCTCGAACACGAGCTCGGCGGTGTCGGAGCAGAGCCAGCCCTGCTTCCGGAGCGCCCGGCCGACGCGAAAGCCGGGCGTGCCCTTCTCGACGATGAAGATCGAGATGCCGCGCGCGCCGTTCGCCACGGCGTCGGTCCGCGCCGCCACGAAGCAGAGGTCGCCGTGCACGCCGTTCGTGATGAAAAGCTTGGTCCCGTTCAGGACCCAGCCGTCCCCGTCGCGCCTGGCGCGGGTGCGGATCGCCGCGACGTCGGAGCCCGCGTCCGGCTCGGTGATCGCGATCGCAGTGATCAGCTCTCCGGCGATCACCCTGCGGAGATAGCGGTCGAGCTGGGCTTTCGTCCCGGCCCGGACGAGATGCGGGCCGGCCATGTCGGTGTGGTCGAGCACCGTGACGATGAAGCCGCCGAAGGTCGAGCGCGACAGGGCCTCCTGAAACACGACCGAGGTGATCGCATCCGCGCCCGTGCCGCCGTACTCGGGCGGATACGTGATGCCGAGCAGGCCAAGGCCGCCCAGCTTGCGGAGCACCTCCCGCGGGACGAAGCCCTGCTCTTCCCACCGCTCGCCATGCGGCTCGACCGCTTCGGCCAGAAAGCGCGCGACGGTCGAGCGGAGCTGGTCGTGCTCGGGGCGATCGTAGATCGTGGGCTGCATGGGTCAGCGGAGCGAGCGGTCGGTGCGAGCATCGTGCCACGGATGGCGCCGGGACCCCGGCGTTTCAACGCCGTACAATCGAGCCGCCGCCCAGGCAGACCGTTCAGGTGGCGCAGCAAAGGAGATGACCATGGGATTGCTCGACGAACTTCTAGGCGGGCTCGCACAGGGCGGGCTGGATCAGGCGATGGGGCGGCAATCGCCCCGCGGGCGCGGCGGGTTGGGCCAGCAGCCGGCCGGGTCGCAGGGCGGCGGCATGAGCAGCGTGCTCATGACACTGCTCCCGCTCGTGCTCTCGATGCTTGCCAACCGTCAGGGTGGCGGGGGACTCGGGGGCAATGCCGGGAACATGGGCGGCCTGGGCGGCCTGCTCGAGCAGTTCCAGCGGATGGGGTACGCGGACCAGGCGAAGTCCTGGGTGGGCACCGGCGCCAACCTGCCGATCTCGCCCGAGATCATCGCGCAGGTGTTCGGCCGCGACGGCCTGTCGCAGCTCGCGTCGCAGGCCGGCCTCACCGAGTCGGAGGCCTCGGTCGGCCTGTCGCAGATCCTCCCCGACGTCGTGGACCGGCTGACGCCGCAGGGGCAGATGCCCGACCTGGATGCGCTCGTCGCGAGCGTGAGCGACCTGGAGCGGCGCTTCCGCGGCTAGGCCGCGGCGTCCCCTAGTCGAACTCGGGCTCGACGACCACCTCGGTCTTGACCGAGTTCGCGATGAAGCACTTCGCGTGCGCGCGGTCGTGCAAAGCGCGCACGTCGGCCTCGGTCGGCAGCGCGCCGCTAAAGGTCACGGACGGCTTGAGGATCACCCGCGTCATCGCCAGCCTGCCTTCGCCGTTCTCCTCGAGCACGCCGGCCGCCCGGTCGACGTAACGGTCGACGACCAGCTTGGCGGCGCACGCCACGTGCAGGAACCACAGCATGTGGCAGCTCGAGAGCGACGCCACGAACGCCTGCTCCGGATCGACGCCGGGCGAGGCGGGCGCGGTCGGCGGGATGTTGGCCCGCGCCGCGGTCCCCGGCATCCGGAGGTCCTCGCCGAAGGCGAGCCAGTGCCCGCGATCGTAGGTCGCATACTCGAAGTCCGGCGTGAGCCGGCGCCATTCGACGGTCGCTTCGTGGATCGACATCGCCGCTACATCCGGAACACGCCGAACTTCGTCTCCTCGATCGGCGCGTTGAGCGCGGCCGAGAGCCCGAGCGCGAGCACCCGCCGGGTGTCCTCGGGCGCGATCACGCCGTCGTCCCAGAGGCGCGCGGTCGCGTAGTAGGGGTGGCCCTGGCGGTCGTACTGCTCGAGGATCGGCCGCTTGAACGCCTCTTCCTCCTTCTGCGACCACGCGCCGCCCTTCGCCTCGATGCCGTCGCGCTTCACCGTCGCGAGCACGCTGGCCGCCTGCTGGCCGCCCATCACGCTGATCCGGGCGTTCGGCCACATCCAGAGGAAGCGCGGGCCGTAGGCGCGGCCGCACATCCCGTAATTCCCGGCGCCGAACGACCCGCCGATGATCAGGGTGAACTTCGGCACCCGCGCGCACGACACCGCGGTCACCATCTTCGCGCCGTCCTTCGCGATGCCGCCCGCCTCGTACTTCTTGCCCACCATGAAGCCGGTGATGTTCTGCAGGAACAGCAGCGGAATGCCGCGCTGCGCACACAGCTCGATGAAGTGCGCGCCCTTCAGCGCCGACTCGGAAAAGAGAATCCCGTTGCTGGCGACGATGCCGATCGGGTAGCCCCAGATGCGGGCGAAACCGGTGACGAGCGTCGTGCCGTAGTTCGCCTTGAATTCGTCGAGCTCCGAGCCGTCCGCGATGCGGGCGATGACCTCGCGCACGTCGTAGGGCTTGCGGACGTCGCTCGGGATCACGCCGCCGAGCTCCTCCGGCGGGTAGAGCGGCTCGGCCGGCTCGGCGACGCCGAGGGTGAGGTGCTTCCGCCGGTTCAGGTTGGCGACGATCCGGCGCGCGATCGCGAGCGCATGCTGGTCGTTGAGCGCGTAGTGGTCGGCGACCCCCGACTGGCGCGTGTGCACCTCGGCGCCGCCGAGCTCCTCCGGCGTGACCTCCTCGCCGGTGGCCGCCTTCACGAGCGGCGGGCCGCCGAGGAAGATCGTGCCCTGGCCCTTGACGATGATCGATTCGTCCGCCATTGCCGGCACGTACGCGCCCCCGGCGGTGCACGAGCCCATCACCAGCGCGATCTGCGGGATGCCTTGCGCCGACAGGTTCGCCTGGTTGTAGAAGATCCGTCCGAAGTGATCGCGATCGGGGAACACGTCCTCCCACCGGGGCAGGTTCGCGCCCCCCGAGTCGACGAGGTAGAGGCACGGCAGCCGGTTCTCCCCCGCGATCTCCTGGGCGCGGACATGCTTCTTCACCGTCAGCGGATAGTAGGTGCCGCCCTTGACGGTGGCGTCGTTGGCGACGATCACGCACTCCTGCCCCGACACCCGGCCGATGCCGGTGACGATGCCGGCGCAGGGCGCTTCGTTGTCGTACATGTCGAGCGCGGCGAGCTGCGACAGCTCGAGGAAGGGCGACCCCGGGTCGAGCAGCTGCCGGACGCGCTCGCGCGGCAGGAGCTTGCCGCGGGCCACGTGCTTTGCGCGCGCCGCCTCGTCGCCGCCGAGCGCGGCCCTGGCAACCTTGTCGCGCAGGTCCTGCACGAGTGCCGCCATCGCGGCGCCGTTGGCGCGGAATTCCTCGGAGCGCGGGTTGATGCTGGTCTTGAGCGCGGGCATGGCGGGATTCTAGCGAGATCTGGATCCGCGGCTCTGGGCGGGGATGGCGAAGCCGAGGCGGAATCTGCGATACTCACGGCCGTCTTCCCGCGAAACCTCCATGTCAGCGCCTGGTCCAGCCAAGCCAAGAGGGACGCGCATCGCGTGCTCGCTGCGCGTCGGCAACGGCGCGAACGGCGTGTACTCCGTCTATCCGGGAGGCGAGCTCAAGTCGATCGGCAACGTCGAACAGGTCAAGTGGGACAAGGATCCCGCCGGCCCCGTCGTGCAGGGCGTGTTCACGATCATCGGCGAGATGGGCATGACCGGCCAGGTGATCCTGCTCGACCAGGCAAAGTGGGACGCGCTGCAGAAGACCAAACTCGTGAACCACTTCTACGCCGCCCTGCTCTGGGGCGGTACCCCGCTTAAAGTCGTCGACGACGCGGTGCTAATCGCGAAGCGGGGTTAGTCACCCCGCGTAGGCGTGTTCATCACTCGAAACCCGCGAAGCGCGCGAAGCCCGGTACCGGCTCGCGCTCGGTGACGAGCCGGCTCTCCGGCGGGTCGGGGTCCGCGTAGCCGAGGCTCATCCCGCAGACGACCTGCTCGCTCTCGGGCAATCCGAGCTCGGCGGCGATCGTCTTCGGAAACTCCATCCACGCCGCCTGCGGGCAGGTGTCCAAGCCGCGGGCGCGCGCTGCGACCATGATGTTCTGCAGGAACATCCCGTAGTCGAGCCAGCTGCCCAGCTCGAGATCCCGCTCGATCGTGAAGATCATGCCGACCGGCGCGTCGAAGAAGAGGTAGTTGCGGCGGTGCTGCGCGTGCATCCTGGCCTTGTCGCCGCGGCCGATCCCGAGCAGCCCGTAGAGATCCCAGCCGATCTTCCGGCGCCGCGCGAGATAGGGCTCGAACCACTTGGTCGGGTAGTAGTGGAACTCGGGATGCGCTTCGCCGGCGTCGTACGCCGCCGCGACCGCCCGCGAGAGCCGGTCCTTCGCCTCGCCCGCCAGCACGCGAACCCTCCAGGGCTGGGTGTTGGTGCCGCTCGGTGCGCGGCTCGCCACCGCCAGAATCTCCTCGACTGTCGCGCGCGGCACGAGCCGCGGCAGGAACGCTCGCACCGACCGCCGCGTGGCGATCGCGCGGTCGACCGCTGCGACGTCGTCGATCGTCGCCGGCACCGGCGTGCGGAGGCGGCGGCCGCGCCCGGCGAAGGCGCCGTGCGCTTCGATCGCGTCGACGAGCGCCGGCACGCCTTCGCCCGTCGTTGCGGTCGTTCTCAGGACCTTGACCTCCCAGGGTCCCCGGCGCCGGAGCCGCAGCATCTCGCGCAAGCTCCGCTCGGTATCCGGCGCGAGTGGCGAGTCGCCCCGGTTCACGACCAGGAGGTCGGCGATCTCGAGGACGCCCGCCTTGATCGCCTGGATGTCGTCGCCGAGGCCCGGCGCGGAGACCACGATGCGGGTGTCGGCGAGCTGCGCGATCTCGACCTCCGACTGCCCGGTGCCGACGGTCTCGACGACGATCGCGTCGTAGCCGGCAGCGTCGAGGACGTCGATGATCCGGTGCGTGCCGCGCGACACGCCGCCGAGATGGCCCCGCGAGGCGACCGAGCGGATGAACACCCGGTCATTGCTTCCGTGGCTTCCCATCCGCACCCGGTCGCCGAGGATCGCGCCCCCGGTGACCGGGCTCGAGGGATCGACCGCGACGACGCCGATGCGACGGCCCCGCGCGAGCCACTCGCCGAGCAGCGCATTGATGAGCGTCGATTTGCCGGTGCCGGGCGCGCCCGTGATGCCGACGACGTGCGCGCGGCCGACGTGCGGCGCGAGCGCCTCGCGCAGGCTCGCGGCCGCGGCCGCGTCGTTCTCGACGGCGGTGATCGCGCGCGCGATCGAGCGCCGGTCGCCCGCCAGGATCGGCGCGATGAGCGGCTGCTCGGCTGCGTTCACGCTCGGACCGCCGCCGCCAGCCGGGCGGCGATGTCGTCCGGGAACGGGACCGCGCGCCGTGCCTCGGTGTCCATGTGCGCGGCGGTGATCGTGGTCGAGGCGACTTCCTCGCCGGTCTCCACGTCGTACATGCGGTGGATGAAGCGCACGACTTTCGGCTTGACCTCCTCCACCTCCGAAGCGACGCGAATGAGCGCGCCGGGCAGCAGCTCGCGCCGGTAGTACGTGTGCTGCTCGAGCGCCCCCATGCCGCGGTGGTGGTCGCGCAGATAGGAGCCGGTGAGGCCGAAGTTGGCGAGGAGCTGCCAGCTCGCCTCGTCGAAGCGCGCAACGTAGAACTGCACGTTCATGTGGCCGACGTGGTCCACCTGCCAGGGATAGACCGTGCCCCGCGCCGTCTCGAACTTCGTGCCCATCACACGATCGCCTGCACGTGGCCGAACCCGAGCTCGCGCCTCAGCCGGCCGCAGATCTCGCCGTGCGTGCAGCCGGCCTCGGCGGCGGCGACGACCGCGGCGAATACGTTCGCTTTCGGGTCGTGCGCGGCGGCCGCGAGCGCATCGAGCGCCCGCTTCACCGCTGCCTGCGAGCGGCCGTCCTTCCACGCCCTGAACGACTCGATGTGGGCGCGCATCCGCGCCGGGTCGGGCCGGGCGAGCGCCTGGCGCTCCACCGCGTCCTCCGCAACCTCGTAGCGGTTCACACCGACCACCGTCTGCTCGCCGGACTCGACCTGCGCCTGGTAGCGACGCGCCGACTCGCCGATCATCCGCTGCACGAGGCCGGACTCGACGGCCGCGTACATCCCGCCGGCGTCCGCGACGATCTTCAGGACGCGGAGGACCTCGGCTTCCATCCGGTCGGTGAGCGCCTCCACGTAGTAGCTGCCGCCGAGCGGGTCGATGACGTCGGTGAGGTGCGCCTCCTCGCGCAGGATGTTCTGGGTGGCGATCGCGACGCGCGCGCCGGCGTCGGTCGGCGTCGACAGCGCCTCGTCGTAGGCGTCGGTATGCAGCGACTGCAGGCCGCCGAAGATCCCCGCCATGGCCTGCACCGCGACCCGCGCGACGTTGTTGAGCGGCTGCTGGCGCGTCAGGTCGACGCCCGAGGTCTGGGCGTGGAACTTGAACCGCCAGCCGCGCGGGTCGGTGGCGCCGCAGCGCTCGCGGGCGATCCGCGCCCAGATGCGGCGGCCGGCGCGGAACTTCGCGATCTCCTCGAAGAACGAGACCGAAATGTCGAAGAAGAAAGTGAAGCGCGGCAGAAACGCGTCGGGCGCCATCCCGCGGGCGACACAATCGTCGGCGGTCTGGATCGCGGTCGCGAGCGTGAACGCCATGGCCTCGGCCGGCGTCGCGCCGGCCTGCTGCATGTGCTGGCCGACGACCGACATCGGATTCCACTTCGGAACGCTCCGGTTGCAGAACTCGATGTGGTCGATGAGGATCCGCCGCGCCCCGCCGAGCGCGATGCGGAAGAACATGTGGTTCGCGACGTAATGCGAGAGGTAGTCGCTCTGGTTGGAGGTGCCGGTGATCGCGCTCCAGGGCACGCCCCGCTCCCGGGCGGTCGCGAGCAGGAACGCGAGGAGGGTGAACGGGCTCGGATCGTTCATCGCGCAGGAGGTGCGGGCGAGGTCCACGCCGGCGAGCGCCTCGCCCATGTGCGCGGCGGAGTTCACGACCGTGCCGCAGGTGCCGAGGAGCTCCTCGTGGACCTCGTCCATGTCGTAGCCCCGGAACACCGAGTTGCACGGGATCAGCGAGACGGCGGTGGTGCCGTGGTCGACGAGATCGCGCAGCCGCGCGTTGTAGTCCGCCGGCGTGCCGAGCCCGACCAGCTGGCGCTGGGTCCACGTGCGGCCGCGATGCATCGTCGGGTAGATGCCGCGCGTGTATGGGGGTTGGCCGGGGAAGCCGAGCGTCTCGTCGTAGCGGGCACTGTCGCAGTCGCGCGGGGTATAGAGCGGCTTGACCGGAATGCCCGAGCGATTGACGACCGGACAGTCGGCGCCGATGCCTTCGGCGTACTCCGCTTCCCAGCGGGACTCTGCCCCCCTGTCAAGGGGGGCGGCGAGCGGAGCGAGCCGGGGGGTTTCAACGGGCTTGTTCATATCACCTCCTACGCCGTTTCGCGTGCGACGCGCACCTTGGGCGTCACGACGCGGACGAACGTCGCGATCTCCTCCAGCGACGCGCCCGGATGGAACACCTTCGCCACGCCGCTCGCGAGCAGGATCGCCTCGTCCGCGTCCGGCACGATGCCGCCGACGATGACCGCGAGCTCGCCCAGCCCGGCCGTGCGCAGCGCGTCCATGAGCTTCGGCACGATCAGGTGGTCGGTCGCGAGCGAGGAGATCCCGATGACGTCCACGTCCTCCTCGGTGGCGAGCTTGACCACGGCCGCGATCTCCTGCCAGGGCGGCGTGTAGATCACCTCCATCCCGGCGTCGCGAAGATAGGCCGCGACCACGCGGCTGCCGCGGTCGTGGCCGTCGAAGCCGATCTTCGTGACCAGCACCTTGGGCCGCACGTCGGTCGTCATCCTCATTCCCTCCCCAGCGGCTCCTGCAGGAGCTGCACGAACCGCTTCGCAATGGTGCGCGGGCTGTCGCGGCCCTTCCGGTACCAGGTCTGCGACCAGTTCAGCGCGCCGAGCAACATCAGCCTGAGGCTCCGGCGGTCGACGCCGCGCGCGAGCCGCAAGTCCTGGACGAGGCCGACCCAGAGGGTCTCGTAGTCGTCGCGGAGCCGCACCAGCTCCGCGGCGACGGACGGCGCGTCCGCCGGCAGCACGCGGATGACGACCTGGGCATAGTCGCTCTCCTGCAGCAGGGCCTCGAGATGCGCGATGCACGCCGCCTCGAGCCGCTCCCGGGGGTCGCGCTTGCGGGAGATCGCTCCGGTGACCGCTTCCGAGATGCGCCGCACGCCTTCGGCGTAGACCGCGGCGAGCAGCGCCTCCTTGGTCGGGAAGTGGTAGTAGAGCGAGCCCGGCAGCATGTCCACGGCCCGCACGATGTCCCGGACCGAGGTGCCGTGAAAGCCCTGCGCGCGGAAGAGGCGCGCGGCTTCGTCGAGGATCAGCGGCAGTCGGTTGTCGGCGCGGGGGAGACGCGCCGGGCGGGCGGCGAGCGGCATGGGTACAAACCAAACGAGTGTTTGTTTTGTACCACGCCGGCCGCCGGCCGGTCAAGGCAGTGCGCCGGCCGCCGCAGCGTCTGGCTACGCCGCCCGTCCGGGCTTCGATCGACCGCTGCGGACCGGCCCACGCCGCCGGTCGGCATCCGCGGCGTCGGCGCGCCAGCCGAGCTGCTCGGACAGCGCCCGCGTGAGCTCGGCGAGCGGCGCGCGCAGGTCGCGCAGCTTCTGGTGCGTCATGCGGCTCTTCGGCCCGACCGCGCACATCGAGGCGACCACCTGGCCCGCGTGCCCGAACACCGGCATCGCGATGCAGCGGATGCCCTCCAGGTGCTCCTCATCGTCCAGCGCGTAGCCCGCCGTGCGGATGCGGCGCAGCTCCGCCTCGAACCCGGCGCGCGTCGTGATCGTCTTCGGCGCGTGCCGCTCGAAGCGCACGCGCGCGAGCAGCCCCGCGAGCTCGGCCGGCGGCAGCCACGGAACGATCGCCTTCGCGACTGCCGTGCAGTGGATCGGCCGCTGGGCGCCGACGTCCTGGACCACGCGCACCGGGCCGTCGTGCTCGCGCTTCGCGACCACGGTCACCGCGCCGTCGCGGTACGCCGCGAGGCTCGCGCCCTCGCCGGTGCGGCGCGCGAGCTCGGCGAGGAACGGCTGGCCGATCCGCGCGAGCTGGTCCGGCGACCACGTCCGGCCGGTGAGCAGGAACGGCTTCGCGGCGAGCTCGTAGCTGCGCGACTCCGGGTCCTGGCGCAGGTACTCCAGGCCGACGAGGGTCTGCAGGAGATGGTGCGCGGTGCTGCGGTGCAGCCCGGTGCGGCGCGCCGCCTCGGCGAGGCTGATCGCCCCGCCGTTGAGGGCAACCGTCTCGACCAGGCGCAGGCCCCGCGCGAGCGACAGGTGGGTCGCGCTGCCCGGCTCCCCGTCCGGGCCGTTGCGGCGTTTCATCTTGTGAGATTGCCCCTGCGGCCGTGTTTCAGCAATCAGAATACGCCGCCGATTGCCGCTGTCAAGGCAGCGCGCCGCCGTCGCGGCGCCGATGTCGCCGCCGCGCGCTAGGTGCTCTGCCAGTCGAGCTGGAACTCGAGCGGCGGCGGGGTCCAGGCCGCCATCGCGTCGAGCAGACGCTCGGGATCGGGCGCGTCGACGACCAGTCCACGGTGCGACGCTCGCAGCAAGCCCTCCGCCACCGCGCGGTCGAACTGTGCGAGCAGGCCGTCGAAGAAGCCGTCGACGTTCACCAGGCCGCACGGCTTGCGGTGGATGCCGAGCTGCGCCCAGGTGATCATCTCGCAGATCTCCTCGAACGTGCCGTAGCCGCCGGGCAGCGCGGCGAACCCGTCGGCGAGCTCGGCCATGCGGGCCTTCCGCTCGTGCATCGAGCGGACGACGACGAGCTCGGTGAGATCCGCGCCCTCGTACGCGAGCTCCTTCCGCTGCAGCGCCGCCGGGATCACGCCGATCACGCGGCCCCGCGCGCCGCGCGCGGCCGCGGACACCGCCCCCATCAGCCCGACGCGGCCACCGCCGAAGACGAGCGTGATCCCGCGCCGCGCGAGCGCCTCGCCCATCCGGTGCGCGGATTCGGCGAAGACCGGCCGGTCGCCGGCGTTCGCGCCGCAGAAGACGCAGAGGGATTTCAACTTGAACGAATCTCGTTAGAACTCGCCGCTCGACAGCCAGCGGTCGATCTGGTCGAACCGGTCGACGCCCCAGAACGGCTCGCCGTCGACCACGACGTACGGCGAGCCGAACGCGCCGAGCGCGATTGCCTTGTCGACCTCGACCTTCGCCAGGTCCTTCACCGCCTGGTCGCCGATCCCGGCGCGCACCTCGTCGGCCGGCAGGCCGAGCTTTGCGGCGACGGCGACGGTGTTCTCGGCCTGCGACGTGTCGATGTCCTCGAGGAAGTAAGCCGCGTACAGCGCCCGGGCGAGCTCCTTCGCGCGCCGCGGGTCCTTGGCGTTCAACCAGTAGAACGCGCGCGTGGGCGCGACCGAGGCGATCGGGAAGTTGGTGGGATGCCGGTACGGCACACCGTGGAAGCGCGCGCTCCGCAGGAAGTCGCGCTTCGCGTAGTCGCCCTTGAGCGGGATCGACGGCAGCGGCTGCTGGCCGGTCACCTTCATCACCGCCCCGAGCAGGTAGGGGCGCCAACGCGCCTCGCGTCCGTGCTTCGCCGCGAGCGCGTCGATCTTGTGGCTCGCGAGGTAGCCGTAGGGCGAGGAGAAATCGAAATAGAAGTCGATCGGCGCGGGCACTGCGGGTCCTCCTCGTGGCTGGCACGGCGTGGTCACGCGGCGCGGCGCGCGATCACTTCCATGCCGCAGACGTAGCGGCGGCTGACACCGTACCACACGGGTGCGAAGCCGGCCTCCTGCAGCAGCGCGTACAGTCGTCTGCGGCTGAAGTTGTGGTAGTGCTCGATCTCGGCCCAGTAGGGGTTGCGCCGGTCGTGGTCGAGCGCGCGCCAGCTCACCGTGTCCATGTTCGGCGTCGATACGAACAGCAGCCCGTCGCCCTCGAGCAGGCGGTGCGCGGCGGCGAGCGCCGGCTCGGGAAACGGCATGTGCTCGAGCACGTCCGCCATCGAGATCACGCTGAACGCGCCGGGCTCGTCGAGCGCTTCCAGCGCGACGCAGCGTCCGGGCACTCCGAGCGCCGCGAGCTTTTCCACCGCCGCGCGCCGGAGGTCGATGCCGAGCGGCTCGTAGCCCCATTCCTGCGCCGTGCAGAGCAGCGCCCCGTCGCCGAAGCCGACGTCGAGCCAGCGGCCGAGCGGCTGCGCGCGGGCCCACGCCGCGACCGCCCCGTCGCCGGGCACGAGGAGCCGCCCGCCGCGGATTGCCGTGGCGCGCTCGACGATGCTCGCCCAGGTGAAGCGCCCGCGATCGGGGTCGTGGCCCGGCTGCTGGGACTCATTCGCCGAAGAGAGGAGTACCTCGAGCGCCGCCGGCCCGAAGTAGCCGTCGGTGAAGACGTGCTTGCACTCGAAGCACTCGCACCAGCGCATCTCCCGCGGGAGCTGCGGCTTGTACAGCGGATGCTTCGAGCAGTCGTGGGCGGCGAGGTCGGTGATCGCCTCCGAGCCGCAGAGCGGACAGGCGTCGTACGGCACCCGCTCTAAGGTCATCGGCGCTCCGCCGACATCATTCGTTGGCGATCGCCCGGCCGATCACCAGCCGCTGGATGTCGTTGGCGCCCTCGTAGATCTGGCACACGCGCACGTCGCGATAGATGCGCTCGACCGGGAAGTCGGTCACGTAGCCGTAGCCGCCATGGATCTGGATCGCGTCCGAGCACACCCGCTCGGCCATCTCGGCGGCGAAGAGCTTCGCCATCGATGCCTCCTTGAGGCAGGGCCGCTTGGCGTCCCGGAGGCTCGCGGCGTGCAGCACCATTTGCCGCGCGACCTCGATCTGCGTCGCCATGTCGGCGAGGCGGAAGCTCACCGCCTGGTGCTCGATGATGGGCTTCCCGAACGCCTCGCGGCTCTTCGCATACGCGAGCGCCGCCTCGTACGCGGCCCGCGCCATTCCCACCGCCTGCGCACCGACGCCGATCCGACCGCCCTCGAGGTTCGAGAGCGCGATGCGATACCCGTCGCCCTCGGTGCCGAGCAGGTTCTCGCGCGGGATGCGGCAGGCTTCGAGCGCGACCTGCGCCGTGTCGGAGGCGCGCTGCCCGAGCTTGTGCTCGACGCGGTTCACGACGTAGCCCTTGCTGTCGGTCGGCACGATGAACGCGCTGATGCCTTTCTTGCCGGCCTTCTTGTTGGTGACCGCAAAGACGATCGCGACGTTCGCGTTCTTGCCGGTCGTGATGAACTGCTTGACGCCGGTGAGGACCCACTCGTCGCCCACGAGATCGGCGCGGGTGCGGATGGCGGCCGCGTCCGAGCCCACGTGCGGCTCGCTCAGGCAGAAACAGCCGAGGAGCTCGCCGCGCGCGAACTGCGTGAGCCACCAGTTCTTCTGGCTCTCGCTCCCGAAGTTGAGGATCGGCCCGCAGACGACCGCGTTCTGCACGCTCATGATCGTCGAGCAGGAGCCGTCGCCGGCGGCGATCTCCTCGAGCGCGAGCGCGAGCGAGACGTGGTCGAGCCCCGCACCGCCCCAGCGCTCCGGCACGCACACGCCGAACAGGCCGAGACCGGCCATTTGGTTGAGCGCCTGCCGCGGGAACGTCGCATTCCGGTCCCACTCCGCGGCGTTCGGCGCGAGGCGCTCGCGCGCAAAGGCGTGGACCGAGTCGCGGAGCATCTCCTGCTCGGGCGTCAGCAGCATCGGGCGCTCTCCTTCAGGCGGCGGCCGCTGCGCGCTTCTGCAGCATGCGCAGGTGGCCGCCCAGGAGCGCGGCGGGCACGACGGCGAGGTCGCCGGCGAGGCGCAGCCAGAGCGGCAGCTCCTGCGAGAAGACGATGAGCACCGCCTCGCCGAACACGAGCGACGCCACGCCGACGGCGAAGGCGTTCGCGTACTCCGAGTGGTTGGCGAAGCGCGCGGCGACGTACCCGCCGAGCACGGTGCAGCAGAGCCCCCCCAGCATGCCGATGAGCAGCCAGCCGGCGGTACGGTCGATCAACGCGGCGGCCTCCTCGGGCGAGCTCCCGCCCGCCGCCAGGCTGACCCCCGCGACGACCGAGAGGAGGGTCGAGACGACCATCGTCGCGAGGATGTCGACCCCGAACCCCAGGGCGATTGCGCCGAGCGAGGAGCGCCGCCGGGCGTTCGGCGGATCCTTGACCGGCGAGCCGGGCGGGGTATAGGGGTTGGGCATGGCCGGGCGATCGGTTGCCTACGCGAGCTCCAACGCCACTGCGGTCGCCTCGCCGCCGCCGATGCACAGGCTCGCGATCCCGCGCTTGCCGCCGTACTTCCGCAGCGCGCCGAGCAGCGTGACCATGATGCGCGCACCGGACGCGCCGATCGGGTGCCCGAGCGCGCACGCTCCGCCGTGGACGTTGACCTTCGCGTGCGGCAGCCCGTGCTCTTTCATCGCCGCGAGGGTCACGACCGCGAACGCCTCGTTGATCTCGTAGAGATCGACGTCGCGCGGCTTCCAGCCGGTCTGGTCGTAGAGCTTCTTCATGGCGCCGACCGGCGCGGTCGTGAACCACGCCGGCTCCTGCGCGTGGGTCGAGTGCGCGACGATGACCGCGAGCGGCTTGAGCCCCAGTTGCTCGGCCGTGGAGCGGCGCATCAGCACCATCGCCGCCGCGCCGTCGGAGATCGAGGACGAGTTCGCCGCCGTCACCGTGCCGTCCTTGCGGAACGCGGGCTTCAGCGTCGGGATCTTCTCGAAGTTCGCCTTGAACGGCTGCTCGTCCGCCTCGACGAACCGCTCGTCCTTGCCGACCTTGATCGCGATCGGCGTCGTCTCCCACGCGAACCAGCCCTCGCGGTTCGCGGTCTGCGCGCGCTCGAGCGAGGCGATCGCGAACCGGTCCTGCTCGTCGCGCGTGAACTGGTACTTCGACGCACAGTCCTCGGCGAACGTGCCCATCAGCCGGCCGGTCCCGTTATCGTCCCGGGTGTAGGCGTCTTCCAGGCCGTCCCAGAACATGTGGTCGATCACCTGCTGGTGACCCATCCGGTAGCCCGCGCGCGCCTTGGGCAGCAGATAGGGCGCGTTGGTCATGGACTCCATGCCGCCGGCGACCATGATTTCGTTGGTGCCCGCGGCGAGGAGATCGTGCGCGAGCATCGCCGCCTTCATCCCGGAGCCGCACATCTTGTTGACGGTCGTGCAGCCGGTCGCGAGCGGAAGCCCCGCGCCGATCGAGGCCTGCCGCGCCGGCGCCTGGCCCTGTCCGGCGGGCAGGACGCAGCCCATGATGACCTCCTGCACCTGCTCGGGCTTGACCCTGGCGCGCTCGACCGCGGCGCGGATGGCCGCTGCGCCGAGCTCGGGCGCGGCGAACCCCTTGAGCTCGCCCTGGAACGCGCCCATCGGCGTGCGGGCGACGGAGACGATCACGATCGGGTCGTTCGGCATGGGGCACCTCCAGCGTACGGCCGTGGCCGGCCGGCACGAGTGGAATTTATACGGCTTTGCGGTCCAGCGCGAGCCAGGCGGCCAGCGCCCCGAAGGCGCCGCCGAGGAACCAGCGCTGTGCCTTCAGCCAGACCGGCCGGCGCGCGAACCACAGCGCGACGAACCCGGCGGCAGTCACGACCGAAAGGTCGACCGCCGCCGCGGTCGCGAGCTGGATCGCGCCGAGCGCGAGGCTCTGCGCCAGGACCGAGCCCGCAGCGGGATCGACGAACTGCGGGAAGAGCGACAGGTAGAAGACCGCCACCTTGGGGTTGAGGAACGCCGCGACGAACGCCTGACGAAGCAGCGCGCCGTCGGCGGCGGGGGGAAGCGGCCGGGCCTCGAAGCTCAGGCCATCGCCGCGGATCGTGGTCCAGGCGAGCCACAGCAGATAGGCGGCGCCGGCGAGCCTGATCAGGTCGAAGGCGAACGGGATCGCGAGCAGGACGACCGACAGCCCGAGCGCCGCGACGAGCGCGTGCACCGCCAGCCCCGCCGTGACGCCGAGCATCGAGAAGTAGCCCGCCCGCCGGCCCTGCGCGAGGGTGCGCGAGATCAGGTAGAGCCAGACCGGTCCGGGTGTCAGCGCCAGGACGAGCGATGCGATCGCGAAGAGGGCGAGTGTCCGGGCGTCGAACATCTCAGCTCGTCTCGCCGAACAGCTCCCGCCCGATCAGCCACCGCCGGATCTCCGAAGTACCGGCCCCGATCTCGTACAGCTTCGCGTCGCGCCAGAGGCGCCCGGTCGCGTACTCGTTGATGTAACCGTTGCCGCCGAGGCACTGGATCGCCTCGCCGGCCATCCACGTCGCCTTCTCCGCGGCGTACAGGATGGCGCCGGCGGCGTCCTTGCGGGCGCTTGTTCCGACAGAGTCGCCCCGGTCGAGCATTTGGCCGACGGCGTAGACGTACGAACGGCACGCGGAAAACGTCGCGTACATGTCGGCGAGCTTGCCCTGCATGAGCTGGAACTCGCCGATCGGCTGCCCGAACTGCTTCCGGTCGTGCACGTACGGGATCACGACGTCGAGGCACGCGGCCATGATGCCGAGCGGCCCGCCGGCGAGCACCGCGCGCTCGTAGTCGAGGCCGCTCAT
>DATEDA010000236.1:0-16952 GCA_035286595.1 Burkholderiales bacterium | reverse complement strand
CCCGCCCGGCAAGCCGCTGCACCGCCTGGCGGGCCGCACGCTCGGCCTGGTCGGGTTCGGCAACATCGCCCGCCAGGTCGCGGTGCGCGCGGCGGCGTTCGGGCTGCGGGTGCTGTTCGCGGATCCGAACGTGAAGGAGGGGCAGTTCGGTGCTCCGGGCAAGAAGGTCGAACTCGCGCAGTTGCTGCGCGAGTCCGACTTCGTGTCGCTCCATCCGCCGCTCGTTCCCCAGACGCGAAAGATGATCAACGACGAGACCCTCGCGCAGATGAAGCCGGGCGCGTACTTGATCAACTGCGCGCGCGGACCGATCGTCGACACCGACGCGCTGGTGCGCGCGCTCGACGCGAAGAAGATCGCGGGTTGCGCGCTCGACACGATCGACCCGGAGCCGCTGCCCAACCCTCACCCGCTGCGCGGGCGGGACAACGTCGTCATCGCGCCGCACGCGGCGTGGTACAGCGAGGAGGCGCTGGTGGGCCTTCAGGCCGGCGCGCCGAACGAGGTCCGGCGGGTGCTCTCCGGCGAGTGGCCGGTCAACGTCGTCAATCCGACGGTGCGGGGGAAGAACCGGGCCGGGCTCTGAACGATACTCTGTCGCCCAAGTGTGCTCGCGGCGGCCCGGGGTCGTCGCCGTCACGCCCGATGCCGCCGCGGCATCACCCCTGCTTCCTCGATCTGCCGCATGGATTCGACCGTGAACTCGGAGCTCGGCGTATTGCCGGCAATCACGACCATCAGGATCGAGTCCTTGTTCCGGGGTCCTTTCGTGACGTTCCGGAAGCGGCGTACGACGCCCGGGGGGAACGAGATCAGGTCGAGCGGCTTCAGGTCAACGTGCTCGAGCCCGCCCTTGCGATTCAGCCAGCTTGCGCGCCAGGTCCCGGTCATGGCGATGAAGGTCTCGTTCGTGTCGTGGTTGTGGAGCATCGGACCCTTGCCGGGCCTGGCGCGGCAGTAGGCGAGGTTGAAGCCTTCCGAGATCTTGACTGCCGCCATGCGCGCGGCGTCGAGCCCCACCGGCGACTGCTTGCCGCCGCGCTCGACCTTCGGCGGCTGGAACCCGATCACGTTGTAGAGGGTGCGTTCGCAGCCGGGCATCTTGCTGTCGGGCAGTCCGCCGTCGGAGCCCTTCAGCTTCTTGAAGCGGGCGACGCGCTTCAGCATCTCCTTGCGCGATGCGCCCCTCCGCGACAGGGTTTCCCGGTATCCCATGGCCTCCTCCTCCTCGTCGAACCCATCGGAAAATCGCGGGTCGCCGGGGAAATTCTACCCCCGCCCCCGACGTGAAAGGTCCAGGGCCCTGGTGCGACTAACGGATGGGCGCGGCGCGGGGTCGCCCGGTTCGCGCGCGATTGACCCCGGGCGCCCGGTTCCTTTATCGTGCGCGAAAGCGCGGCCGGAGGCGGTCTGGCGGGCACCGAGTTTCCGCAGTTCGACGAGGGCTCCTTCGAGGAGCAGGTCGTCCGGCGCCCCGGGCTCACCGTGGTCGATTTCTGGGCCGAGTGGTGCGTGCCGTGCCGGCAGATGGCGAGGCTGCTCGAGGAGCTCGCCGGCGAGCTTCCCGCGGGCGTGCTCATCGGCAAGGTGGATGCGGACCGGAATCGCGCGCTGACCGAGCGCTACGGCGTGCGCGGGATCCCCGCTCTGCTGTTCTTCAAGGACGGCGTGCTGGTCGAGACGCGCACCGGCGTGGACCGCAGGCAGGTGCTGAAGAAGGCGATCGAGGCGCACGCCTGATCGGGTGGAACGGTTTCCGGAGCGACGCATGCCGAACATCACGATGCTCGACCTCGAAGAGCTGCGGAAGACGAAGCTCAGGCCGCACATCGACAAGTGCCTGGAGCACCGCGCGCCGGACCCGGCGTTCCACGCCATGATGGGACACAACATCGACCTCTCCGAGTCGATGTTCGTCGCCTGGGACACGGTCTTCAACACCGGCCGCGTCAGCCACACGCTGAAGGAGATCATCCGCGTGCTGCTCTCGCGGATGGCCTCCTGCAGCTACTGAGGGAACGTCCGGTCCGCTTCGGCGAAGCGGCAAGGCCTGAGCGAAGAGCACCTGGACGACGGCATCAACAACTACCAGGCGAGCCCGGATTTCTCGCCGGCCGAGAAGGTCGCCCTGCGCTATGCGGACCTGATGGCCACGGCGCCCGAGAAGATCGACGCCGCCTTCTACGTCGAGCTGCGCCGCCACTACTCCGAGGAGGAGATCGTCGAGCTCGGCGCGTTCATCGGTTTCAACGTCGGCTACCACACGTTCTTCGGCACGCTGAAGTTCTACCCGATGTTCGCGCCCGACGGTCGTCTCGTCAGCCAGGAAGAGTCCGCGCGCATCTACGGCGCAGCCCCGGTTTCGCTCGCCGCCGCCGAAAGCGCCTGACCCGAGCACCTCGCGTGACCCACGTCGAGCCCCTCGCGCCCGAGAGCATCACCGATCCCGAGCTGCGGGAGCTGATCGCGCGCTGCGAGCAGCTCGGCGTCCCCGACGCGCTCTTCCCGCGGATCCTGGCGCACGTGCCGGCCTACGCCAAGGCGGTGCTGCGCGCCATGCTCATGTCGCACGCCGAAGGCAACGTCGATCACCGCCTGAAGGAGATCGTGCGGGTGCAGCTCGCGCGCTTCGCCGGCGACCCGTACTTCTCGCGCCTGCGCTCCAGGCGCGCGCTCGAGGCGGGGCTCGACGAGGCGGCGATCGATGCAGGCTCGGGCGACTACGACGACGATCCGCGCTTCACCGAGGCCGAGAAGCTCGCGTTGCGTTACGCCGACCAGATGTACCTCGATCCGGGCAAGGTCGACGCCGCGTTCTACGGCGAGCTCAAGAAGCACTACAGCGAGGCGCAGATCATGGAGCTCGGGGCCTTCATTGCGCTGCACTACGGGATGCAGGTCTTCATGCGCACGCTCGGTGCGACGCCGCCCGGGGCGCGCCGAGGGTAGTATCGGCCTGCGGAGAGGAGACGGTCCACATGGCGGAGAAGCTCAATACCGGCGACATGTTTCCCAGCATGACGCTGAACCTGGTCGACGGCGGGACGCTCGATCTTCCGGGCGGGGACGCAAAGTACCGGGTGGTGCTGTTCTATCGCGGGCACTGGTGACCCTACTGTCGCCGGCAGTTGGCCGGCTTCGAGTTCTGGAAGAACCAGCACGCCGCGGCCGGGATAAAGGTCGTCGCGGCCAGCGTCGACCCGATCGAGAAGGCGCGTGAGGTCGCGGCCGGGGTTTCGTTCCCGATCGGCTACGGCGTCACGCGCGCGATGGCCGATCAGCTGGGCTCCTGGTGGGAGGACCGCCGCCAGATCGTCCAGCCGTCGGAGTTCATCCTCGGCGCCGACGGCAAGATCATGCACTCGAGCTACAGCTCCGGCCCGCTCGCCCGCACCGACCCGATGGAAGTGATCAGGATGGTCAACTTCTACGAGGCGCAGCAACAGAAGAAGTGAAGTCGCGCTCGTGGCGGAAGAGAGTGGGAGTCGGTCACGTCCCGCGACCCCGGCGCGCCGGCCCACCGGGCATCGGCGCGCCTTTCGCCTCCCACACGCGAGCCGAGCAGTCGGCTCGCTTCTCTTGCGCCGCTCGCTCGCGCTCGTGGCGGAAGAGAGTGGGAGTCGAACCCACCAGGGACGTCTGACGCCCCTCACCGGGTTTGAAGTCCGGGCGCCCCCCCGGGTGCGATTCTCTTCCGCGTGCGGCGGCCGATTCTACCCGTCCGACCCGCTGCGCCGGGCGAAGGTTTCCGCCGCCGGGCGCAGGACGATCCGCGCGTCGCCCACCCGCCGCGTGAACCGGACGCGGTCGAAGAACTCCAGCACTTCGATCGACAGGTTGCGGCCCAGCCCGCTCCGGTCGCGGAACGCCGCGGCCGTCACGCGGCCCCCGCTCGCCGGCGCGATCTCCTCCGCGATCGCCGCCAGCCTCGACACGGTGCCCGGCAGGAAGAAGCGCATCTCCGACACGCGGACGGCCAGGCCACGCTGCGCCGCGCGATCGAGCAGCGCACCCGCGACCTTGGGCGGCACGCCGAGCGACGCCGCGATCTCGGCCACCGTCGGCGGTCGCGCCGCGCCGGCCTCGAGCGCCGCCCCGATGCGCTGCCACAGCTCGGCGTCCGCCGGGGAGAAGTCCGGCCGGTGACCCGGGAGACGCACCGCCGCGCCGTTCCGTGCGAGCGCGCCTTCGCGCACGAGCTCGTCGGCGATGGCCCCGGCGACGACGCGCGGGAGGCGAGCGCCGTCGAGGATGCGATCCTCCGGCGGACCCGGAGACTCCGGCTGGCGTCGATGCCAGGCCGCGACCGATTCGAGGGCGCGCGCGCGCAACGCCTCCCAGTGCGCCGGCAGGAACCCGAGGTCCCAGACTGCCGACTTCACGCGCTTCATCGCAGCGCCGTCGAATAGCGCGGTCGCCTCGCCGGTCGTGAGGTTGCGGCAGGCGGCGAACTGCGCGAGATCGAGCCCGGTCGTTGCCTGCGCGATCAGCGCGGCGAGCGCGTGTGCCGGATGCGGCGTCTCCATCGCCCGGAGCGCCTCGATCCGCTCGGGTCTGGCGCGACCGCGCGGCGGCGGATACACGTCGATCACGCGCCCGCCGCCGATCGTGCGCCGCGCGGACTGGTCGCGGAGGATGAGACGGTCGCCGTGCACGGCGCCGATCCGTCTCTCGAGGACGAGCTGGACGAGGCCGCTCGCGCCGGGCGCGATCTCCTTCGCTTCGAGCGTGGCCACGCGCCCGGTCACCTCCGACGCGCCGAGATGCACGTGCACCGGCGTCCAATGTCGGAGCGCCTGCGCTTCGGTCGCGAGCACGCGGATGCGGGCGTCGAGCTTGCCGACCGGGTCCGGGACCGGCCCTTTGACGATCCAGTCCCCGCGCCGGATGTCCTCGGCCTTGAGTCCCGTGCCGGCCAGGTTGAGAGCGCAGCGCTCGCCGGCACGCCCGCGCTCGGCTTGCGCGTTCTGCGCGTGGATCGTGCGCGCGCGCCCCACAACACCGGCGGTGAGAGCGCGCACCTCCTCGCCGCTCCCGATCGCGCCCGAGAAGACCGTGCCCGTGACGACGAGGCCCGCTCCGACCACGGTGAACGAGCGATCGACGGCGAGGCGGAAGTTGCCGTCGGCCGCGCGGCGCGGCAGCGCGCCCGCGATCCGGCGCAGCTGCCGCGCGAGAGCGTCGACGCCTTCGCCGGTGACGGCGGAGACCGGCAGGACCGGCGCGCCGGCGAGCGTCGTACGCGCGAGCAGGCGCTCCATCTCCGCGTGCACCGCTGCAACCCGCTCGGCGGAGGCCCGGTCGATCTTGGTCAGCGCGACCAGGCCGTAGCGGACCTCGAGCAGGTCGAGGATCGCGAGGTGCTCCGCGGTCTGCGGCATCGGCCCATCGTCGGCCGCGATGACGAAGAGCGCCGCGTCGATGCCGGCGACGCCGCAGAGCATGTTGTGGATGAAGCGCTCGTGGCCGGGCACGTCGACGAACCCGATCGTCCCGGCCGCCGCGTCCGGCAGGTAGGCGAAACCGAGATCGATCGTGAGTCCGCGCCGCTTCTCGTCCGGCAGGCGGTCGGTGTCGACGCCGGTGAGGGCCTTCACCAGCAGCGTCTTGCCGTGGTCGACGTGACCGGCGGTCGCGACGATCATGGCGGCGCCGCGTCGCTAGCGGCGAGCCGCCCGAGCTGCGCGATGAACTCATCCGTGTCTTCCAGGCCGCGGCAGTCGAGGACATACGCGTCGTCCTGCACGCGGCCGATGACCGGAACGGGCAACGCCCGGAACGCCGCCGCGAGACGCTTGAGCGCCCCGCCGCGCCCCTTCGCCGCGAGCGGCGCGATCGCCACCGCGGCGCTCGGGACGCTGCGCCCCGGAGCCGCGCCGGAGCCGATCTCGGCGGCGCTGTCGACCACCTCGACCGCGAAGCCGGTCAGCACCGCTGCGACCTCGGATCGCACGCGCTCCGCCGTGCGGCGCACGTCCTCGAGCGGCCGGGTGAGCGCGCGCAGCGTCGGCAGGCGGCTGCGCAGGCGCTCCGGGTCGGCGGCGAGCTCGAGCACCGCCGCGAGCGCGGCGATCGTCATCTTGTCCACGCGCAGCGCCCGCTTCAGCGGGTTGCGCTTGAGCAGCGCGACGAGCTCGGCGCGCCCGAGGATGATCCCGGCCTGCGGTCCGCCGAGCAGTTTGTCGCCGCTGAACGTGACCAGGTCGGCGCCGGCCGCGATCACCTCTTGCGGGGTCGGTTCGTGCGGCAGTCCGTAGGCGTGCAGGTCCACCAGGGCGCCGCTGCCCAGATCGACGACGAACGGGACGCCGCGCTCGCGGCACAGCCGCGCGAGGGCCGCTTCGGGCACCGACGCGGTGAATCCCTCGATCACGTAGTTGCTGGTATGGACCTTCATCACCAGCCCCGTCTTCGGACCGATCGCCGCGGCGTAGTCGTCGAGGTGGGTGCGGTTGGTCGTGCCGACCTCGCGCAGGCGACAACCCGATCGCGCCATGATGTCGGGCAGGCGGAACGAGCCGCCGATCTCGATCAGCTCGCCGCGCGAGGCGAGCACCTCCTTGCGCGCCGCGAGCGTGTTCAACACGAGCAGCACGGCGGCGGCGTTGTTGTTGACCACCGTCGCCGCTTCCGCGCCGGTGAGGGCGCACAACCGCTGCTCGAGATGCGCATCGCGGTCGCCGCGCCGCCCGGCGTCGAGGTCGTACTCGAGATTGCTCGCCGCGCCGGCGACCGCCGCGACCGCGTCGATCGCTTCCTGCGGCAGCACCGCGCGGCCGAGATTGGTGTGCAGGATCGTGCCGGTCAGGTTGAAGACCCGCCTGAGCGGCGGCGCCGATCGCTCGGCGAGGCGCGCCCTGACGCGCGCCAGCAGCTGGGCGATCCCGGGGTCGCGCGCCGCGCCGGCCTGCTGCCGCAGCGCCCGGCGGCGCTCGGCGAGCGCGTCGCGAATCGCCGCGACGACCGGGGCGCGGCCATACGCGTCGACGAGCGCGACGCTCTCGTCTTGCCGCAGGACGAGATCCACCGACGGCAGGAAGCCGCGTGCCCCCGTGGTGCGCTCGGTCATCCTCGCTGCGAAGCGCGCCGGGGCGGGGTGTCCGGGCGCGTGGCGGCCCCGGGCGTCAGACCTTGCCGGCCTTGCGCTTTTCGAGGTGCTCCGTCACGCCCTTCTTGCCCGCATCGGTTTCCGGCTTCCAGACGTTCTCGTGCCCGAGGAGGGACTGCTTCTCCCAGACGTGAGTCGCGTCGCCCATGTAGACGATGAAGACTTCGCAGCCGTCCGGATACTCGTAGGGCCCGTGGGGAATGTCCCAACCGAACACGTAGTCGCCGGGACGCAGGTCCTTGCCCGCCACGCACATGCGGCCCTTGGTCACCAGGATCGAATGCCAGCTCTTGTGGGTGTGCGCGGGCTCGACGTAGCCCGCCGGGAACCGCTGCTTCATGTCGAGGCGCTTCATCACCGGGTCGTAGCTCAGGACCTTGACCTGAACCCCCGGCGGCAGCTTGAGCAGCCCGCGCACGTCGTCGCTTTCCCACGGGACCTCGTGGTCGTGAATCGCCTTGAACGTGTGATCGAATCCATCCGCGGCCGCCTTCGCGGCTTCCTTCGCCGTCATCTCCGATACCTCCTCTTCGACTCAGCTATTTGACCACGACCTTGGTGCCGGTGGCGGCCGATGCGATCATCGCCTCGAGCGCTGAAATCGTCGCGACCATCTCGTCCTGCGTGATGAGGTAGGGGGCGCGACCTTCGGCGGCATCGGCAAACGCCTCCAGGTTCGCGAGCACGCTCGACACCGGGGGGTACTCGACGGTGCTGCGCTTGTCGCCGGCCACGACCTTGGTGACCGTCCAGCCCTGCGGCGTGCCCGGGTGGGCCTTGTCGCGCACTTCGATCCAACCCTTGCTGCAGTACACGGCGAAGCGCCCGTCGAACGGCGTGGCGAGCACCGCGGTGAGCAGCGCGTGCCCGCCGTTCTTGAACGAAACGAGGGCCGCGAGCGTGTCGCCGTTGGCGAGCTGGCTGCCGAGCTGCTTCACGCTGCAGAGCACGCTCTCGCCGGCGCCGAACACCGCCACGGAAAGATCCAGGATGTGGATGCCGGTGGCGGTCAACGGTCCGGCCGGGGCCTCCTTCGCCGTCAGGCGCCAGTTGTCCGGCGGCAGGTTGAGGAACCGGTCCTGGCTGAAATTGGCCTCGACCTGCAGCGGGACGCCCAGCTCGCCCGACTTGACCGTGCGCATGAGGTCGAGAATCGGCGGCTCGAACCGTCGCTCGTGGCCGACCGCGAGCGCGACCTTGTTCGCTTTCACCGCCGCGACCGCGCGCAGCACCTCGGCACGCGACATCGAAAGCGGCTTTTCGCAGAACACGTGCTTGCCCGCTTGCGCGGCGGCGACGATCTGATCGGCATGCAGCGTGTGCGGCGTGCACAGCAAGACCCCCTGCACGCGCGGGTCCTTCAGGGCGGCTGCGTAGTCGGAGGTGATCTCGAAATCGTGTGCGCGCGCGAACTCGGCTTCGGTCGCAGGATCGCGCTTGACCCCCTTGACGACCTTGAGCTTCGAGCTGTTCGCGATCACGCTGACGAGCGTCTTGCCCCACCAGCCCATCCCGACGACGGCAACGTTGAGCATGCGCGATCTTCCGGCAGGATTTGAACCCGCGACCCCCTTGTTCGTACCGGTCCGGGCCCTGATTCAGGAGCGCACGCGACCTCTCCTTGACGAGAACCTGGCTCGGAGCGTCTGGCGCTCGCCCGTTGCTCAAGTTGACGCCCGTCGTGAACGACTGTCAAGACTTGGCGGACTAACTGCATGGGCTTGAAGTAGGTGAACGACGAGGGCGGATCCCACCCGTTCATTGGAGGGGGCGGTCAGACGCGCGCCTAGCCGCCGCCCTCTTCGGATCGCGCACCAGCGCCATCACTCCGACCGTGACCGCGGCGGTCATGGCGGCAAGCACGTCGAAGGTCGCCGCATAGCCCAATCGCCCGATGAGGAATCCCGCGATCATGGGCCCCGCTGCTTCGCCGATGTCCCAGATGGTCCCGAACACGCCCATGGCGGCGCCGAGGCGCCGTGCCGAGGCGAGGTCGGCGATGAGCGCATTGGTGACCGGCGTGACCGCGCCGACGCCGAGACCGAGCAGCAGCGCTGCAAGCGCCAAAGCCGTCAGGCTTTCGCTCCGGAAGATCAGCGGAAGCGCGGCGGCACAGAGCAGGAGGCCGATGACGATGACCGGTATTCGCCCCACCCGGTCAGACACGCGTCCGGTGATCGGCTTCGCCACCATCGCCACGGCCAGCTGCGCGCCGAGGACGATCGCGATCTCGGCGTCGTTGAGCCCAACATTCCTGGCGTAGATCGGCAGGAAGCCGAGAAAGGCGCCGTAGCCGAGGTACATGACCGCTTCGATGCCGGCCGCGACGAAAATCGGCGGTGTCTTGAAGACCTCGGCGACACCCTGCCGGAACTCCGCCGCTCGTGCGGCGAAGCTCCTCGCTTCGCGCGCCGCCGTGCGATCGACATCCGGCAGCAACAACACGACGATGAACGTGAGCACGCCGAGCGTGCCGACCGCGAGATAGGTCACCGAATAGCTGGCGGTGAAATACAGGACCAAGCCGCCCATGAGCGGCCCCGCGGTTGCGCCGGTGTCGTTCGCCGACGAGAACCAGCCGAGCCGAGCGCCGCGCCCCCTTTCGGCGAGGCTGACCACATAGGCCGAGGCGACCGGAGAGAAGATCGCGGTGGCGAAGCCGTGAACGAAGCGCAGCGCGAGCAGCGACCACACATCGTGGACGAACGGATAGAGGAACGGCGGAAGCGCGAAGAAGAGCGCGCCGAGCACCAGCATGCGCTTTCTTCCGAGCACGTCGGAGAGCGCGCCCGCGGGCAGCTTGAAGAAGACGCCGGTGATGGTCGAGGCGGCGACGATGATCCCGATGAGCTCGGGCAAGGCGCCGAGATCGGCGGCGAAGGTGGGGAGCACCGGGCTTCGCGCCATTTGGTAGCCGAGACGCGAAAGGAGGCTCGCGAACAAGATCGCGATGAATGCGTTCATGTTGGAAATCCGGGTCGCCGCAAACGAGCGCCCTGCACACACGGGAGATCGCCACCGATGACCACCTTGACCATACGGCTCGACCCTAAGCTCGCGAAGGCTCTGGAACGCATCGCGAAAAGCACCGGGCGAACCAAGAGCGAGATTGCGCGGGAGGCGTTGCGACGCCAGGTTGCAGTGGCGCGCTTTCGGGAGCTCCGGAAGAAGACGCTGCCGTTCGCCGAAGCGCAGGGCCTAGTCACCGATGAGGATGTCTTGCGGGCGATCCCGTGAGGGTCTTCCTCGACACGAACGTGCTGGTCAGCGCGCGGCCCAAGCTGACGTCTTCGTCACGGGCGACGCTGCACTCCTGAAGCTAGGCGCGGTCGAGAAGGTGCAAGTCGTCGCGCCCCGGCAGTTCTGGGAGATGCTCCAATCGGGTAAGCCGTAGTGGCCGGAAAGGCGGCAAAGGAAAAAAACCGCGCGGGGCCCTGACCCCGAGCCCCGAAGGCCGTCCCCGGGCTAGGCCGGGACCGGTTCCGGCTGCTCGACGCCGGCATCGGGCGCCGCAGGCTTCGCCGGGGCGGGGGCCGGCTGTTTCAGCCGCTCCTCGGTCTTTTGCATCTCCTTGCGGATCTCCTCGGCGCGGCGCAGCCAGTATTCGTGCTCGTACGCGTAGCACATGGCGAGGCTCCTTTCGGTGTCGGGTAACTGCAGCGGGGATTCTAACGCCGAGCGCTTGGTGGTCTCCCCTCCGTCACTCGTCGTCCCAGGCCTTCTCCGGCAGCGGCAGGCCCGCCAGATCGGCAGCAGTGAGCCTGCCGTCGGGCTCGATCTTCAGCGTGTCGAGGATCAGCATGAGCTGGCGCGCGTGCTGGGCCGAATGCCACGCCGTCCGCTCCATCACCTCGTTCATCGTGCGCCGCCCGAAGTAGGTGTCGAACGCGGCTTGCCCCGTTCGATCCGGAGTGTTCGCCCACCACGCCTTGACGCGGCGGAGAACGTTCGCCCCGTAGGCCGCTAGATCTTCTCCAGTCCGGATCGTCGGGCCGGGCTCATGCATGATGAGCTCGTAGGTGAGCTCGCGCCCGCCCTCCGCGGCCTCCACGAACGCCTCCGGAATCCGGAACACGTGGTGGCACAGCACCCGGATGGGCCGCGCGCGATTCCTGAACGGCCGGTCGAGCTGGTCGGGCGGGATCTGCCGGACGTACCGCGTCGCGGCGGTCAGGACGAGCTCCATCTTCGCGATCAATGCCTCCGGGCTCAGCGCTTCGTGCAGCCGGACCTTCAGGTCCAGGAAGCGAACGACGTCGGCGAGCGACTGCGCGAACACGAACTGATCGCCGCGGGCGACGATCGGCACGCTGCGCGCGCCGAGCTTGCGCAGCTCGTCCATGCCGGCGTCATTGCCGTGCACGTTGATCGACTCGTAGTCGACCCCGTGCCCGGAGAGGAACTCCTTGGTTCGCAGGCAGCTCGTGCACCCGGGCTGCCAGAAGACTCGGACTCGCTCGCTCGTGCCCATCGGGCAATGCTCCGCTATGCGGTGGAACGTCGTCAACCCCCGATCGCGCGCTTGTGCGCGACCAGCGCCATCAGCCGCCGGTCGCGCCAGCGCTCCCGGCCGGCGAGATCGGCCGCGGCGAGCGTCGCCCGGCGCTCGGCCTCGAGCCTGCCGATCACCTCGGGCGTCCATTCCCTCGGACGCTGCGTCGCGACCTGCTCCTGGATCACCCGCCCGTAGCGCGCCGCGTAATCGGCCACGCCGCCGGGGGCGTTGAGGTCGATCGTCTCGAACGGCCCCATGAACGACCAGCGCAGGCCGAGGCCGTCGCGCACGGTCTTGTCGATGTCCTCGGCCGAGGCGTAGCCGTCGGCGTAGAGCGCAAGCGCCTCGTTGAGCAGCGCCGCCTGCAGCCGGTTCAGGATGAAGCCCTGGATCTCCTTGCGGACCAGGATCGGCACCTGGCCCGCCGCGGTCTGCAGGGCGCGCGCGCGCTCGACGGTCTCGGGCGAGGTCCACGGCGCGGGCGAGAGCTCGACGAGCGGAACGAGGTGCGGCGGGTTCACCGGATGGACGACGAGGCATCGCGCCCGCCCGGCGAGCGCCGCGGTGAAGGCGGAAGCCGGGATCGTCGAGGTCGAGCTCGCGAGCACGCAGTCGGGCGCTGCCAGGCGATCCATCGCCGCGAAAATCTCGCGCTTTGCTTCGAGCGTCTCGCGGATGTTCTCCTGGACGTACACCGCGTCGTCGAGCGCCTCCTCCAGGGTCGCCGCCGCGCCGATCCGCTCGCGGACGGCTGCCGGCGGCTCGTCGACCAGCCCGGCACGCGCGAGATCGGCGAGGCTCGCATCGATCGCCGCGAGGTTGACCGCAAGCGCTTTCGGGTCGGCGTCGTAGAGCGCCACCGGATGTCCGGCGCGCGCGAACACCATCGCCCAGGCGCGGCCGATCAGGCCGGCACCGATGATCGCGATTTTCGGCATGGCTTCGAGCTCCTTCAGACCCACAGCACCTTCCGCCGCAGCTCGAGGTCGGCGAGGAGCGGCGCTGCGGGACCTTCGTGCGAGATGCGTCCGCGGTCGAGGACGTAGGCGCGGTCGGCGAGCGCGAGCACGAGATCGAGGTCGTGCTCGATGATCAGGATCGGGATCTCCTTGCGCAGCTGGTCGAGCGACTTGAACACCTCCTCGACCAGCGCCGGCGCGAGGCCCTCGAACGGCTCGTCGAGCAGCAGGATCTGCACGTTGCCGGAGAGCGCCCGCGCGATCGCGACCATCTGCTGCTCGCCGCCGGAGAGCTGGTCGGCGCGGGTGGCGAGCTTGTCGCGGATGCGCGGGAAGTAGCCGAAGATGCGCGCCTCGTCCCAATGCACGCCGCCCGCCCCGCCGCGCGAGAGCCCGCCGAGGCGCAGATTCTCGGCGACCGTGAGCCCGGAGAACAGGCGCCGGCCTTGCGGCACGAGGCCGACGCCCGCGCGCGCGATGTGCTCCGGCGCCCGGCCGCTGATCACCTCGCCCGCGAAGCGCACCGTGCCGCTCGCCGGCGGCGCGAGGCCCATGATGGTCTTCACGGTCGAGGATTTCCCGGCGCCGTTCCGGCCGAGCAGCGCGGTCACCTCGCCGGCGCGCACCTCGAGGCTGACGTCGTAGAGGATGTGGCTCTTGCCGTAGTAGGTGTTGACCCCTTCGAGCGTGAGCAGCGCCGGTCGCGCGACGCCGGGCTGCGCGTGCGCGGCGCCCGCCGCGACGACTGCGCGGCCGCTGCCGAGGTACACCTGCTGCACCTGCGCGTTCGCCTGCACGTCGTCAGCGGACCCTTCCACGAGCACCGCGCCGTCGGCCATCACCGTGATGCCCTCGGCGAACTCGAACACCCGGTCGATGTCGTGCTCGATGAGCAGCACGCCCATGTGGCGCGCGAGCACCCGGATCATCGCCACGATGCGCTCGCGCTCGCCGGCGGCGAGCCCGGCGAGCGGCTCGTCGAGCAGCAGGAGCCTCGGCCGCGCGGTCAGGGCAAGGCCGATCTCGAGCAGCCGCTGGCCGCCGTACGACAGGCTCGACACCGGCGCCTCCTCGACGCCCTCGAGGCCGAGGAACTTGACGAGCGCACGCGTTTCCCGATTCACGTCGTCGAGCGCTTCCTTTCCGAGCCAGAGATTGAACCGTCGGGGGTGGCGCGCCTGCATGCCGAGCCGCAGGTTCTCGAACACCGTCAGACCCTGGAAGAGGTTGGTGACCTGGAACGAGCGCGCGACGCCGAGCCCCACCATGCGTTCCGGCGTCGGGTCGTCGATCGCGGCGGCGCCGATCCGCAGCCGCCCGGCGTCCGGGGGGAAGAGGCCCGACAGCAGATTGAAGAGCGTGGTCTTGCCCGCGCCGTTCGGCCCGATCAGCGCTTGCAGCCGGCCGTGATGCAGCTCGAGGCTGACGCGATCCACCGCGAGGAAATCGCCGAAGGACTTGCTCACGCGGTCCGCTTCGAGCAGCACGCTGCCGGCGCCCGGCGGTGCCGCCGGGACGAGGAATGCAGGGACCTCCTGCCCCGGGTCGGGTTTCACGCGCGAGGCCATCGATGCCAGCGCCTCGCGCCGCTTCCGGAACGGCGCGAGCACCCGCTCGCCGAGACCCACGAGCCCCGAAGGCGAGAACAGGATGAAAGCCATGAACAGCAGGCCGAACCAGAACAGCCACGCCGAGGTGTAGGCCGAGAG
Organism: Burkholderiales bacterium; assembly: GCA_035286595.1. Taxonomy (GTDB): domain Bacteria; phylum Pseudomonadota; class Gammaproteobacteria; order Burkholderiales; family SG8-39; genus DATEDA01. The sequence continues at coordinate 2,681 of DATEDA010000236.1, read as the reverse complement.
CGCCTCCCGGAACACCAGATAGAACGCCGCGCCGATCGCCGGGCCCAGGAAGTGCCCCGCGCCGCCGATGATCGACATGGCGAGGATCTCGCCGGAGAAGTTCGGATGCACCGGGTCGGCCGAGGCGAAGACCTTCAGGAAGGTGAACATCGCCCCGCCGACAGCGGTGACGAGGACCGAGACCACGAACGCGACGAGCTTGTAGCGCCGGACCGGGTAGCCGAGGAAGCGCGCGCGAACCTCGTTCTCGCGGATCGCCACCAGCACCGACCCGAACGGCGAGCGCACCACGCGCCAGACGAGGAACGCGACCGCGAACACGAGCGCCGCGACGACCCAGTAGAACACGAGCTGGTTGTCGAGATCGAGACCCGCGAGCGCGACCCGGTTCACGCCCCGCAGCCCCGACTCGCCGCCGGTGAACGCGGTCCAGCGGAATGCGATCGTGAAGCCGAGCGCGGTGAACGCCAGCGTGAGCAGCGAGAAGTACACCCCGCGCCGTCGCAGGACGAGAAACCCCACCGCGACGCCGAGCAGCGCCGTCAGCACCACCGCCGCCGCGAGCGGGGCGAGAAGGCTCGTCTTGAAGAAATGGATCTGCGCGAGCGCCGCGGCGTAGGCCGCGAAGCCGAAGAAGAGGCCGTGACCGAACGACAGCAGGCCGGTGTAGCCGAGCAGCAGGTTGAAGCCGAGGCCCACCATCGCGAACAGCGCGATCTCGGTGGCGAAGCCGTGCGTGTAGCCGAGCGCGGTGACCGCGAACGGCAGCACCGCCAGCGCGATGAGCAGGGCGACGAGCGGGTGCCGGGGCACGGCTACTCGAACTTCTCGAACTTCTCGCCCATCAGGCCGCGCGGGCGGAACAGCAGGATGAGCGCCATCAGCACGTACATCGAGGCCTCGGCCGCCGGCGGATAGAACACCACGGTGATCCCGCGCACCACGCCGACCAGCAGGCCGGCGAAGACGACGCCCCAGAAGCTGCCGAGCCCGCCGATCACGACCACCACGAATGCCGCGATGAGGATCTCCGTGCCCATCGCCGGCTGCACGCCGGCGAGCGGGGCGGAGAGCACGCCGGCCAGCCCCGCGAGCGCGACCCCCAGCGCGAACACCGCCGTCTGCGCCGGCTTCAGGCTGATCCCGAGCGCGCGCACCATCTCCGGATCGCGGGTGCCGGCGCGCACGATCATGCCGAAGGCGGTCTTGTTGAGGAGCAGCCAGCAGGCTGTGACCGCGAGCATCGTGATCGCAAGCACCGTCAGCCGGTAGTACGAGTAGATGAAGTCGCCGAGCAGCAGCTGGCCGCGGAGCGCGTCGGGGATCGAGAAGTTCAGGCCGGTCGTGCCCCAGACGAGCCGCAGGCTCTGCTCGGCGGTCATCGCGAGGCCGAAGGTGAAGAGAAGCCCGAGCATCGGGTCCTCGCGATAGAGCCGGTGCAGGAAGCACCGCTCGATCGCCATGCCGACCAGCGCGACGCCGACCGGCGACAGGACGACTGCCCCGCCGAAGCCGAGGCGGCGCTGCACCTCGTACGCGAAGTAGGCGCCCAGCGCGTAGAACGCACCGTGCGCCAGGTTCACGACTCCCCCCAGGCTGAAGATGAGCGACAGCCCGAGCGAGAGGACGATGTAGTACGACCCGACGAGCAGACCGTTGAGGATCTGCTCGATGAGGCTGGCGATCATCGTGGTCGGCGGAGCGCCAGCGTTTGCCTCCCCCTCACCCCTAGCCCCTCTCCCGCAAAGGGAGAGGGGAACATCGTGTGCTTCGCACCACTCGGCCCGGGAGGGTCGGGGTGGGGGTCTACGGGCGGCCGGCTACGCCATCTTGCAGGCGTTCTCGGCCATGGTGGGCTGGATCAGCTCGAGCGATTCCTTCGCGCCCGGAACGGGCTGGACGATCTCGAAGATGTCCCACTTGTCTTTCACCTTCGCTTTGTCCTTGACCCGCACGACGTACATCTCCTGCAGGAGCTGATGGTCCCAGGCGCGGAACTGGCCGCGGCGGGCCTTGAGGATGTCGAACGTGGCGCCCTTCTCGAAGTACGCGATCAGCTTCGCCGGATCGGTCGACTTCGTCTCGGCCATCGCCTGGGCGACGATCTTCATGCCGACATAATCGCCCCAGGCCTGGTTGTCCGGGGGCCCGCCGAACTTCGCCGAGTAGCGTTGCGTGAACGCCAGCGCGCCCGGCACGGCGAGGGTGTGGTACCACAGGCTCTGCCAGTGGCCGGAGAGCGAGTCGATGCCGGCCGCCCAGAACGGCACGGTGTCCATGACCCCGCCGGCGAGCGGGAACGGCAGGTTGTACTCCTTGTACTGCTTCAGGAAGGTCGTCTGGTCGACCCCGGCGAGGTTGATGTAGACGAAGTCGGGCTTTTCCTTCCGGACCTTCAGGATGTACGCGCTGTAGTCGGCGGTATTGGTCGGCACCATGTCGTTCGCCAGGACCGTGCCGCCGTTCTCCTTGAGGAAGCGCGTGGACACCCGGAAGAGGTCGTGGCCGAAGGCGTAGTCGGCGGTGAGCATGTACCACTTCGCCCCCTTGATCTTGTTCTCGGCCTTCTGCCAGGTGCCGATGGTCTTGGTGTACATCGTGTTGCTGCCCTCGACGTGGAACATGAAGCGGTTGCAGTTCTTGCCGCGCAGCTCGTCGGAGTTGCAGCCGGTGTTGAAGTA
>DATEDA010000235.1:0-8558 GCA_035286595.1 Burkholderiales bacterium | reverse complement strand
GCGACCCGCAAGTCACGTGTTACGGACAGTTCGGCACGTCGCGCGAGCCGATCTGGAACTGCTCCTTCTTGATGCCGAGCGTCTGATCGACGTTGTCGATCTTGCGCAATACCTTGTTGTAGAGACCGCCCTTGGAGTCCTTCGCTACCTCGGTGATGAAGGTGGTACCAATCGCCTGGCGGTTCTCGTCGAGCCGCACGTCGCCGACCGGCGTCTTCACAACCAGCTTCGCCAGCGCGGCGCGATACTTCTTCTGGCCGTCGGAGAGATCGCCCTTGACCGCCTCGAGGCCGTCCAGCGCCGCTTTCATGTTGATGTAGTAGCCGAGCGCAAACAGCGTCGGGCTCGGGTAGCCATCCGGGAAGCTCTTCTTGTAGTCGGCGACGAAGGCCTTGAACTCGGGCGCGTCGTACGCGTCGGCGATCGGCGACCCCGCAATCGTCCCCACGAGCGAGTCGCGGCGCTTGCCCTTGTAGTTGAGGACGTCGTGGCTGACCGTGATCGAGCCCCCGACCATCGGCTTGTCGCCGCCCGCCTGCTCGTACTGGTTGAGGAAGTTCACCGCGTCGGCGCCGCCGAGCACCACGACCAGCGCGTCGACGTCCTTCGGAATACGCGCGATCACCGATGAGTAGTCCTTGGCGCCGAGCGGAACCCAGGCCTTGACCGGCACCTTGCCGCCGAGCCGGCAATACTCGGTCATGAAGCCCTGCACCTGCGAGTACGGGAAGGCGTAGTCCTCGGCGATCACCATCACCCGCTTGTAGCCCTTGTCGAGCGCGGCCTTGCCGAGGCCCACCATCCACTGCGCGCCCTCGGTGTTGAAGCGGAAGAAGTTCGGCGACGGGTTGACGAGCGTGGTGGCCTGCGCGCCCGAGACGCCGTTGATGAAGGTGATGTTCGGCTGGGTCTTGGAGTAGTCCTTCACCGCGATGCCCTCGGAGCCCGACAGCGGGCCGACCATGATGTCGACCTTGTCCTGCTCGACGAGCTTGCGCGTGGCGTTGACCGCGACTTCGGGCTTGGCGTCGGAGGACGCCTTGATGATCTGGATCTTCTTGCCGGCGACCATCCCGCCCCGCTGCTTCACGGCGAGCTCCGCGCCGCGCATGCTGTCCTGGCCGCCCGCGGCGAACGGACCCTCCAGCGTGGCCAGCACGCCGATCTTGACCACCTGCTGCGCGGCCGCCGGCGCGCCGAACGCCGCGACGACTGCTGCCGCGACGAGCGTGCGCACGAACACTCTCTTGCTCTGCCTCATGGTCAGCTTCCTCCTTTGGCTAAATGGCGGCGCGACGCGCCGCGGGTTGAAATCCGGGACTGGGCGTCGGCGCCCTCGAGGCGCGCGCGCAGGCGCGCCCAGAGGCCGAGCAGCCCGTCCGGAGAGAAGAGCACGATGGCGAGGAACATCGCGCCGATCACCAGGTTGAACCGCTCCCGGTCGAACACGTCGATCGCGAAGTTCTGCAGCAGCACGAACACGATCGCGCCCAGGAACGGGCCGATCGGGTGCCGCATCCCGCCGAGCACCGCGATGATCAGGATGTTGATCAGCCCCGACACGCCGACCGAGCCGGGCGTGACGAGACCGTTGTACCAGGTCATCAGCACGCCGCCGACCGCCGCGATCAGCCCGGCGACCGCGTACGCCGCGATCCGGTGTGCGGTGACGTTGAACCCGAGCGCGTTCATGCGCCGGGCGTTGTCGCGGATGCCCTGGAGCGCGATGCCGAACGGCGTGCGGACGAGGTACTTGACGAAGAAATAGCCGGCGAGCGCCCAGAAGAGCGCGAGGTAGTAGAACGGGACGGGCGAGCGCAAGTCGAGGCCGGCGACCGTCGGCGCCAGCACGCGCTGGAAGCCCTGCCAGCCGTTCAGCACGCTGTAGTTCTGCACCGTCAGGTAGTAGAAGGCCATCCCGATCGCCAGCGTGATCATGATGGTGTAGATGCCCTCGGTGCGGACCGAGAGCCAGCCGATGAAGGTCGCGCACACCGTCGCGATCGCGACCGCGATCCCGACCACGAGCCACCACGGCCAGCCGAGACTGATCTCCGCCATGCTGCTCGTGCCGAAGATCGCCACGGCGTACCCGGCGATGCCGGCCACCGTCATCTGCGCGAGCGACACCATGCCGCCGTAACCGGCGAGGAAGGTCAGCGACAGCGCGATCAGGCCGAGCACGAGCGACTGCCCGCCGATCTGGAAGGTGAAGAACGGCGTTGCCACCCACGGATACACCAGCACGGCGAGCATCACGATCACGTGCCGCGCTGACACCCGTTGCCCGATCCATTGGGGCCACGCGACAGCGTTCTCCCCCGCAGCCTCGGGCACCGACCCTGCGCCGGCGGCGGGGGCGATGCGCCGCTGACGCGGCCAGGCCTGCGCCTGCGCGCCGGAGTTCATCGCCTTGCGCCACTGCGCAGCGCTCATTGGACTACCCTCGCGGCTCGCGCGCTCGGGATTCGCCCTTGGGGCGGCCCGGCGGGCTCATGCAGGCTGCCCCAGGATGCCCCGCGGGCGGAACGCGAGCACCAGCACGAGGATCACGAAGGTGAACACCACGCTATAGGTCGGCGCGTACGCGAGGCCGAACGTCTCCGCCACGCCGAGGATGATCGCGCCGAGCGCCGCGCCGACGACGCTGCCCATGCCGCCGACGATCACCACGACGAGCGAGGCCAGCAGCATGCGCACGTCCTCGCCCGGCACCATGGAGAGCTCCACCGCGCCGATCACGCCGCCGAGGCCCGCCAGCCCTGCGCCGATCGCGAACGTGATCGCGAACACGAGGTTCACGTTGACGCCCGAGGCCGACAACATCCCGCGGTCGTCCACCCCGGCGCGGATCAGCATGCCGACGCGCGTGCGGTTGAGGAACAGCCACAGCAGGACGCCGATCGCGATGCCGAGCGGCAGCAGCGCGAGGCGGAACTTGGAGTAGGCGTTGATGACCGGGAGCCCGCGCCACGGCCCGTTCAGCCAGTCGGGCGGGGACAGCTGATGCACCTGGCCGCCGAAGATCCACAGCAGGATGTCGGCGATGACGATCGACAGCCCGATCGTCACCATCGTCTGGCGCAGGTCCTCGCCGGGCATGAAGCGGAAGATCGAGACCTGCATCGCGAGGCCGGCCAGCGCGGCGCCGGCGAAGCCGATCGCCACCGCGGCGAGATACCAGCCAGTGTGCTCCGCGAGGACGTACCCGAGGTAGCCGCCGAGGAGGTACAGCGACCCGTGCGCGAGATTCACGTTGCGCATCAGCCCGAACACGAGCGTGAAGCCGGCCGCGACGATGAAGTAGAGGGACGCGAGCGTGAGCCCGTTCAGCAGCGTGACGAGGAACAGGCGCTCGTTGGTCGCGAGCGCCCAGACCGAGAACACCGCGATCGGCACGCCGATCACGAGACCCCAGAACCAGCGCCAGAACTTGCTCACGCTCGGAACCTGGCGGCGTCTTCTAGGCTGCGGTCTGGCTCCAGCGCGTCCGCGCCGAGCGGATCTCCGGCTCCTTGTGGAACGCGCCGTCCTTCATGATCGCGAGCAGCTTCGTGCGGTCCTGCAGGATCGCGATGTTGCTCAGGGGATCCCCGTCCACCAGGAGCAGGTCGGCGAGGTAGCCTTCCTTGATCTCGCCGAGGTCCTTGCCGTGCATCATCATCTGCCCGCCCCAGCGGGTGCAGGAGACGATCGCCTCCATCGGCGTCATGCCGAGGTATTTCACGAAGTACTCGATATCCTTCGCATTCTCCCCGTGCGGCGCCCAGGCGAAGCCGTAGTCGCCGCCCGGTAGCACCCGGATCCCGCGCCTCAGCATCGCCTTCATGCTCTTGACGGCGGCCTCGAGCTCGCGCTCGTAGCCCATCCGCTTCGCCTGCGAGTTGTCGATGCCGACCACCTCGCCCTCGTTGAGGAGGCGGATGATCACCGACAGGCCCGGGGCGACGAAGATCCGGTCCTTCGCGGCCTCGAGCATGTCGAGCGCCTCCTCGTCGGCGAAGCTGGCGTGGTAGATGATGTCGAGGCCATGGCGCATGCTCTGCTTGATCGAGCCGGTCGAGCGCGCGTGGCAAGACACCCGCCTGCCCCGGACCCTGGTTTCCCTGACCGCGATCGCCACTTCCTCATCGCTCATCCAGTTGGTCGTGGCGTCCGCCCCGGGAACGAGGTTGTCCCCGGACAAGTTGAGCTTGATCGTGTCCACGCCGTACTTCAGGAACATGCGCACTTGCTTGCGCATCTCCTCGGGCCCGTCCACGACCATGCCGAAGGACATCTCCGGATAGGGCAGGTGCGGCAGCATGTCGTCGCCCAGCGACCCGGTGACCGTGATCTCCTGGCTGGCGGCGAGGTAGCGCGGCCCCGGGATCTGGCCCGAGTTGATCGCTTCCCGGATCACGCAGTCGAGCCGTGGCTTGGGGGTCGCCGCGCCGACGCACGACGTCCAGCCGTAGTCGAGGTAGAGCTTGGCCACGCTTGCGGCCCAGAGCGTGTGCTCCTCGTGCGGCATCTTCTGGATGGCGTCCAACGTCTTCGAGTTCGTCCAGCCGAAGTGCGTGTGCGCCTCGCACATGCCGGGCATCAGCGTGGCGCCGGCGCCGTCGATGACGTTGACGCCGGCCACGGGGAGCGCCCGCGCGCCGCGCGCGACGCGCAGGATGCGGTTGCCCTGGACGAGAACCTCGCCCGCATAGGGCTGGGCCCCCGAACCGTCGATGATGCGCACGTTGGTGAAGAGGACGTTGGCCATGGCTGTCTCCTATGTCATCTACGGTTTGCTTCGTAGAACCGCCGCAGCAGGTCGTTCGATTCCTCGGGCTTCTCGATCGTCGTCCAGTGTCCGCAGCCGCGCAGGATCTCGAGCCGGCATCCGGGGATGCGCTCGGCGATCTGACGCACGGCCTGGGCGGGCGCAACCGCGTCCTCGTCGCCGGTGACGAGCAGGACGGGGCAGGCGATCTTCGCCACGTCGGGGCCTCGAGCGTCGGCGAGCGCGTCGCAGGTGCGCGCGTAGCCGTCCGGCGGCTGGCGCATCAGGAACTCGCGCACGAGCGTTACGGCGACGGGGCGCTTCGCCCTGGTTTCCGACGAGGTCGCCGCCTGGACCAGCGCGTTGGCGATCTCCTGCATGCCGGCCTCGCCCTCGCCGCGGGCCTTCTCGCCGCGCGCGCGAATGCCTGGCCGGATCGCGTCCGCCGGCGCGAGCAGCGGGCCGAAGAGCGCGAGGCTGCGAACGAGGCTCGGCGCGGCGACCGCGAGATGAAAGGCCACGATCGTGCCGAGCGAGTGCGCGGCGACGTGGGCGCGCTCGACTCCGACGGCGCTGCAGACGCGCAGCATCGCCTCCACGAAGCGTTCGATGGAGAGCGGCCCTTCGACCCGCGACGAGCGGGCCGAGCCGGGCAGGTCGGGGCGAATCGCCCGGTGACGGGCGAGCGCCGGCATCACCGGCGTCCAGACGTTGGACGACCCGCCGAGGCCGTGGATCAGCAACACGGCGTCGCCTTCGCCGTCGATTTCGACTGCCACGCGGTCCACGAACCTGGTTGCCATTGGGCCGACTCGCTCTTCGTCAGTGCACCGGGTTCTCGAGCACCCCGATGCCGTCGATTTCGATGCGCACGCGGTCGCCGCGCTTCAGGTACTTCGGCGGGTCGAAGCCGATTCCGACCCCCCCAGGGGTCCCGGTGGCGATGATATCCCCGGGCGCGAGCGTGATGCCGGCGGAGATCGCCTCGATCAGCTGCGGGATGCCGAAGATCAGGTCACGGGTGCGGGCGTCCTGCCGCAGCTCGTCGTTGACCAGCGCGAGCGGCACCACGTCCTTGCCGTCGGCGCTCAGCCGGCCGACATGGCGCCGTCCGCCCCACCAATAGGTGGCGATGCGCAACCGGTCTCCTCCTGGCGTCGCGCCGGGCGAAGTGCCGGCCCGGCGAACCATCATTGTTGTTGCGCTGCAATGAGACGCGAGAGCAAAAATGAGACGCGCGTCTCGCGTGATCGGTGCGAGACTACGGGCCGGTCTCAGGGCTTGTCAAGCAGTGGCGAAGCGGCCGACACCGACGACGTGGACATGGCAGGCGGAGCGGGGCCCGCGGGCGCGGACCTACCGCCTGCTCATGTCCGAGGCGATGACCCTCGTGCGCCGCGGCCGGATTCCGTCGGTCGCCGAGGTGGCGCTGAACGCCGGCGTGTCGCGCGCGACCGCCTACCGGTACTTCCCCAGCCGCAGCAAGCTGATCACCGCGGTGCTCGAGGAGGCGCTGCGCCCGGTGCGACGCTACATCCCGCAGGCCGCCGACGGCCTCGCGCGGCTGAGGGAACTCTTCGAGAAGACCTACCCGCGGTTCACCGAGTACGAGCCGCACATGCGCGCCGCGCTCCAGCTCGCGCTCGAGCACGAGTCGCTCGAGCGGACCGGACTCCTGGAGGAGGAGCCGTTCCGCCGCGGCCATCGCCGCCATCTGCTGCACCGCGCGGCCGCGCCGCTCAAAGCGAAGCTCGGCGCCAGGGCCTACGAGCGCCTGCTCAAGGCGCTATCGCTCGTCTACGGCATCGAGCCGTACGTCGTGCTGAAGGACATCTGGGGCGCGAAGGACCGCGAGGTCGAGGCGCTGTCCCGCTGGGTGCTCGACGCGTTCGTCGAAACGGCGCTGCGGCAAGCGGCCGCGGCGCCGCGGCGCCGCGGCCGCTCCTGAGGCTCCCTCTCAGGAGTGGTCTCCGATCGCGGCGATGACGGCCTTCCCGACCGCCGCAGTGCCGTCGTTGCCGCTGAGGTCGGGCGGGCGGACTCGACGCTCGGCGAAGACGCGGTCCACCGAGCTCTCGAGGACTCGCGCCGCGTCGACCGCGGCCGGCACGCCGTGCCGCTCGCCGAGCCACTCGAGCATCATCGCGGCGGACAGCAGCATCGCCGTCGGATTCGCGAGCCCCTTGCCGGCGATGTCCGGCGCCGTGCCGTGCGCCGGCTGGAACAACGCGTGGTCGTCGCCGATGTCGGCGGATGGCGCCATGCCCATCCCGCCGATCAATCCGGCTGCGAGGTCGGAAAGGATGTCGCCGAACTGGTTCTCGGTCGGCACGACGTCGTACGCCCAGGGCTTGCGGATGAGGTTGAGCGCCATGGCGTCGACGTACGCGTGATCGGCCGGGATATCCGGATGGCGCTTCGCGCAGTCCCAGAAGACGCGGTGGAACAGCGCGAGCGATCGATGCACGTTGGCCTTGTCGACGCAGGTGACGCGGCCCTTGGCAGGGTTGCGTGCGCGCCGCTTGTGCGCGAGCCGAAAGGCGAACTCGAACAGCCGCTCGGACCCGCTCCGCGTCGCGCGTCCGAGGTCGTACGCCTCGTCGGCGGTCGAGGGCGGCACGGCTTCCGGGTGGTAACGCCCGTAGAACCACCCTTCGCTCTGCTCGCGGACTAGGACGAAATCGATGTCGCCCGCGCGCGGGTCGGCGAGCGGCAGCGGCACGCCGGGGATGGCGCGGATCGGCCGCACGCCGGCGTAGAGGTCGAGCCCGGAGCGCAGCTCGAGCTGCGGCGCGATCTCGGTGCCGTCGGCGTGGCGCGCATCGGGCGAGCCCATCGCGCCGAACAGGATCGCGTCGGCGCGCTCGCACGCCGCCATCGACGCTTCGGGGAAAGCGACGCCCGTGGCGAGATGGAGCTGCGCGCCGCCCGGGAGGCGCTCGCAGGCGAGCCGGAAGCCGCCGACCCGCCGCTCGAGGCGCTCGAGCACACCGAGGCAGACATCCATGACCTCGACGCCGATGCCGTCGCCGGGCAGGACCGCGATCTTGAATGCGTCGTGGCGCGTCACTCCTACACCTTGTAATAGCGCTCTGCCCGCCGCCGCGCCCGCTCCGCCGCTTCCCCCGGCGTCCGTGCGCCCGAGGCGACGTCGGCCACCATGTTGACGATGATGTAGTCGGACATCGCCGCTGCCGAGGCATAGCCGAGCCGGCCCGCGTGGCCGTGATACAGCATTGCGTTCGTCGCGTTGCGGAACGGTGCGTGCTTCGGGTCGGCGGTCCAGACCGGGCTCGCCTCGTAGGCCTTCAGCGGCTGGGTGATGTAGCCGATCGACGCCTGCTGCCAGGGTTCGTACTGCTCGCGTTCCCACATGAAGCGCAGGTACTCCTTCGCCGCCTGCGGATACCGGGTGTAGCGGAACACCATCGCCTGGGTGAACAGGCTGAGCTCGGTCGGCCGGCCGACCGGCCCGATCGGCATGCTGGCGTGCTGGATGTCCTTCGCGAGGTCGGCGAGCTTCGGGTCGTTCTTCGCCGCGTAGTAGATCGAGATCCCGTTCGCGGTCAGGCTGATGCGAGCTTCGAGGAACGCCTGGTTGTTGTCCGGATCGAGCCAGGCGGACGTTCCGGGGACGAAGGTCCGGCACAGCTCCTTCGCGTACTCGAGCGCGTGGACGGTCTCGGGGGAGTTGATGACGACGTTGTTCCCGTCGTCGACCAGCTTGCCGCCGTGCGACCAGACGAGCCAGTGCGCCCAGGCGTTGCCGTCACCGACCGCGTTCCCGAGCGCGAAGCCGGGCGGC
>DATEDA010000234.1:0-26014 GCA_035286595.1 Burkholderiales bacterium | reverse complement strand
CAACGTGCTCGGCGAGCAGATCAATCCGGGCCAGCAGATCGGCCGCCGGGACGCGCTGCGCGCCTACACGCGCGGCAACGCGTGGTACCTGAACCGGGAGAACGACCTCGGCTCGATCGAGCCCGGCAAGCTCGCCGACCTCGTGGTCCTGGACAAGGACTACTTCTCGGTCAGCGCCGCGCAGATGCGCCGCATCAGACCCATCCTGACCGTGGTCGACGGCAAGATCGTCCATGACACGGGCGCGCTCCGCCGCGGGCATCGGGACCACGACGACCGCAGGCGGGACCGGGACGACGACTAGCGCGCGCTGCAGGGCCGCGCTGGAGATCCAGAAAGACTGCGGGCGGCCGGAGCCGCCCGCAGGTCATGCCGTAACGACTCGTTTCAGCGGAACAGGTTTTGCGGGACGCCCGCCTCGGAGAAAATGAAGTCGCGCGAATTCTCAAGCTCGCGGCGCAGCCTCCGCAGATTGACGTCGAGCAGACGCCCCTTCCACTTGCGGACCTTGCCGGCGACGATCACGGTCTCGACATTGCTGCGCTCCATCATCTGCACGACAGCACCCGGTACGTGGTTGACCGGGAACACGTTGATGTGCGTGGCGTCGAGGATGATGATGTCGGCCTCCTTGCCGGGCGTGAGCGAGCCGGTCTTGCTGTCGAGCCTCAGGTGCTTCGCGCCGTTAATGGTGGCGTAGCGCAGCACGTCGCGCACATTGAGGAGCGGCCGAGTGCCGGCGGGCACCGTCGGCCACGCGCTGCCTGGCACGGCCTCGAAGTAGAAGTTCGTGAAGTCTCCCGTATTGAGGATTTCCTGGTTCACCATCATGCGCTGCATGATCATGGCGGAACGCATCTGCGTGAAGAAGTCCGCCGTCATGTTGGTCTCGACGTCCGAGCTGAGCGACGGCTCCATCTGCAGTCTCTGGATCTTGTCGATGGGCGGAATGCCGTGCCGCATGTTCATCTCGATCGGGAAGGCGATCGAGACCTGGGCGCCTTTGTCCTTGACCACATTCCAGGCGCCGTCCGACATCCCCGTCATGTGGATGAACAGGTTGTCGTCTCGGATGTCGATAAATCCTCCCTTGCCATCGGGGAACCCGCCATTGAGGCCGGCGAGACGATCCAGGATCGAGCGGATCCCGAACGGCGATAGGATGTGGGCCGCAATCTGCAAACCGAGCTCGCGCCCGAGAGTCCAGGACGCCACCGTGGAAGCGTCGCCGAGGTAGACCTCGCCGCCCATGATCATGTGGACGAGCTGATCGCTCGACGAGAACCACTTCTTCTTGATGCGGGTGGCATCTTGCGGATACTGGTTGCCGGGATTGGTCCCAAGAATGCCGGCGCCGGCGCTCTCAAAGAAGCCGAAGGCGGCGCGGCGCCCGGTATCGAACAGGGCCTTGATGGCGGCGTCCGAGTGCTCGGGCGAGTGATGGATCTGCGAGACGTCGTGAACCGTGGTGACGCCGTTGTCGAGCTGCGCCAGCCCGCCGAACAGCTCGCTGATGTACACGTCCTCCGGCCGGTACCGGGGGGCGAACCCGAGCAGGATGTTGCCGAAATAGTTCTGAGCCGCGCTCGGCGTGCCCGATTTGTCGTCGATCAGGATGCTGTCGGGAATGGAGCTTCTGATCGCCGTCCAAGCCTGGTGGTGGTGGGTGTCGACGAAGCCGGGCATGACGATCTTGCCGCGCGCGTCGATCTCCGCCGCGTCGCCCGCATGCAGGTTCGGCCCCACGCGGGCGATCTTCTTGCCGATGACCAGCACGTCGGCCCTTTCGAAGTCGCCCACCTTCGGGTCCATCGACATGACGTGGCCGCCCCGAATGATGTAGCGCCGCCCGTGCCGGCCGCCGTCCCTGGGATGGTCATCGTCGCGGTCGTCGTCGTGCGCTGCAGCAGGGCGCGCGGTGAATAGGCCGAGTCCCGCGGCGCCGGCCCCGATCGCCGCCGTGGCCTTCAGGAAATCGCGCCGTGAACCGCCTGGCGAATCCGCATCCGAATTCGTATGGTCTTGCGGTTTCCCTTCATCGCACAGCTTGCACATGTTTTTCCCTCCTCCACGGTGAAGTCATTCGGTATGACGACTCCTCGGTTCATTCTGACCTCAACCCGCGGCGGTGTAAATCTGGTCGCTGAGGCGGGGACGCAGTGGGCAGTGACCCGCCAAGGAGAGACGGCCGGGTTCGCGGGCAACCCGGGAGGGCGGACTGCGCAGCGTGTGGGGGCTCGCCCACCGTCGGTGTCGACGTGGTTTACATCCGGCGTCGAGCGGAGTCCTCAACCGCCGCGTCATGGCGGCGTAACCGCGCGTGGCTGTAAACGCGCGGCGCCATCCATCGCCCCGGGAAAGAAAACGGCCGGCACCAGGCCGGCCGATTCTGCTCGCGAGCCGCGCGGGAATCAGAGCGGTCCGCGCTCCCACGGCCCCCAGATCGCGCAAGTCATCCCGCTGCCCGGCGTGGCGTTGCCGAACAGGTTCACGAACAGGATCTCGCCGTCCGGGCTGAAGCAGCCGCCGGCAAACTCGCTGTCGTTCAGGATGTTCACCGCGAACTCGAAAGGCTCGCCGGCGATGCCCAGTCCGATCAGGCGGTTGACGTTCTCGATGCCCGGGGCGAGCGGATGAGTATCGTGGTCATCGACGCCCAGCGCATTCGCATCGTCTTCGCAGAACAGGATGCCGCCGTTGGGCGTCACGCACATGTTGTCCGGTGAGTCGAGGATGCTCCCCGCAGGCGACTCGAACACCAGGACGAGCTGATCGTCGTCGTTGAGCTTGTCGTCGCCGGGAACGTAGTGCCAGAGCTGGCCATATCCCTTCTGGCCGCCGCTCGTCGACACGAAGTACACCGACCGGCCGTCGTGGCTCATGAAGATCCCTTCAAGCCGGTTGAACGCCGCACCGCCCTTGGTGCGGCCTTGGTTGAAGCAACTCGCGGCGCCGCCTTCGAGGTTCGGATCGGGATCGTCGATGTTCACCCATTCGACCGGGAGCTTCGCACCCACGGTCTGGCCGGTGATCAGGGTGGCACCCGGGCTCCCCTTGACCGCCAGCATCTCGAGCGTGCCGCCCTTGGTCAGGTCGCCCCGGTGGTTCGGGATGGATCGATAGAGGCCGGAGTTGTTGCCGCTGTCCTCCGTCTGATAGATGAAGCCGCGGTCGTCGGCGACCGATGCCTCGTGCGCGAAGCGCCCCATCCATTTCAGTGGCACCGCTTGCACGGCCGAGTTCGCCCACGCGGGTACGAAGAAGTTGTAGCCGTGCGGCTTCCTGAATCCCTGGTTGACGCCGGCAGTTGTCTCCTCGCAAGTGATCCAGCCGGTCTTCTTCCATGACCAGCCGCCAGCACAGTTCACGAACGTGCCGCCGATGCTCGCGAACTGGCGGACGAGCTTCTTCGATTTCGGATCGAAGTCGAGCGTCATGCAGCCGCCCATGCCCTTGGCGTCGTACTTGAGCGCGTCGGGGACTGGCACGCCGAGCGTGAAGACCCCTGCCGCGTTGCGAAGCTCGTGGTTCCGGATCAGCCGGATGGTGCGGCCCGGGCCGTCGAAACAGGCCATGCCGTCGTGGTTGCGCCCCACCACGAGCCCGTTGCCGAACGATTCGCCGGTCCGGCTGAACGTGCAGTAGCTGAACCCGCGCGGCAGCGCCAGGATGTGGCTGCCGTCCATGTCCGGCGTTCGGTGCAGCTCGCCGTAGTCGCTGCGGCGGCCGCGGCGCGCGCGATCGTCCTTATCCTTGTCGTGGTGCCCGTCCTGCGCCCAGGCGGTGTGCGCTGCGAGCGCACCGAGCGTGCCCGAGGTGACGACTCCGCCCGCGAGCAGGCCGGAACCTTTGAGAAACGAGCGGCGTGACGGTGCGGCCACCGGTTTGGTGCCAGTCACCAGTTGATTCTCATGCGGCATCGAGGAACTCCCCTTGTCGAAGTCGGTGGCCCCGGTGCACCTGGACGGGCCGGGGATCGATCGGCGGAATTTCTCCGCCGCGACGGAAGGTAGGCGACTGTGGTTAAGCCGCCGTGAAGCCCAGGTGATCGTTTCGTGACGCGGCAGACGGTGGAACGGCGCCCGGCCACGCGGCGCCGTGCGATCGAGTGCCTTAACATACGCACGCAATCCGTTGGCGCGCCGAGGTGAAGCGGTGACCGAACCCCTGAAGCTCCCCGAAGGCAGGCAGCCCACGCTGCGGGTCGTGCCGATGCCCGCCGACGCCAACCAGCACGGCGACATCTTCGGCGGCTGGATCATGGCGCAGGTCGACATCGCGGGCGGAGTGACCGCGGCACGCCGCGCGCGCGGCCGCGTGGCCACCGTGGCAGTGAACTCCTTCCAGTTCAGGCAGGCGGTCTTCATCGGCGACGTGCTCTCGTTCTACGCCGACATCGTCCGCGTCGGGACGACCTCGATCACCGTGAACGTCGAGGTCTACGCGCAGCGCAACCCCGGCAAGGTCGAGACCGTCAAGGTCACCGAGGCGACGCTGACCTACGTCGCGACCGGCGAGAACCGCCAGCCCCGGCCGGTGCCGCCCGAGACCTGATTCCCGCATGGCGGCGACGGAGCTGCGGGTGCCCGCAGCCGACGGCTACTCCCTCGCCGCGACGCTGTTCGAGCCGGAACGGCCGAGCGATCAGATCGCGGTCGTCTCCGCCGGCATGGGCATTCCGCGTGGTTTCTACGGGCGCTACGCGGCGTTCCTGGCAGCGCGCGGCATCGCCGCCCTCACCTACGACTACCGCGGCGTCGGCGGATCGCGTCCGGCGCGGCTCAGAGGCTTCCCGGCAACGTGCACCGACTGCGGTGCAACGGATCTCGCGGGCGTCATCGGGTGGGCCGGGGACCGTTTTCCCCGCGTGCTCGCCATCGGCCACAGCCTCGGCGGACAGCTCGTCGGACTCGCGCCGAACAACGCCCGGCTCGCCGGGATCCTGGCGATCGCGGCGCCGAGCGGCTACTGGCGACTCTGGCCGTTCCCGCTGCGGCTGCTGCTGTGGACGATGTGGCGCGCGGTGCTGCCCGCAACCGCGGCGCTGTTCGGCATGTTCCCGGCGCGCGCGCTGCGGCTCGGTGAAGACGTGCCGGAGCACGTCATGCGCGAGTGGTGCGCCTGGTGCCGGTCACCGCATTACATCGCCGGCCCGCCGGGCAGCCCGCGCCGCGCGGGCTTCGAGCACGTCACCGCGCCGTTCCGCGCGTACAGCTTCAGCGACGACGTGTACGCGCCGCGCCGCGCGGTCGACGCCCTGCTCGGGCTCTACGCAAACGCGCGCGCCCAGCATCACCACGTCACGCCGCGCGATCTCGGAGTGGCGGGCATCGGGCACTTCGGCTTCTTCCGCGAAGGGCCAGCGCAGGCGCTTTGGGTCGAGACCGCCGATTGGCTGGCCGCGGCCGGATGCGGCATTCCGTGAACCGCCGCATGGCCCGCTCGCGCCGCTGCCGCTATCATCCGGTCTCGATGGGTTCCATGGCGATCGAGATCGACGCGCTCCGGATCGCGCTGCTCGCCGTGTGCTCGCCCGAGCACGCGGTCGTCCACCGCATCCACGGCGAGCTCGAGTACTGGCTGAACCGCCAGCTCGCGACCGCCGACATCGAGGCGGCGCTCGCCGAGCTCGAGGGCGGCGGGCTCGTCGCGGCGCGCCGCGAGGCGGCGGAGGCGCTCTGGCTCACCACCGATTCCGGCCGTACGCTCGTCGCCACGCGCTGGGAGGAGTTCTTCCCCGAATGAAGCGCTTCGCAGGTCGTGTCGCCGTGATCACCGGCGGCGCCTCCGGGCTCGGGCGCGCGCTCGGCGAGCGTCTCGGGACCGAGGGCGTGAAGGTCGTCCTCGCCGACATCGACGAGCCGATGCTCGCGGAGACGGCGGACACGCTGCGCGCGCGCGGCGTCACCCTTGCGACCCGACGCACCGACGTCTCGAAGGGCGAGGAGGTGGAAGCGCTCGCGCGGTTCGCGCTCGAGACCTTCGGTGCGGTGCACATCGTCTGCAACAACGCCGGCGTCGCGCCGCTCGGCGTGGTCTGGGAGTGTGCCGAGGCCGACTGGCGCTGGGGGCTCGGCGTGAACGTCTGGGGCGTGATCCACGGCGTGCGGGTCTTCACGCCGATCCTGCTCCGGCAGGGCGACGAGGGGCACATCGTGAATACCGCCTCGGCCGCCGGGCTGATCGCGCCGCCGGGGATGGGCATCTACAACGTCACGAAGCACGCGGTCGTCGCGCTCACCGAGACGCTGCACCACGACCTCGCCGAGAAAACCGACAAGGTCAGGTGCTCGGTCGTCTGCCCCGCGTACTTTCCCTCGAACATCGCCTACTCCGAGCGCAACCGGCCGGCCGAGCTCAGGAGCGATCGTCCCAAGTCCGGCGAGGACATCGCCCGCGAGGCGAAGCTCTTCAAGGCGGTCAAGTCGGGGCGCCTGAGCGCCTATGACGTCGCCGACGCGGCGTTCGAGGCGATGCGCGACGAGCGCTTCTACGTCCTCACGCACCCGCGCATCCTGCCGGCGGTCGAGAGCCGCGCACGGGAAATCATCGAGGGTCGCAACCCGGTGAGCCCGCTCCGGGAAGGTCCGCCCGAATGAGATCGATCGGGCGCTACATGCTCGACGAGGAGCTCGGGCGCGGCTCGATGGGTACGGTATTCCGCGCGTCCGACCCGCTGATCGAGCGCAGCGTCGCGATCAAGACCGTCGACCTCGGCAAGCTCGACGACGGCACGCTCCAGCCGCGGCTGCGCTTCCTCCGGGAGGCGAAGGCCGCGGGGCGCCTGAGCCATCCCGGCATCGTCACGGTCCACGACGTCGGCGAGCTCGAGGACGTCGCGTTCATCGTGATGGAGCTGGTCGAGGGCCGGTCGGTCAAGGACGCCCTCGACCGCGGCGACGAGATCCCCCTCCCGGTCGCGCTGGACATCGTGCGGCAGGCGGCCGAGGCGCTCGACTTCGCCCATCGCCACGGCGTGGTGCACCGGGACGTGAAGCCCGGCAACCTCATGCTCACGCGCCAGGGCATGGTCAAGATCACCGATTTCGGCATCGCGCGCGTCGACCAGACCGCGCGCACACGGACCGGGATCCTCGTCGGCTCGCCCGGCTACATGTCCCCCGAGCAGCTCATGGGGAAGGCGGTCGACGGCCGCAGCGACGTCTTCTCGCTCGGGGCGGTGCTCTACGAGCTCGCGACCGGGCGCGGGCCGTTCGACGCCGAGCACCGCGAGGACGTGCTCGCGCTGATGAACAACATCACCAATCGGCTGCACACGCCCGCGAGCAGACTGAACCCGAAGGTGCCGGCGTCGCTCGACGCGATCGTCGACCGGGCACTGGCGAAGAAGCCCGCCGATCGCTACGAGTCCGCCGGCAAGATGGCGGCCGAGCTCCGCGCGCTCGCCGACTGGGAGGTGCGCCCCGTCGCGGGCGAGGCGGACATCGCGAAGCTCGCGGCCAACCCCAACCTCGTGCTGCCGGAGTTCGATCTCTTCGCGGCGACCACGCCTGCGGCCCCGACCGCGACCGCCACGATTCCCGTGCGCAAGCCTGGGCCGCCGAAGCCGGCGTCGGCGCAGGCCGCGAACGGGCTGCTCTCCCGGCTCCGCCAGGAAGCCGAGCAAATCGAGGTCACGGGCGGCCAGGACGACACCGTGACCGCGAGCGTCATGCGGCGGTTCGACGTCGAGCGGCGCATGCGCACGGGACTCGACTTCTACCAGCAGCTCGTGCGTTATCTCGGGATCGTCAAGCCCGAGATCAGCCATCTCTACTGGCTCGACGGCGTCGGCGGATTCGTCGGGCTGAAAGTCGCCGACGCGTTCGTCGACAGCCGCCTGCGCCGCGACCAGGGCCGGCCCTGGCTCGAGGCGATCATGCTCACCGTGGTGGCGATCGCGCCGACGACGCTGCAGGTCGAGTGCGCGCCCGGCGAGACCCAGGTCATGATGAACCGGCTCGCCACCGCGAACCTCCGCTACCAGGCCGGGGATCGGCCCGATGCCGGCGCCGCAGCCGCGCTCAACGTCGCGGGCGAGGTCACCATGCACGTGCGCATCATGGCCGATCGCGACCGCGGCCGGATCGCGTTCCTGTGCCGCAACGTCGCCCAGTTCGGCCCTTCCAACTTCGTGGTCGACGCCGCGGCGGTCCCGGACACGCTCTTCGAGGAGTTCGCGAACTACCTGCTCGGCCAGCCGAGCAAGTTCCCGGCGCTCGCCGGGCGGGGCTAGGCCAGCAGCCGCCCGAGCGCGGCGCTCACACCGGAGGACGCGCCTTCGCGTTCCTCGCGGGCGCGACACAGTGCCGCCGCGCGCTGCGCGCCGACGACCACGCTGTCGAGGAGCGGCACCCAGACGCGGGGCTGGATGCGCTCGGCGAGGCCGGCGAGGCCGGCGCCGCCGAGGATGACCTCGTCGGCCCCGTCCTCGTCCGCCGCCGCTGCACAGGCGCTCGCCAGCATCGCCAGCGCGGGCTCCGGGTTCTCGGCGATCTCCCCGCCGGTCAGCGGGACCGTCCGAACCGCCGCCAGCCGGTCCCGGTACCCGAGCGTAGCGGCCAAGCGCTCGAGCATCGGCTTCCACCGTTCCCCGCCGGTGACGATCGCGAACCGTCCGCCCCGCTCCACCGCCGCCTGCATGGACGCCTCCGCGAGGCCGACGACGGGGGCCCGGCTGACCTCACGCAGCGCGAACAGCCCGGGGTCCCCGAAGCACGCGAGCAGCACGGCGTCGCACTCCTCCCCGTGCTCGGCGAAGCATTCGAGCGCCGCGTGCCCGGCGATGGCGTAGCAGGCCTCGGACGCGATGTACGCGCAGCCGAACTCGGCGGTCGCCGTGACGATCTCGAAGTCCGCGCCGACCGCCGCGCGCACGTGGCGCGCCGCGAGCGCCGTGATCGACGCAGTCGTGTTGGGGTTGATGACGAGCAGGCGAGGCATGGCGCCAGGAGTCTACTCGTTCCCTAAACAGGCATGGCGGCGGCGCTCAGGCGGCCGGCGGCGGCAGCCAGTTGTGGAGCGCGATCCCGCCGTCGACCACGACGGTGGTCCCGGTGACGTAGGCGGAGAACCGGTCGCAGAGGAGCGCGAGCGCCATGCCGGCCACGTCCTCGGGCGTGCCCAGGCGGCCCAGCGCCGTGCACGCCACCAGTCGCTCGATCCCGGAGGCGGTGGCGTTGAAGCCGCCGCCGGGGATCGCACCCGGCGCGATCGCGTTGACCCGGATGCCGTGCGGCCCGAGCGCGCGGGCGAGCTCCTTCACGATCATCGTCATGCCCGCTTTCGACGCGCTGTAGTGCGGCAGGTTGCGCGGACTCTCGGCGTGGAGCGAGGTGACGATCACCATCCGGCCGCGGATCCCCTGGTCGCGCATGTGCCGTCCCGCCTCGCGGCCGAGGACGAACGCGCCGCGGAGGTTCACGGCGAGCATGTCGTTCCACGTCGCGTCGTCGACCCCGAACACGGTGTCCGCCTCGACCCGGCGCGGGCTCGCGCAATGCACGAGGATCGAGACCCGTCCGAGAGCCGCGAGCGCCGCCGCGAACAGCTGCCCGGGGCCCTCTGCCGTCGCGAGGTTGCACGCGACGAATCGCGCATCCCGCCCTTCCCCGCGCAGCGCTTCGGCCGCCGCGCTGCCGCGCTCCGCGTCGATGTCGGCGAGCACGACGCGCGCCCCCTCCCGGGCGAGCGCCTGCGCGATGCCGCGCCCGATGCCGGATGCCGCGCCGGTGACGAGCGCGGCATCGCCTGCGAGCAGCCCGTCCGCCACGCACGCCTCACTTCACCAGGATCTGCCAGGCGATGACCATCTGGCACACCCAACCCACCGTGAACGCGAGCGTCCGGACCCAGGGCACCTTGAACGTGTACGCCGTCAGGTGCACGGCCCGCGCCCAGAAGTACACGACGCACGCGCCGGCGGTGGCGGCATTGCTGACGCCGACCGCGTGCGCGACGAGCACGAGGGCCGCGAAGACGACCAGATTCTCGACCGCGTTCTCGTGCGCCGCGATCATCCGGGTCGCCCAGGCCGACTGCGCCTTGGGCTTGTCGGGATAGCCGACGGCGTCGATCAGGCCCCACGTCGCGACCCGGTCGAGGATGTAGGGGATCCAGATCAGCGCCGTCAGGACCGTCACCAGCACCAGATACAACAGCTCGGTCTTCATGGGTTTTCCTCCGCGTGGGCGTTGTTGATGCGCTGCCGCGGCGCTTCCAGAGCGCCAGCCGACCCGATCGGCCGCCTACCTTACCCTCGTTGGGGCCGCGGTGAAATCCCCCGCGTCGGCGCTTGCCGGAGGGCGTTCAGTGCAGGCAACATCCACCGTTGGAGGAACGATGGCTGATCCGAGCGACTGGGCGTTCCCGGCCGGGCTGCGGCCGAAGCCGGCGGACTTGCGCTTCGATCTCGAGGCCGCCCTGGACTCGATGGTTCTCCTGCGCGCGGAGATCCCGGAGGACGCGTTCACGGCCTCGATCCTCGGCACCGAGCGCGTCGGCAACGGCGTCGTCATCCGCGACGACGGCCTCGTGCTCACCATCGGCTACGTGATCACCGAGGCCACCGCGATCTGGCTCACCACGAACAGCGGCACGGTGGTCGCCGGCTATCCCCTCGCCTACGACCAGCCCACCGGCTTCGGCCTGGTGCAACCGCTGGGCCCCCTCGGCGTCCCGGCGCTGGGGCGGGGGTCGGCGGCTTCGTGCCGCGTCGGCGAGCAGGTGGTCGTTGCCGGCCACGGCGGCCTCGCGCACACGCTCAAGGCGCGGGTCTTCGCCAAGCGGGAGTTCGCGGGGTACTGGGAGTACGTGCTCGACGAGGCGATGTTCACGGCGCCGGCGCACCCGCAATGGGGCGGTGCGGCGCTGATCGGCGGCGACGGACGGCTCCTGGGGATCGGCTCGCTGCTCGTCCAGGAGCAGGTGGGCGACGACACGGTCCAGGGCAACATGATCGTCCCGATCGACCTGCTGGAGCCGATCCTCGGAGATCTGGTCACGCTCGGCCGCGCCAACCGCCCGCCGCGCCCGTGGCTCGGTATGTACACGACCACCGTGCGCGGCTACCTGGTGGTCGCCGGGCTGGCGCCCGGCGGACCGGCGGAGCGCGCGGCGGTCCAGGTCGGCGATCTCGTGCTCGAGGTCGCAGGCGAGCGGGTCTCGGAGCTCGCCGACCTGTTCCGCCGGGTCTGGGGCCTCGGCCCGGTAGGCACCGAGGTGCCGCTCACCCTCGCGCGCGAGTGCTCGACCTTGCGCGTCCAGCTACGCTCGGCCGACCGCCAGGACTTCCTCAAGAAGCCGTTGCTGCACTAGCGCCCCGGGGTTCAGGTCCCGAGCGCTTCCTCCGCCGCGCAAACCCGGTCTCTGCCCGCCTGTTTCGCGCTGTACAGAGCCCTATCGGCCGCTTTGGCGAGATCCGCGAGATTGCCGCCATGCGCGGGGTAGACCGCGACTCCGAACGAGGCGGTGGGGCCCGGGAGCGATTGACCGCGGTGCGTGAGATTCGTCTCCCGGATTGCGACGCGCAGCTTCTCCGCGCGCTCCAGCGCGCATTCGAGACCCGCCTCGGCGAGCACCACGGCAAGCTCCTCGCCACCATGGCGGCAGGCGATGTCCGACGGCCGGATGTTCTCGCCGATGGTTCGCGCTATGACGCTCAGCACGAAATCGCCCGCGTCATGGCCGAAAGTGTCGTTGAAGCGCTTGAAGTGATCGATGTCGATCATGATTAGCGCGACCGGTTTGCCGGTGCGCTCGGCGCGGTGCAGCTCGCGCTGCAGCGCGTCCTCCATGTAGCGCCGGTTGTACAGCCCGGTGAGGGCATCGCGCAAGGCGAGCACGCGCAGCGCGTCCCGCAGCTTGAGGTTGGCGAGCGCCGGCCCGATGCTGTCCGCCAGGGCGCGAAGGCGCCTTTCCGTCTCGGCCGTCGCGCGCGCCGTCCGGCTGCCGACATCGAGAGCGAGGTGCAGTAGTCCGAGCACCTGTCCCTGGCCCAGCACCGGCATGCAGACGTAGCTCTGCCCGGCCGCGGGGGCGTGCCGGCAGCGAACGCCGCCTTGGCGGTGCACGAAGTGCGGGCGGCCAAGGCGTAGCGCCCAGCAGTCCTCCGGCGCGAGAACCGGATCAGGCGTCTGCGCTCCGTACCACGTTGCGGCGTGCTCCAGCACGTCGCGCGACTCGCGGTAGATGTAGAAGGTCCCCGGCGCGCCGGGGAACAACTCGCCGGCGGTCTCGCGGATGACCGCGTACGCCTCGCCGCGCTCCGCGCAGGCCTGCAACAGCTCGGCCATCCGCGACAGCGCCTCGGCGTCGCGCTGAAACGTTTCGAGCTGCCGCACGGTCGCTTCCAGGTTGCGATTCGCGTCGCGGATCGTCGCCAGCTTCGCCTCGAGCGTCGCCTGCGCGCTGCGCAGCGCTTCCTCGGTGCGGTGCAGCTCGGTCACGTCGCGCGCGACCGTGATCTCGCCGACGATCTCGCCGCGCGCGTCGATCAGCGGCGTCGTCTTGATGGCCACGCGTACGACCTCGCCGCCCTTCTTGCGCCGCTCGGCGGTAGATGCAGTGGACTTTCCGGCGCGGATGCGGGCTAGGACGCGGGCGTACTCGGCTTCGGAGAGGTCGGCGGCGTGCAGCGCGCGCAGCGGACGGCCGACCGCCTCCTCGGCGGAGAACCCGTACAAGGACGTCGCCTCGCGATTCCAGAACGTGACGATTCCGTCGAGGTCCTTGACGATGACGGCCTCGCCCGACTGCTCGAGCACCTGCTCGAGCTGGCGTGTGCGCGTCTCGGATTGTCCGGTTTCTGCCGCGTGCGCGACGTGCTCGGCGCGTCGAATCATTTCCGTCTTGACACTGCGCATAGGTCGCTCTCCTGGCAATCAGGAAATCCTTGTGTCAACCCTCTATGCTGCACTGACCGCGCGCGCGCCGGCCGCCGCGCTGGGCGACACCAGCTTGAGCAGCCGTCGCTCGAAGGGCGGCGGCGGAGCGAGCAGCGCGGCGATCTCGTCCGGAGGCACCGGTTTGCCGAACCGGTAGCCTTGCGCGAGGTCGCAACCCTGATCCGCGAGAAAGGCGACCTGCTCCTCGGTCTCCACTCCCTCGGCAACGACGACGAACCCGAGGTTGTGGGCGAGGTCGACCACCGTGCGCACGATCGCGGCGGCGTTCGCATCCGTGGTCGCATCGCGGACGAACGAGCGGTCCACCTTCAGCGCGGAAACCGGCAAGCGCGTCAGGTAGGCCAGGCTGGAGTACCCGGTGCCGAAATCATCGATCGAGATGCCGATGCCCGCCTCGCGCAGGTTGCGGAGCACCCGGATCGCGTGCTCCGGGTCCTTCATCAGATAGCTTTCGGTGATCTCGATCTCGAGCAGGGCCGGATCGACGCCGGACGAGGCGATCAGGGCGACGATCTGGCGATCGAGGTCCTTCAGCTCGAGCTGGCGGGCCGACACGTTCACCGCCACGGGCAGCGGTGCCAGCCCGGCGCTCCGCCACGCATTGATCTGCGCGCACGCCGCCTCGATCACCCACTCGCCCACCGGGACGATGAGCCCGGTCTCCTCGAGAACCGGGATGAACTCGGCCGGCGACACCATGCCGCGCTCCGGATGCTGCCACCGCAGCAGCGCCTCGACCCCGCACACCCGCCGCGACGGCAACTCGACCTTGGGCTGGTAGACGAGCCGGAACTCCCGCCGCTCGAGCGCGCGGCGAAGCTCCGTCTGCAGCTGCAGACGGGCTTCGGACTGGCGGTTCATCTCCGCAGTGAAGAAGCAGTACCTCCCGCGCCCTGCCTCCTTCGCGCGATACATCGCGGCGTCCGCCGCCTTGAGCAGTGATTCCGCGTCGTCGCTGTCCGCCGGGCAGAGCGCGATCCCGATGCTCAGGTTCACGACCGTCTCCCGCCCGCCGAGCGAGAACGGCGCCGTCAGGCCGTCGAGCAGCTTGCTTGCGACCGTCCCGGCGTCCTCCGCCCGCGCGAGGTCGGGCAGAACGACGACGAACTCGTCGCCGCTGAAGCGCGAGACGGTGTCGCTCGCGCGCACGAGCGCGCGCAGCCGCGTCCCCACCTCGGCGAGCAGCTGGTCCCCGACCTGGTGGCCGAGGGTGTCGTTCACCAGTTTGAACCGGTCGAGATCGGCGAACAGCACCGCGACCTGCTTCGCCTCGCGCCGCGCGCGCTGGATCGCCTGGTCGAGCCGGTCGCGCAGCAGGTTGCGATTCGGCAGGCCGGTGATGCCGTCGTACTGAGCGAGGTAGGCGAGGCGGCCTTCGGCCTGGCGGCGCTGCAAGAACTGCCCGACCTGACTGCCGATCGCGCGCATCGCCTGGAGCAACCGCTCGTCCGGTTCGCGGACTTTGCTGTTGATTGCGAGGACGCCGACCGTCTTGCCCTCCGACCGCACCGGGAAGACGAGTGCGCCATGAATGCCGGCATCGCGCGCGAGGGTTTTCGCCGACACGCCAGGCTCCTTGCCGACGTCGACGACCCACAGCGGCTCCCCCGACTGCCACACCCGTCCGACCAGCCCGATCCCGGGCGCGAACGCGAGCTCGCGCGAGCCGGCGATGAACCGCTCCATCGCGGCGCCCGGCACGCTCCAGGCCGCGCTGAAGCGCATGACCCCGGCGGATTCGTCCAGGCTGAAGTACCGGCCGCACTCCCACCCCTCGGCCTCGCAGATCGCCCGGATCACCGCCTCCAGTCCGACGGCCGAGCTGTCCGCCTCGGCGAGGCAGCGCGTGACCGTGTGCTCGAGCCTCACCAGCTGCTCCGCGCGCTTGCGCTCGGTGATGTTCTTGGCGACGCCGCGATACCCCCGGAAGCGCCCCTCGGAATCGAACACCGGTTCGCCCGACGCGCTGACGTAGCGCGGCTCGCCGTCGTCGCCGGTGCGGACGTATTCGAAGTCGCGAAAGGGCTCGCGCGCTTCGAGCACCGCGCGGTGCTCGGCCCAGGTTCCCGTCAGGGGTGTCGTCTCGGGCAGCTCCCAGCGTCGGTTGCCGAGCGCCGCGCCGGCGCGGCTGCCCGATTTCGAGTCACCGTCTTCGGAAAGGAAGGTGAACCGGAGCGCCTCGTCCTGCTCCCAGTACCAGTCCGAGGAGAGATCGACGAGGCTGCGGAATCTCGCCTCGCTGTCGGAGAGGTTCTCCAGTGCGTAGCCCGCGCGCAGCACGTAGCGCACGCGGTGGCCGAGGAGCTTCCAGCGCATCGGCTTCGAGGTGAAGTCGGTGGCGCCGGCCTCGTAGGCCCGGGTGATCGATGCGTCGTCGTCGTGGCCGGTGAAGACGACGATCGGCACGCGCTTGCCGTCGGGCAGGCGGCGCATCCGCTCGCAGCACTCGAACCCGTCCATGCCCGGCATGTTGACGTCGAGCAGCACGAGGTCCGGGCGGCTGCGGGCGAACACCTCCAGCCCCTCTTCACCGGTCGTGGCTTCCGCGACCCTGAACCCCTCGGGCTCGAGCGTCTCCACGACGAGCAGGCGCGTCATCGGATCGTCGTCGACGACGAGCACCATCGGCGTGCCCCGGGCTTCGTTGCTCATGCTGCCACCTTTTCCTCGGCCAGCGCCGCAAGGGCGCGGCCGAGCTCTTCCTCGGCACCGGCGAGTCGCGCGCCGGCGGTGGTCGCATCGCCGGCGCGTACGAGCTCCTCGATCTCGCGACAGCGCGCCGAGAGCACAGTGGCGCCGAGGTTCGCGGCGGTCGACTTCAGCGTGTGCGCGGCGCGGCGCAGCGTGTCCACGTCGCCGGCGTCGGCGGCAGCGCGCATCTCGGCCATCAGCCGGGGCGCATCGCTGTGGAACAGACCGATGACCCGGCCGACGAGATCGGGCCGCCCCGGGCGCTGCAGCGCACGCAACCCCTGCAGCGCGCGGGTGTCGATCACGCCTCCGCCGGCTTCGGAAGGTTCGGCCGCGACGGGATCGGCGTGCTGCCCGACGCGCTGCGTGGCGCTCGCAGGCTGCGTCCAGCGCGCGAGCATCCCGAGCAGCTCGTTGCGCGCGAAGGGCTTGGCGAGATAGTCGTCCATGCCGGCTTCCAGGCAGCGCTCGCGGTCTCCGGCCATGGCGTTCGCGGTGAGCGCGATGACCGGCGTGCGGCGACGACCGCGCTCGCCTTCTCGCCGGCGCAGCTCGCCGGTGGCGTCGAAGCCGTCGAGCTCGGGCATCTGACAGTCCATCAGCACGGCGTCGAAACCACCGCCCGCGAGCGCCGCCAGCGCCTGGCGTCCGTCCGCGGCGACCGTGACTCGGTAGCCCGTGTCCTCGAGCATCTCCAGGGCGACTTCCTGATTGATCACGTTGTCCTCGGCGAGCAGCACTCGGGCCGGCGCCGCCGCGCGCGGCGCCGCCGCGGGGTGCGGCGAATCGCCAAGCGCGGCGGTCGGCACCGCGGCGCCCATCGCCGCCGCGATGCAGGCATAGAGCTCGGCCTGGCGCACCGGTTTCGCGAGATAGCCCGCCACGCCCGCGTCGCGCGCGGCGTCGCGGCGGTCGGCGGCGTCGAGGGAGGTGAGCATGATCATCTTCAGCGGCGCGAGACGCGCGTCCGCCCTGACCGCGCGGACCAGCTCGACGCCGTCCATCACCGGCATCTTCATGTCGACGAGGGCTGCGTCGAAGGGCTTGCCGCTGGCGGCGGCCGTACGCAGCGCTTCGAGCGCTTCGGCCCCGTTTGGGGCGCTCGCCGCATACATCCGCCACTCGATCGCATGCTGCAGCAGGATGCTGCGATTGGTCGGATTGTCTTCGACGATCAGCATGCGCAGTCCGGCGAGGGAGGTGCGCGCAGCGGCCGGAGCATCCGCTGCAATCGCCTTCAGCTGCACCGTCACCCAGAAGGTCGAACCTTCCCCGGGCACGCTCTTCACACCGACGGTGCCGCCCATCATCTCGGCGAGCTGCCTCACGATGGCGAGCCCGAGCCCCGTGCCGCCGTACTTGCGCGAGGTCGAGCTGTCCGCCTGCTGGAACGGCTGGAACAGCCCCGCGGCCACCTCCGGGGCGATCCCGATCCCGGTGTCGGTGACTGCGATGTGGATCCGATCGCCGGCCTCGCGCCGCACGTCGACGACGATCTCGCCGCGTTCGGTGAACTTGATCGCGTTGGTGACCAGGTTGGCGAGGATCTGGCGCAGCCGGACCGGGTCGCCCCGGACGCGCTGCGGCAGGTCCTCTGCCATCCGGCAGGCGACTTCGAGACCCTTGCGCTGCGCCCCCTCGGCGACCAGCGCCGCGACGTCCTCGACCATCTGCCGCAGGTCCAGGTCGACCTGCTCCAGCGCGAGCTTGCCCGCCTCGATCTTCGAGAAGTCCAGGATGTCGTCGATGATGGCGAGCAGCGACTCGCCCGAGCGGTGGATCGTGCTTACGAAGCGCTGCTGCTTGGGGCCGAGCTCGGTCTGCGACAGCAGCTCGGTCATGCCGAGCACGCCGTTCATCGGCGTGCGGATCTCGTGGCTCATGGCGGCGAGGAACTGCGATTTGGCGTGGCTCGCGGCGTTGGCCTGGTCGCGGGCGGCGACGAGCTCGGCGTCGCGGCTCTGGATCTGCTCGAGCATCCGGTTGAAGCCGTCGATCAGCACGCCGATCTCGCCCGGCCCCTCGCCCGGCACGCGCACCGAGTAGTCGGCCTCGCCCCGACTCACGCGCTCGACCACGGACGTGAGCCGCGCGAGCGGCCGGGTCACGAACGCCGAGAGCGCGGCGAGCAGCAGGCCGATGCCGAACACGAGCACGATGACCCCCGCCATCGCTCCCTGTGTGACCAGCTCCCTCACCTCGAGCGCCACGAGCTCCTCCGGAAAGGTGACGATCACGCTCGCGATATGCGCGCCCCCCCGGTCGAGCACCGGCACCACCGTGGCGTAGTTACGGCTGCCGCGGAACACCGTCTTGACCACGGTCTCCTCGCCGCGCTTCACGGCCTCGGCGAGCGGGAGGTATTCGATCCGGCCGCCGCGCCGCTCGACCTCGCTGTGAAAGAGCATCCGGCCGTCGGGCGAGGCGACGAACACGGTGCGGATACCGTCGTAGGTGCGCACCGCTTCGGCGGCCTGCTCGTCGAAGCCGACCAGGTCCTCGACCTTGATGCCGAACTGCAACACCCTCTCGAGCTGCACGCCCACGCTCTTGGCGATCGCGAAGGCACGCGACTGGAACGCGCGCTCGAAGTCGTTGCGCGCGTCGAAGGCGCTTGCAACGGCGATCGCCGCCACCGCGAGCGCGACGATGCCGCCCGCGATGAGAGTGATGCGCGCGCGCAGGCCGAGCTTCACCGCTTCTCCCACTCGAATTTCTCGAGCACCTCGGCCGAGAGCAGCACGCCGCTCGTAACCTTGAGCCCGAGCTTGTTGGCGCGCGCGAGGCTCACCATCGGCACCCCCTTGACGTCGGGCTTGAGGCCGAGGCTCGCCGGGCTCTTGCCCTCGACGAGGATGGCGCGCGCCATGCGGCCGGCGGCGAGGCCGTGCTGCCGCGGGGACACCGTGACCGCGACCAGCGTGCCCAGCCGCACGCGGTCTTCCCAGAAGGCGATGTCAGGCAGGCGGCTGTTCTCGGCCGTCCACTTGAGCACCACCTCGCGCGGCACGCCTTTGCCCTGCGCATCGACGAAACCGTGCACGCCGAGCGGCCAGAATGCATCGACCCTGTCCTGGTACTGCCTGACGACTTCCTGATACGCCTCGAACGTGCGCACCGTGTCGGCGGCGACGATTTCGACGCCGGGGATGGCCTTGATCTGCTCCCTGATCTGACCGACCAGCGCCTGCATCGACGGCGCCTCGTCGGTGACGATGCCGAAGCGCCGGACGCCCGGCGCCACGGCCTGCAGCAGCCGCACCGTCTCGACGATGTGCACCGGCTCCAGCACGCCGGCGACGTTCCTGCTGCCGACGAGGCCGTACGCGGCGGGATCCTTGTTGACGCCGCTGACGACGATCGGCAGGGGCTTGTTGACGTAATGCTTCGTCACGTGCTCCTGCGCGTCGTCATCGCTGGCATAGACGAGGTCGGGCTTCCACGCCTCGATCAGGTCGCGCGCTTCCTTGCCCTTCTGCACCGCCCAGCTCTCGTTGCGGTGGAGGTTCGCTTCCATGCGGAAGACGCGGTATTCGACCGGGATGCCCGCCAGCGCCTCCTTGAAGCCGGCGAACTGGCCGTCGGCCCAGCCCATCGGCGAGTGGTAGCTCATGACGTACAGGATGCGGTACGGCTTCTCGCCACGCGCCTGCTGTTGCGCGAAGGCGGTGCCGGCGAGCGCGAGCGCCGCGGCGGCCGCGAGAACGATGCGGACGACGGGATTCACCTCTTCTCCCATTCGAACTTGTCGATCACCTCGGCCGACAGCAGCAGGCCGGTCTTCACCTTGATTCCGAGCGCGTTGGCCCGCGCGAGACTGATCACGGGCGTCCCCTTGACGGTCGGCTGCATCGCCAGCTCGGACGGACGCTTCCCGCCGACGAGAATCGCGCGCGCAAGACGCCCGGCGGCGAGGCCCTGCTCGCGCTCCGACACCGTGACGGCGGAGAGGGTCCCGTAGTGCACGCGGTCAATCCAGTAGCCGAAATCGGGCAGCGTGCTGTTCTCGGCGGTCCACTTCAGCACGTCCTGATACGGCACGTTCTTGCCGGTCGCGTCCTTGAGGTTGAAGATGCCGAGCAGCGCAATCGCGTCCGCCTTGGCGGGATACTCCCTGATCTTCCGCTTGTACTCGTCGTAGGTGCGGATCGTGTCCCACGCCACGATCTCGACCCCCGGAACCTGGCCGCTCTTCTCCTTCATCCGGGCGACCACCGGTCCCCACATGGCCGCGTCGTCGAACACGGCGACCACGCGCTTCACCCCCGGCGCCACCGCCTGGAGCAGGCGCAGGGATTCCACGAAGTGCTCGTGCTCCAGGACCCCGGTGACGTTCGGGCTGCCCTCGAAGCCGTAGGTCTTGGGATGCTTGTTGACCCCGCTGAAGACGATCGGGAGGCTCGTGTCGACGTAGTGCCTGGCGACGTACTCCTGGGCGTCGTCGTCGGACGTGTAGACGAGATCGGGCTTCCACGAATCGATCAGCGCTCGCGCTTCCCGGCCCTTTCTCTCGGCCCACTCCTTCGAGCTGTTGCGCTTGGTGTCCATCTCGAAGACCTTGTACTCGGCGGCCACTCGGCCGAGCCCCTCCTTGAACCCCTCCAGCTGCCACTCCGTCCACCGCCACGGCGTGTGGTAGCTCATGATGTGGAGGATCTTGTAGGTCTTCGGCGCGGGTGCCGTGGCTTGCGCCATTGCGCTCCCCGCGTAAGCCAATATGCCTGCCGCCAGGATGCTCAACACCGTGGCAGCGATCTTGCCTGTCTTCATTTGGGATTCCCCATCGATCAAAGTGCACCAGCCGCGCACCTTATCGGGGGGGCCGGCCTCGGGAAATCCGAGAAAACCTGAGCCGGGAGAGGGAAAACCTTAGAGCGTGAAGCTTGTGGGAAGGGGTAGCGGCACTACGTCACGGAACCGGGTGTCAGCCCCCGCGATAGACCACCTCGACCTCGCCGATCCGCGTGAGCTTGAGCTTCGTGTTGGCCTGGCCCAGCCCGGTGACCCCTAGCCTGCGCCGCGTCTCCCAGCGCACGACGATCCGCGGATCGCCGCGGACGACCAGGGCGTTCCCTTCGGCGTCCGGCAAGACGGTCTCCGCCGGGAGAACGGAAAGCTGCGTGGTGTACCCGGTGCGCGCGGTGCACGAGCGGGTGAACACGACGGCGTCGAACCGACCATCGGGAGACCGCAGGGTCTGAACGAGCTCGTTCTTGCAGAGCTCGCCGCACCCGCCGAGCGCGACGGCGGTGAGGAACGCGACGACGATGCTGCGATAGCCGGGCACGGTAAGCACTGGGATGCCGATCGGTCAATTCTGACGCACGGGATCGCGCCCGAGCCCGCCGATCCGGACGCGACCGCGGGAAATGTCGCACTTCGCCGGCGGTGGTCAGCGCCCGGCGCCGGCCTGCTGCGCGTACGTCCAGCCGAGCTCGGCCATCGGCCGCGCGCGCTGGCCCGCGTCCAGCGCCTCGCGGCTCGCGGCGGTACCGTCGAGCGCGCGCTTCATGATCCCCTGCAGGATCGCGGCGAGCCGGAACATGTTGTACGCGAGGTAGAAGTCCCAGTGCTCGATCCGCGCCCGCCCGGTCCGCCGGCAGTAGGCGGCAATGTACTCCGGCTCGCCGGGAATGCCCAGGCTCGCGAGGTCCAGGCCGGCGATGCCGCGGAACTGCTCGGGCGGAATGTGCCAGCTCATGCAGTGATAGGAGAAGTCGGCGAGCGGGTGGCCGAGCGTGGACAGCTCCCAGTCGAGGATCGCGAGGATGCGCGGCTCGGTCGGATGGAAGATGAGGTTGTCCAGGCGGTAGTCGCCGTGCACGATCGAGGTCTCGTCGCCCGCCGGGATCGCGCCGGGGAGCCACTCGATCAGCCGATCCATCTCGCTCATGCGCTCGGTCTCCGAGGCGCGATACTGCTTCGTCCAGCGCTCGATCTGGCGCGCGAGGTAGTTGCCGGGCCGGCCGAAGTCCGCGAGGCCCGCGTCCCGGTAGTCGACGCGATGCAGCCGGGCGATCACGCGATTCATCTCGTCGTAGATCGCGGCGCGCTCGCCCGGCGTCATCCCGGGCAGCGACTGCTCCCAGAGCACCCGGCCCTCGACGTAGTCCATGACGTAGAACGCGCGCCCGATCACGCTCTCGTCCTCGGACAGGCAGAACGTGCGCGGGACCGGAACGCCGGCCCGGGCGAGCGCGGTGATGACCCGATGCTCGCGATCGACGGCGTGTGCCGACGGCAGGAGCTTCGCCGCGGGCGCGGGCTTCGAGCGCAGGACGTACCGCGCGCGGGGGGTCGTGAGCAGGAAGGTGGGGTTCGACTGCCCGCCGCGGAACTGCGCGACGGCTAGCGGACCGGCGAAGCCCGCGACCCGTTCGGCGAGGAACGCCTCGAGCCGGGCGACGTCGAACTGATGCCGCTCCTGGACCGCAGTGGTGCCGCCGAACGCTTCGGTCATCGGCGCTTTCCGCGCACCGCCGCCAGGAAGTCAGGTCGTCGCGCGCAGCACGATATCGAAGCGCCCGGCGAGCGCCTTGCCGTCGGGGGCCTTGTCCAGGCGCACGATGACCGCTGCCCGCTGGCGGGGGTCGGAGATCCAGCCCAGCACGCCATCACGCCCGTTGCCCGGCTCCCCTTCGATGTACATCTGCGTCACGAGCTCGGGAACCGCGCGGCCCGAGATCCGGAAGTGGATGTGCGGCGTGCGCCCCGGATACGGCACCGGCTTGATGGTGCGGAAGCGATAGTCGCCGTCGGCCCCGGTGACGAACTCGCCCCAGCCCTGGAAGTTCGGATCGAGCGGCGCGCTCGAGCCGTCCCCGGGGTGGTGATAGCGGCCGAACGCGTTGCACTGCCAGATCTCGACGCGCGCCCCGGCGAAAGGCCGGCCCGACACATCCATCACCGCGCCGGCCAGCAGCAGGGGCTCGCCCTTGGCGAGCCCGCTCCGGCCCTTCACCGCGACGAGATCGTTGTCGCCGTCGGCGGGAAACTCACGCGGATAGAAGGGTCCCGCGGTCTGCTGTGGCGTCGCGACGCGAGCTTGTGCCAGCGCGCGCCACGGCAGGCTCGCGAGCGCGGCGCCGGCGAGCGACGCAGCAAGCAGCTTCCGGCGCGCCGCGCGCGCCTCGGCGAGCCCGTTGGCGTCACCGAGGGACGGCGTGGGGACGAGCGGTCTCTTCATCCTGCATCCTTTCCGCTTTCCGGTTGCGTCAGTACGCCGGCTTGGTCTTGAAGTACTCGGTCCGGTCGATCGACTTCACCCGCACGTCGCGAACGTCGCCGTCCTGCAGGATCTTGATCGGCACTTCGACGCCGGCGGCGCCGAGCGACCACAGCTTGCGGTACAGCTCGGCGTGGGTCTTGACCGCCGCGCCGGCGACGCCGATGACGACGTCGCCCTGCTTCAGGCCGGCCTTGTCGGCCGGGCTCTCGGGCGACACGCGGGTGACGAAGAGGCGTCCCTGCACGACCTCGGTGTTGAGTCCCAGCCACGGCCGGGGCGTCTCCTTCGTCCGCCCCTGCGCCTTCAGCTCTTCGAGGATCGGCCTGAGGAGATCGGTCGGCACGAACATGTTGCCGGGCATCGGCGTTCCCGGCTCGACCGTGTCGCGCACGATGAGCGAGCCGACGCCGACGAGCTTCAGCTCGCGGTTGACGAGCGCGGCGCCCGCCCAGGTGCGGTTCGGCGGCGCGGTGAAGATCGCGCTCTCGAGGAGGTACTCCCAGCTCCCGGTGAACTGGCGCCTGGACATGACGTAGGCCGCGCTCGCGGTCTCGCGCCCCCCCGCGGGGATGATGATCACCGGCTCGCGGACGGCGAGCGCCTGCGAGTCCCCGAGCGCGAGCGGCGTCACCCCGAGGTCGCCCGGCACCCTCAGCAACCCGAAGCCGCTGGCGTGGTCGTACCCGGCGAGCGTCGCCGGGAACGTCCGGTCGGCGCCGGTCGTGACCTCGATCGAGTCGGGCTCGATCACGAGATAACCGATGGTGAGCACGTAGCCGGGCTCGATGACGATGCCGCTGCCCTCGCGCGCCGGCCCGAGCGTGGCGTTGGAGCGGGCGTCGGCGAGGGCGCGCATCCTGACGCGCACGACCGCGCCGAGCGTCTGCTCGATGCGCCGTTCGATCTCGGCGGCCCCGGCGGCGCTTTCTTCCTTGGCGGCCGGCTTGTCCTTGGGCGCCTGCGCGGCAACCGGCCACGCCCAAACGAGGCCCCACGACAGGGTGATCAACGCCAGCTCGCGCAGCTTCATCGGGCGCACCTCCGTTGACAGACAGTTCTCCGCGGGGCCGGTTCCATTGTGGTCCGAAGCCGCGCGGAAGGCTAGCGCGGGAGCGCCGTTCCGCATCGCGCGCGGGGCTGCTATGCTGTTCTTGCCGGGACGACAAGATCGAACCATGCAGCTCCCCGCCTTCGCCGACGTCCTCGAAGCCCGGACGCGGATCGCGCCGCATCTCCCGCGCACGCCGCTCCATCGCTACCCCGCGCTCGACGAGCTGCTCGGGCTCGCGGCGCACGTCAAGCACGAGAACCATCAGCCAGTCGGCGTCTTCAAGGTCCGCGGCGGGGTGAATCTCGTCGCGAGC
Source organism: Burkholderiales bacterium (assembly GCA_035286595.1). Lineage (GTDB taxonomy): Bacteria > Pseudomonadota > Gammaproteobacteria > Burkholderiales > SG8-39 > DATEDA01. The sequence goes on along the minus strand of DATEDA010000234.1, from coordinate 1,826 downwards.
CTGAGCGCCGACGAGCGGCGGCGCGGCGTCGTCACCGCGAGCACCGGCAACCACGGCCAGTCGATCGCGTGGAGCGCCCGCGCGTTCGGGGTGCGCGCGGTAGTCTGCGTTCCCGCGGGCGCGAATCCCGGCAAGGTCGCCGCGATCCGCGGCTTCGGCGCCGAGATCGCCGAGAGCGGCGCGAAGTTCGAGGACGCGGTCGCCAACGCCGAAGCGATCGCGGCCCGCGACGGGATGCGCTACGTGCACTCGGCCAACGAGCCGCACTTGATCGCCGGCGTCGGCACCTGTGCGCTCGAGATGCTCGAGGACGAGCCCGAACTGGATGCGATCGTGGTGCCGGTCGGGCTCGGCAGCGGCGCCGCGGGCGCGTGCCTCGTGGCGAAGACCGTCAATCCGCGCATCCGGATCATCGCCGTGCAGGCGGCCGCGTCGCCGGCGGTGCACGACTCGTGGCGGAGCGGCCGCATCGAGACCCGGCCGAACGAGACCTTCGCCGAGGGCCTCGCGACCGGCCGCGCGGCACAATCGACGCTCGCGATGCTGCGCGCGCATCTCGACGAGTTCCACCTCGTCGGCGAGGACGAGATCCGCCGCGGCATGGCGTGGTGGATCGAGCGCTGCCACACGCTCGCCGAGTCCGCGGCGGGCGCGGTGCTCGCGGGCGCGTATCGCCTGCGCGAGACGCTGCGCGGGCAGAAGGTCGGGCTCGTCCTCAGCGGCGGGAACACTTCCATCGCCCACCTCAAGCAGGCGCTCGACGCGTTGTCGCCTCCTGCAGACACCCCAGGTCGCTGAATCGGCGTCGGTTTCGTGCACCCGGCGCGTTCGCGTCGGCCACGGGCGACGCTTCGTGGCGCGCGCCGCTGGCACGCGGCTCGCCCGCTCCGCCGCAACGCGTTGATGCGCGGGCGGAAATTGCTGGCCGGCACGATCCCTGCGAGAGGCGGTCGCGTCGGCTTCGCCCGGCACGTTCCCATCTCTAGCGAAAGGAGTGACCCATGCTGAGCTCGAAATTCCTCGCAGCGTCGATGTTGGCGCTCGGCATCATGGCCGGCCCGGCGGTCGGTCAGGACTCGATGCGCGCCGACGCGGACGCGCAGTTCCAGCAGCTCGACCGGACCAACAAGGGCTATCTGACGCGCACCGACGTGTCGGCCTCGCCCACGCTCGCGCAGCGGTTCGCGCAGTTCGACGCCAACAAGGACGGCAAGCTCGACCGCGCCGAGTTCGCCGCGCTGGTCGCGAGCGTCAAGTGACGCGCGTGTAGCGCGCCGGCGCCGCTGCATCGGCGCTGGCGTTCGCCGGCGGCAGACGTGCGCAGGCACGTCTGCCGAATTCCCGGCTCACTCCCCGCGCACGCGGGGATCCAGCACCGCGTTGCCGTCACCCCGGCTTGCACCGGGGTGACGTCTCCTCGCGACGGTCGCAGCGCCAGGCGCTACCATACGCGTCATGGAGTCCCGCGCCCGTCTCGACTTCTTCCTGAACGTCGGCCACTTCGTCGATCACCTCGCGATGCTGATCTTCCCGACCGCGGTGCTCGCGATCGGGGTGACCTGGCAGCGGCCCTATTCCGAGCTGCTGCCGCTCGCGCTCGGCGGCTTCATCGCGTTCGGCGCGTTCTCGATCCCCGCCGGGTGGTTCGCCGACCACTGGAGCCGGAGCGGGATGATGAAGCTCTTCTTCTTCGGCATCGGCGCGGCGACGATCGCGACCGGATTCGCGCGGAGCCCCGTCGAGCTCGCGATCGGCCTCACCGCGATCGGCGTGTTCGCGGCGATCTACCACCCGGTCGGCATCGCGATGCTGGTCTCGAACCAGCC
>DATEDA010000233.1:0-7544 GCA_035286595.1 Burkholderiales bacterium | reverse complement strand
CCCGGGCGCCGCCGCCTGCGCCGCCGCCGCGGCGCGCGCCTGCTCCTCCGCCTCGCGTTGCTCGGCGAGCCGCCGATCGCGCTCCTGCTTTTCGGCGAGCTCGGCGGCCTGGCGTGCCGCGAGCTCGGCGTCGCGGCGGGTCTCCTGGTCGCGGAGCTCCGCTTCACGCGCGTCGACTGCGGGCGCCTGCGCCGGGACGGTCTCGGCCGGCGGCGGCGCCGCCGTCTCGCCGGCCTCGCGCTTCACGAACACCCGCTTCTTGCGGACCTCGACCTGGATGGTGCGCGACTTGCCCGAGGCGTCGGCTTTCTTGATCTCGCTCGTCTGCTTGCGGGTGAGCGTGATCTTGGTCTTCGCCTCGGCCGCGCCATGGGCCTTGCGCAGGTAGTCAAGCAGCCGCGTCTTGTCCTGCTCGGTGAGCGTGTCCTCGGCCACGGCCTTGTTGACCCCGGCCGCGCGCAGCTGCTCGAGCAGCTGCTTCGGCGGCATCTTCAGCTCGCCGGCGAACTGCGCAACGCTCATCTGTGCCATACGCCCGACCTCACTCCGCCGCGAACCAGTGCTCGCGGGCCTTCATGATCAGCGTCCGTGCGCGCTCGGCCTCGATCCCGCTGATCTCGAGCAGATCGTCGACCGCGAGATCGGCGAGATCGTCGCGGGTCTTGACCCCGGCCTGCGCGAGCTTCGCCGCGAGGTCGGCGTCCATGCCCTCCAGATCGAGGAGATCCTTCTGCACCCCCTCGACCCGCTCCTCGTTCCGGATCTGCTCCACCAGCAGCGCGTCCTTCGCGCGGCTGCGCAGCTCGTTCACCGTCGCCTCGTCCAGGCCCTCGATCTCGAGCATCTCGTTGATCGGCACGTAGGCGACCTCCTCGAGGGTCGAGAACCCCTCCTGGATCAGGAGATCGGCGAGGTCCGCGTCCACGTCGAGCTTCTCCGTGAACAGGCCCCGCACCCCGGCGGCCTCCTCCTCGTTCTTCCGCTGCGACTCCTCCTCGGTCATGAGGTTGATCTGCCAGCCGGTCAGCTCGGAGGCGAGCCGCACGTTCTGCCCGCTGCGGCCGATGGCGATCGCGAGGTTCTCCTCGTTCACCACCACGTCCATCGCGTGCTTTTCCTCGTCGACGATGATCGACGCGACGTCGGCCGGCGCGAGCGCCCCGATCACGAACTTCGCGGGGTCCTCCGACCACAGCACGATGTCGACGCGCTCGCCGGCGAGCTCCTGGGTCACCGCTTGCACGCGCGAGCCGCGCATCCCGACGCAGGTGCCGATCGGATCGATGCGCCGGTCGTTGGAGTGCACCCCGATCTTGGCGCGGACGCCCGGATCGCGCGCCGCCGACTTGATCTCGAGCAGCCCCTCCTCGATCTCCGGCACCTCGAGCCGGAAGAGCTCGATGATGAACTCGGGCGCGGTGCGCGACAGCACGAGCTGCGGTCCGCGCAGGCTGCGATCGATGCGCAGCAGGTAGGCGCGCACGCGATCGCCGACGCGCAGGTTCTCCTTCGGGATCATCTGGTCCCGCGGCAGCACCGCCTCGACCCGGCCCGACTCGATGATCGCGTTGCCGCGCTCCATGCGCTTGATCGTCCCGGTCACGAGCTTCTCGCCGCGCCCGAGGAAGTCCTGCAGGATCTGCTCGCGCTCGGCGTCGCGGATCTTCTGCAGGATGACCTGCTTCGCGGTCTGGGCGCCGATCCGGCCGAACTCCATCGCCTCGAGCGGCTCCTCGATGTAGTCCTCGACCTGGACGTCGCCGTACTGCGCCTTCGCCTCCGACAGCGGGATCTGCTGGGCCGGGATCTCCACCGCGTCGTCGGGCACGACCTGCCAGCGCCGGAACGACTCGTACTCGCCGGTGTCGCGGTCGATCGCGACCCGCACGTCGACGTCCTCGGTGAAGCGCTTCTTGGTCGCCGACCCGATCGCCTGCTCGAGCGCACCGAACACCACGTCCTTGTTGACGTTCTTCTCGCGCGCCAGAGCGTCGACCAGGAGCAGCAGTTCCCGGCTCATTGCCGTTCTCTCCAAAGCTTCGGTACCAGGCGGGCCTTGTCCAGGTTGACGAACGCGAACGACATCACCGTGCCCTCGACTTCGAGGTCGACCGCCTCGGCGCTCGCGCCGCGCACGACCCCGACGAACCGGCGCTGCCCGTTCAGGGGCACGCGCAGCCGCACCTCGGCCCGCTCCCCGGCGAAGCGCTGGAAGTCCGCCGGCCTCTTGAGCACCCGGTCGAGCCCCGGCGAGGAGACCTCGAGCCGGTCGTACCCGATGCCCTCGACCTCCAGGACCCGCTGCAGCTGCCGGGTCATGCGCTGGCAGTCGACGTGCGTGATGCTCGGCCGGGCCCCGCCCTCGCCGGCGTCGGGCCGCTCGATGAATACGCGCACCAGCCGCCCCCCGTGGGCGAGCTCGTGGTGGACGAGCTCGTAGCCGAGGCTCGCTGCCGTCGATTCAAGCACCTGGTGAATGTCCTTCACTTCCGCCGCACAAACAAAAAATGGGCTCGTGGCCCATCCCTTCAAAAAGCGGCCGCAAGTGTAGCAAAGAAGGCCCTCCCGGACAACGGGATACGCGAGCGCGCGGGCCCGTCGCTAGCCGCTCTCGCGGACCCTCCGGCGGGGGCCAGGGGGGCGCGGCGTTCCCCAGCGCGGGCGCGCAGGAAGACCCTTCGGATCGCCCTTTCGGGCCGGCCGAGGCGCGGGCCGAAGCGGCTCCCCCGGGCCCCCTCCGCTGACGCGAGCGACGAGCGCTGCGACCTCCCCTGATCGCAGCTCGCGGAACCATCCTCGCTTGAGGCCGGACGGCAGCATGAGCGGACCGAATCGGACCCGGATGAGGCGGCTCACCCGGTGATTCACCGCCTCGAGCATCCGGCGCACCTCGCGATTGCGGCCTTCCCTGAGGATGACGCGGTACCAGCGGTTGCGGCCCTCCCCGCCTTCGTCCGCGATCGTCTCGAATCGCGCCGGTCCATCCTCGAGCACCACACCCTGCGTCAGCGCGCGAAGCGCCTCGGGCGCAAGGGTCCCGTCGACGCGCACTGCGTACTCCCGCTCCAGCCCGGACCGCGGGTGCATCAGTTGCGCCGCGAGCTCGCCGGAGGTGGTCAATACGAGCAGGCCGCTCGACGTGAGGTCCAGCCGGCCCACGGCAATCCAGCGCCCGCCCTTTACGCGGGGCAGTCGGTCGAAGACGGTGGGGCGGCCCTGAGGGTCGGACGCGGAGACGATCTCGCCGGACGGCTTGTGATAGAGGAGCACCCGCGGCGGCGCGTCCTGCGCCCCCGCCCCGACCGGCCGATCATCGACGCGGACGCGGTCGCCCGCCGAAACGCGCTGACCAACATGCGCGCGCGCGCCGTTCACGGTCACCCGGCCGCCCGCAATCCACGTCTCCATCTCCCGGCGCGAACCGAAGCCGGCGCGAGCGAGGACCTTGTGCAGCTTTTCGTCCGCGGGCGCGCGGACGGGCCGCCGGCCGGGCGCCCGGTCAGGCGGCGGAGGCGATGGGGGGCGGCGCGAGCTCGGCCTCGCCACCCTCGGGGGTCGGCCCCGGGGTGGGCGCGGCGAGCTCGAGGCTCTTGGCGATCTCTTCAAGCGGCGGCAGCTCCTGCAGCGAGCGCAAGCCAAGGTCGTCGAGGAACGCCTTGGTGGTGGCGTACAGGGCCGGCCGGCCCGGCGCCTCGCGATGACCGACCACGTCGATCCAGCCTCTGGCCTCGAGCGCGCGGATCGCGTTCGCCGACACGGTCACGCCCCGGACGTCTTCGATGTCGCCGCGCGTCACGGGCTGGCGATAGGCGATGATGGCGAGCGTCTCCAGCACCGCCCGCGAGTAGCGCGGGGCCCGGTCGGGGTCGATGCGATCGAGATAGTGCTGGAACTCCGGTCGGGTCTGGAACCGCCAGCCGCTCGCAAGGTGCGCGAGCTCGACGCCCTTGCCGGCCCATTCCTCGCGCAGCTCGTCGAGGAGGCGCCGGAGGGTGTCGGCGCCGAGCGCCTCGTCGAAGAGCTTGCGGAGATCGGCGATGGCGAGCGGTTCCTGGCTCGACAGGAGCGCCGTTTCGAGCACCGTCTTCGCTTCGGCGAGACTCAGCGTGGCGCTCGGGTGGTTCATTGGACTTCCCTCGCGGCTACGCTCGCTCGGGATTCGCCCTTGGGGCGGCCCGGCGGGCTCATTGGACTACCCTCGCGGCTACGCTCGCTCGGGATTCGCCCTTGGGGCGGCCCGGCGGGCTCATGGCCGCGCGCCCTCCACGGTACCTGCGAGCCTGACGTAGATCGGCGCGTACGGCGCGGCCTGGGTCACCTCGATCAGCCCTTCCCGGGCCAGCTCGAGGAGCGCGAGGAAGCTGACGACGAGCGCCGCGACGCCGCGCCATGGCTCGAAGAGCTGGGTGAACTCGTGGAACGCCCCGCCGGCGAGGCTCCGCAGGATCAGCGTCATGTGCTCGCGGACCGAGAGCTCCTCGCGCGCGACCTGGTGATGCTGACGCAGCCGCGCGCGGGCGAGCAGGCTCCGCCAGGCGCTCTCGAGATCGCCGGCGCTCACGTTCGGCAGCCGCTCGACGAGCGAGCGCTCCACCCACACCTCGACCGCCGCGAAGTCGCGGCCCCGCTGGGGCAGCTGGTCGAGGCCGTGCGCCGCGAGCTTCATCCGCTCGTATTCGAGCAGGCGACGGACGAGCTCGGCACGCGGATCAAGCTCGTCTGCGTCGGCACCCCGCGGGCGCGGGAGCAGCATCCGCGACTTGATCTCCATCAGCATCGCCGCCATCACGAGGTACTCGGCGGCGAGCTCGAGGTTGCGGTGGCGCATGGCCTCGACGTACTCGAGGTACTGCTCGGTGAGCCGCGCCATCGGGATGTCGAGGACGTCGATGTCGGCCTTGCGGATGAGATAGAGCAGCAGGTCGAGCGGTCCCTGGAAGGTCTCGAGGAAGACCTCGAGCGCCTCGGGCGGGATGTACAGGTCGGCCGGGAGCTCGTGCAGCGGCTCGCCGCGGACCCGGGCGACCGGCTGGGGCTGACTGTGGACGAGCTCGAGCGTCATCGCGTCAGGTGTAGTTTAACCCCATTGCTTCGCGGACCTCGCGCATCGTCTCGCGGGCCAGGTCGCGCGCCTTGTCGCAGCCGTCGGCGACGATGTTCCGGACGAGCGTCGGGTCGTCGAGATACTTCTGGGCGCGCTCCCGCATCGGCGCCTGCTCCGCGAGCACCTTGTCGATCACCGGCTGTTTGCACTCGAGGCAGCCGATCCCGGCGGTGCGGCAGCCCCGCTGCACCCAGCTCTTGGTCGGCTCGTCGGAATAGACGAGGTGGAACTGCCACACCGGGCACTTGTCCGGATCGCCGGGGTCGGACCGCTTCACGCGCGCCGGGTCGGTCGGCATCGTCCGGATCTTCTTCGCCACCGACTCGGGGTCCTCGCGCAGCCCGATCGCGTTGCCGTAGGACTTGGACATCTTCGCGCCGTCCAGGCCCGGCAGCCGCGACGCTTCGGTCAGCAGGACCTCCGGCTCGACGAGGATCATCCGGCCGCCGCCCTCGAGGTAGCCGAACAGCCGCTCGCGGTCGGCGACCGAGAGGTTCTGCGCCTCGTCGAGGAGCGCCCGGGCCGACTCGAGCGCCGGCGCGTCGCCCTGCTGCTGGAACCGCGTGCGCAGCTCCCGGTACAGCTTCGCTTTCCGGCTGCCGAGCTTCTTCGCGGCGGCGAGCGCCTTGTCCTCGAACCCCGGCTCGCGGCCGTAGACGTGGTTGAACCGCCTCGCCATCTCGCGCATGAACTCGATGTGCGGCACCTGGTCCTCGCCGACCGGCACGTACTTCGCCCGGTAGATCAGGACGTCGGCCGCCTGGAGCAGCGGATAGCCGAGGAAGCCGTAGGTGGCGAGGTCGCGGTCGGCGAGCTTCTCCTGCTGATCCTTGTAGGTCGGCACGCGCTCCAGCCAGCCGAGCGGGGTGATCATCGACAGCAGGGCGTGGAGCTCGGCGTGCTCGAGGACTCGCGACTGGATGAACAGCGTCGCCTGGGCGGGATCCACGCCGGCGGCGAGCCAGTCGATCACCATGTCCCAGACGTTCTGCTCGATGATCCCGGGCTCATCGTAGTGCGTCGTGAGCGCGTGCCAGTCGGCGACGAAGAAGTAGCACGGATACTCGCTCTGCAGCCGCACCCAGTTCTTCAGCGCGCCGTGATAGTGGCCGAGATGCAGGCTGCCGGTCGGGCGCATGCCCGAGACGACGCGCTCGACGAACATCGCGCTACAGCACCCCGAGTTGGAACGCGCTCACGATCAGCTGCCTTGAGCCGATCACGAGCGGCCCGAGGACGATCCACAGGACGTTGGTGAACATCAACGTCAGCAGGATCGGGAAACCAAACGGCTCGAGTCGCGCGTACGAGTCGGAGATCCGCGCCGGCAGCAGGCCCGCGACGATGCGTCCGCCGTCGAGCGGCAGGAGCGGGATCAGGTTGAGCAGCATCAGCACGAGGTTCACCGTCACGCCGGCCTGGCTGATCAGGAACAGCGGCTCGGTGAAGTAGTTGTGGGGCACGACCAGCGCGAGCTTCGCCGCGAGCGCCCAGCCAAGCGCCATCGCGAGGTTCGCCGCGGGCCCGGCCGCGGCGACCCACATCATGTCGCGCTTGGGCTTGCGCAGGGCATGATAGTTGACCGGGACCGGCTTCGCCCAGCCGAAGAGCATCCCCTGCCCGGCACCCCACGAAGTGAGGAGCAGAATGACGAGCGGCACGACGATGGTGCCGAGGGGATCGATGTGACGCAGCGGATTGAGGCTCACCCGGCCGAGTACGTACGCCGTCGTGTCGCCGAAGTGCTTCGCCACGTAGCCGTGGGCCGCCTCGTGGAGCGTGATGCCGAAGATGAGCGGCAGCGCGTAGATCGAGATGGTTTGAACGAGCTGAGCGAGATCCATCGACGCGGAGTCCGGAGACGGCGAATTCTATCAGAGTCGATTTCGCGGCCTGCTCAGCGGACGAGCGGCGCGATCGAGCCCCGGCCTTCGCGCAGGATCTGCGGCGCGGCCCCGGTGAGGTCGACGACCGTCGTCGGCTCGGTCCCGCACGAGCCGCCGTCGAGCACCAGCTCCACGTCGTGCTCCAGCCGGCGTCGGATCGCGCGGCCGTCGTTCAGCGGCAGCTCGTCGTCCGGCAGCGCGAGCGTCGACGACAGCAGCGGCTCGCCGAGCGCCGCGAGCAGCGCCTGTGCGACCGGGTGGTCGGGCACGCGCAGTCCGATCGTCCGGCGGCGCGGATGCAGCAGGCGGCGCGGGAGCTCGCGCGTCGCCTCGAGGATGAACGTGTAGCTCCCGGGCGTCAGTGCCTTCAGCAGCCGGTAGCGCGCATTGTCCACGCGCGCGTAGGTGCCGAGCTCGGACAGGTCGCGGCACATCAGCGTGAAGTGATGCCGCTCGTCGACGCGCCGGATCCGGCGCAGCCGCAGCATCGCGTCCTTGTCGCCGGTGTGGCAGCCGAGCGCGTAGCAGGAGTCGGTCGGATAGGCGATGACGCC
>DATEDA010000232.1:0-8448 GCA_035286595.1 Burkholderiales bacterium | reverse complement strand
CGTCCGCGGGATACGCCGGCACGCGCGCCTCGACGGCCGCGCCCGGCACGAGCATGCCGGCCTGCACCTCGGGCACCTCGGCCACGATCCACACGGCGCCGAGGCCGGCGATCTTGAACAGCGTCATACCCATGCTGACGGTCATGCCTTCGCGCGCGCCGAGCTCGGCGACGACGCCCGAGACCGGTGCGCGCAGCGTGACCCGTGCTTGCGCCCGTCCCTCGCGCTCGACCGCGGCGATCTGCTCCTCGCTCATGCCGAGGAGCACGAGCCGCTGGCGCGCCGCGCCCCTCAGCGCTTCGGCGTCGGACCCCGACAAGCGGCGCAGCAGCAGGAACTCCTCCTGCGCCGGGGCCCATTCGGGGAACAGGATCTCGACCAGCGGGTCGCCCGCGCGCACCGGATCGAGCGGCGCGCGGACGTAGAGCTTCTCGATGAACCCGTTGGCGCGCGGCTGCACCAGCACCACCGAGCGCTCGTTGTATTCGACGCTGCCGACCGCAGTCAGCCTCGGGGCAAGCGAGCCCGGCCGCGCTTCCGCAGTGCGGATGCCGAGGTTCTGCACGACCCGCGGGCTGATGCTGACGGTGCCTTCGTCGCCGCCCTCGTCGGCGTACTTCGGCACGAGCTGCATGTCCATGAAGGGCGACTTGCCCGGCTTGTCGAACTTCTGCTGCTGGAACATCGGGTCGTACCAGTAGAGGACCTTGCGGCCGGGCGGCGGCTCGGGAGCCGGCGCGGCGGCTTCCGCGGGCATCGCGGGCATCCGCGACATCGCGAGCCAGTACCCGCCGGCGGCCGCGGCGAGCGCGACGACGGCCGTCGCGCCGATGTAGAGGCCGGTACGCGTCATTGCTTCTGCTCCTCGGGAAGGAGATACGCGAGACGGGCCCAGGCCTTCGCGCGCTCGGACTCCGCGCCGAGGCGGCTGAGCTGCGCCTCGGTCTCGGCGCGCTGTGATTCGATGACGCCTCCCAGCGAGCCCGTGCCGCCGCGGTAGCCGGCGAGCGCGGCGGAGGCCCGGTCGCGCGCGAGCGGGATCACGTACGTATCGTAGCGCCCGAGCCGCGCGACCGCCGCGTCCCAGTCGGCGAGCGCGCTGCGCACCTCGGCCTCGTATGCGCGTCGCGCCTCGTCCGCCATCGCCTCCGCCTGCTCCACGTCGGCGAGCCGCGCGGCGATGTCGCGGTCCTGCCGCTTCGCGGCGGCGATCGGCAGGTCGATGCTGAACATCACCGTGATCATGTTGCTGAAGGCCGGCGAGCGCCAGCCGTAGAGCACCTCGACATTCCAGTCGGGGACCTTCGTCGTGCGCTCGAGCGCGACGTCGCTGCGCGCGAGCCGGACCCGCTCCGCGGAGGGCGCGAGCTGCGGGTCGGTCGCGAGCCCGGCAAGCAGCCGCTCGCGGGGCCGGGGCAGCCGGGCGGTGTCCGGCGCGAGGTCGAGCGACGCCGATGCGGCGCCCTTGACGAAGGCGACGAGTTGCGCCCGCGCCTTCGCGATCGCGCGATCCTGCTCGATCAGCCGCTCGCGCACGCCTTCGAGCACGCCCCCGAGCATGAACGCATCTGCGGCGCTCGCCTTGCCCCCCGCGATCGCGGGCGCGAGCGTGTCGCGCTGCAGCTCGATCTGGGACGCGAGGCGGTCGAGCTCCCGCTTCGCACGCTCGGCGTAATACGCCTCGAGCCACGTCATCGCGGTCTCGCGACGGAGCGCCGAGCGGGTCGCCGCGAGCATCGCCTGCTCCATCTCGCGCTCGACGGCGCCGCGGCGCTCGCGCGCTTGGCGCTTGTCGCCGTTCGGCACGTCCTGCATCACGCCGATGCGGCGCATGGTCATGAAGTCCGTGTTCCACTGCCACGCCTCTGCTCCGCTCACCGGCAGGTTGTCGATGCCGACCCGGAGCTTCGGGTCGGGCAGCTGGCCGGCGCGGTCGGCGCGATCGCCGGCGGCGGCGATCGCGTAGCGCCGCGCGGCGAGTCGCGGAGACTCGCGCTCCGCAGCCGCGAGCGCACCATCGAGCGAGAGTGGAGCGGTTTGGGCGCGAGCGGGCGCGGAGGCGAGGAGGATGACTGCAGCGCAGGCGCAGCCGAGCGGGACAACGGAGGACTTCACGGCAACTCCTTTCCAGAAACCGGGCGCGGCGCCGAGCCGCGCGAAGAGATGGCGCGCCCGTGCCGGCGCGCGAGAGACGCGAGGTGCCGTCGCTTCTAAGTGAGGAGGCGCTGAAGCAGGTAGATCAGCGGCGGGCCGGTGGCGGGCACGGGCAGCGGCGCGGCAGCGCATCGCGGCGCCGCGGACCGCGCGAAGGGGAACGCCGGGCTGGTGGCGGGCGCCGCAGCCGGAAACACCGAGCCGAGATCCGCACCACCGATGACGTCGCCCGCCGCGTGGACGCACTGGGCGAGGCAGATCTCGGTAGCCTCCGGGGCGATCTCGTGGCACGGGGCCGAAGCGTCGACGCGCGCCTGCTCCGCAACGAACGAGGCGAGGTCAGGGATCAGGCAGCCGGCGATCGCGATCCGCGCGTGGAGCATCAGCAGCGCGACGATGACGACCAGCGCGCCGCGACGCCTGAAAGCCGCGAGGGACGTGAGGGTCATCGGCCGATCACCGCTCGCTCGGAGGCGAGGAAGATCCCGCTTCGCATCGTCGGCCTCTCGTCGTTGCAAGTCAACTGCCGCTCCCTCCCGTTATCCGCGTCGCGCCGCCGCGTCGAGCAGCAGAAACAGCGTCGCTTTCATAGCCCGGCGCCGTTCATCGCGTGGCCCCGCGCTCGGCGATCGGCCGCCACGTCTTGCCGGCGTCGGAAGTGAGGAACACGCTGCGCTCGAACGTGGCGATCGCGAACTCCGCCGGCCGCGCGGGGTTCTGCGCGATGTACGCCACCGCGTCGCGCCCGAGCGACGGCAGCGCGATCTCCTCCCGCGAGCCGTTCCCGAGGGTCACGCGCGACAGGCCGGGCTTCCCGTCGAACACGCTGAACCAGAGCGAATCCCCGTCGAGCGTGAAGCACGCGGCCAAGGCCTGTGCGCCTTCGACGATCGGCTGGAACTCGTCGCCGCCGTTCCGCGAAAGGAACACTCCCGCGCTCGTCGTCGCGGCGAGCGTCCCGGCCTCCGTCGGATGGACGGCGAGGGCGTGGATCTCGCCGCGCAGGCCTCGCCCGTCGGCGCTGCGCCACCCGAGCCCCTGACCGATCATCTTGTAGAGGCCCGGGCGCGGCATGCGCGAGTTCGGCGTCGGGCTGTAGACATACACCGCGTTGTTCGCGTAGCCCGCGGCCAGCGCGTGAAAGTCGGCCTCTCCCTCGAGGCCGAGCTTGCTCCAGGACTGCCCGCCGTCGCGGCTGCGGATGAGGCCGAACGGGTTCGCGAGGCCGGTGCCCGGCGCCGGGTGTCCGCTGCTGAAGATGAACTCGCGGGTAACGGCGAAGCCCATGTAGTCGTGCTGGGGCCCCGGCGCCTTCGACCAGCGGCCGCCGCTGTAGACGGCGAGGCCGTCGTGGCTCGGGAGCATGAGCCGGCTCCCGTCCGGGCTGTAGCCGAGACCGTGCACGTGCCTCAACGTCACCGTTTCGGCCGCGCCCGCTGTGGTCGCCGCGAGGCCGAGGGCAATCGCGCTCAGCCACCCCATCACGATTCGAATGGTCATCCCGGTCTCCGGTCATCGCTCGCGCGCGCGGTACGCCGGTGCCAGCTCACCGCGATCGCGAGCGCGAGCCCGGGGATGATGATCCACTGCGCGAGCGGCGCGAGGCCGGTGCGAATCACAGGAAGCCGCAACATGAGCTCCGAGTACGCCCACGAGCCGCGGATCTCGACGTTCACCCATTCGCTGTACACCGTGTACCCGACCGCGAGCACGGTCGCGACCGCGCCGATTGCCCCGACCCGCCACGCGGCAATCGGCCCTGCACGAGTCACGACGAGCGCGAGCGCGAGCGTCGCGAGACCGATCAGGACGTCGCCCGCGGTGCAATGCGCAACGGCGAATGCGATGTAGCGCGCCGAGCCGCTCGTCCAGATCGCGTAGCCCGGGAGCTGCGCGATCTCCCAGGCGAGATTCAGGGCCGCGAGCACCGGTGCGAAGCGCAGCGCGAGAAAGCGCCACGCGTCGGCCGATTCGAACCATCGTTCTCGCGTCGCGTGCTCCACGATCCTCCTCGCTTAACGTTTGCTCCGGCTCTGCCGGTCGACCTCGCGCTGGTACGCGAGCTCACGCTGGGGCCAGGCGCTCTTGAGATAAGCGAGCACGGCCCAGATCTCGTCGTCCGAAAGCACGCCGCCGAAACCCGCCATGTCGCTCGTGTAGCCCTTGGGCGCGTACTTTCCGGGGACGAGGCCTTCCTTGGTGATCCCGAACAGCACCTGGTCGGGGTGGTGCCAGGTGTGGCCGGTCGCGTCGTGCGGCGGCGCCGGCATGCGGCCGTTCGGCAGCCGGTCGCGCCAGTTCGGCTGACCCTCGAGCTTCGCACCGTGGCAAGAGGCGCATTGCCGCTCGTACGCCGCGCGGCCGAGCGCGACCTGCGTCGCGTTCGCCGGGTCGGCCCGCGACGCGGAGGAACTCCATAGCGCGGAGACCAACGTGCCGGCGACGAGCAGCACTGCGAGCGCCACCGCGCCCCAGAACGCGTAGGCTGGCATCGGCCGACGCGCGTCGCCGCCGTTCGCACCGCTCGCGGTCAACCCTCGGCCTCGCTCGGGGCATCGTCCTCGACGGTGACGCCGCGCGCCGCGTAGCCGAGGCCCGCGAGCACCGCGACGAGCGGCAGCGAGTCGGCGAGCTCGTGGATGACCAGCATGCGCCGGGACTGCGCGTCGAGCTCGACCCGCGCCACGCCGCGGACGGCGGCGAGCGCGCGCTGAACGCGCCGTACGCGCCGCGCGCGATCCATCGCGGGGATGACGAGCTCCGTCCGGTGACGCGGCGTCATTGCGGCTTCTCCGTCTTCGCCGGCGGCACTTTCCGGGCGCGGTCTCCCCACTGCGTGTTCGGCTGTCCGGCGCTGCCGCCCTGCATCATGTCGCGACAGCCGTCCATCATCCCGGCCATGCCGCCCCCCATCATTCCCCCGCCCATCATCCCGCTGCCCAGCGCGCGGTCCGCGCGGTCGTGCGCGACGGCATAGCCCGCAGCGCCCAGCGCGGCGGCGAAAACAAAACCGAGGACCGTGCGTGCTTTCATGTCGAGCTCCTTTCGCAGTTGATCGAATCGAACGCCGCACTCCGCTCAAGCGACGCGGATCACGCTCATCATTCCTCCGGCCTGGTGCTCGAGGACGTGGCAATGCAGCATCCAGTCGCCCGGGTTGTCGGCGACGAACGCGACATCGGCGGTCTCGCGTGGCCCGAGCAGCACCGTGTCCTGCCATTCGCGGAAGCGCGTCGGCTCGCCGTTGCGCGCGATCACGCGGAACACGTGGCCGTGGAGGTGCATCGGGTGATGCCACGCGGTGTCGTTCCGCAGGCGGAGGATCACGCTCGTGCCGCGCTTGAAGGTGTGAGCCGGCGCTGCGGCGTGGTTCTCGTCCGTGTGCGCGACGCCGTCCATGGCCCACACGGGGTCGACCTCGCGGCTGCCGAGGAGCCGCCGCGCGCGGCGCGCGGCGCGCGCCGGCAACGGGTCGCTCGGCCAGTCCATGCCCATCATCCCGCCGCTCATCCGCATTTCGTGCCGCTCCGCGCGGGCGAGGTCGGGCTCGGAGAGCGGGTTCGGCGGGAGCGCGAGCGGGGCGCCGCGCGCGCCCGACCGCAGCGGCGGCTCGCCGGTGTAGGCGAGGTCGAGGAGCCGGTACTCGCGGCCGCGGTAGAAGCCGTCGGCGACGCGGTGGCGCTCGCCCGGACGGCCGTCCATGTCGATGACGAGGTCGACCCTCATCGAGGGTCCAAGCACGACCCGCCCGCCGGCGGGCGCGTGCGGCTCGACCGGCTGCCCGTCGAGCGCGACGATCCACGGCCGATGGCCGGCGAACTCGAGCCCGAAGATGCGGGCGTTCGCAGCGTTCACGAGGCGCAGCCGGACCCGCTCCCCGGCGCGCGCATCGAAGCTCTCGGCGACGACGCCGTTCACGGTCACCGTGTTGCCGATGCGCCCGGCGTGCGTGACGTCGAACCACTCGGCGAAGTCGTCGCGGATCTGCGCGTCCTTGTTCAGGCGCCAGTCGTCGAGCACCCAGGCGACGTCGCGGTCGACGGGCGGCGGCGTGTGCTCTTCGACGATCAGCACGCCATACAACCCGCGGTCGACCTGCTCGTAGCTCCGCGAGTGCGGGTGATACCAGTAGGTCCCCGCATCGAGCGCGTCGAACTCGTACACGAACGTGCCGCCATCCGCGGCGATCGGGGCCTGCGTGAGATGCGGCACGCCGTCCATCGCGTTCGGCACGCGCACGCCGTGCCAGTGGATCGTCGTCCCCTCGCCGAGCGCGTTCTCCACCTCGGCGCGCAGGCGAGCGCCCTGCTTCACGCGGAGCTCGGGCCCGGGCACCGTGCCGTTGTAGCTCCAGACCTCGGTGTCCGGGTGCGGCTCGCCGACGAGCGGCACGCGCGCCGGCGCCGCGCGGATCCTCACGGCCGGCGCCGATCGTGCGGGCGGCGCCCCGATTCCCGACAGCGCCGCTGCGCCGGCGAGCGCGCCGAGCGCGCCGAGCGCCTGGCGCCGACGCGGATCAAAAGCGGTCATCGAATACCTCGTTCCTTGCGGGCCGGCGCGGGCGGAGCGCCGGCGACGACGAACCGGCCCGGGCGTGGGCCCAGGCCCAGCGTTCACGTCGCCCGGATTACGAACGACGCGGCGATCCGGGGATCAGGAACGAGGAGGGTAGGGGTCGGGCGGGCCGCTGAAGCTTTCGGCCCAGTGGCTCTGCCCGCTGGGACGGGCGTCGGCCACGACGTCGATCTGAACAGAGGGTGAGGAGGGCAGCGCGACGCCGGGCGCGCAAACCGCGCCGCATGCAGCCGGATCGCCCGTGCCGCCGTCGCAGCCGCCGCATGGCGGTGCGTCGGTGCTGTCGGCAGCCATGACCATGCCTACCCCCATCACCGATGCCTGGACGCCGTGCAGCACGGTGCCGAGACCGAGGAGCGCGATGGCGAGCGAAAGGAGCAGTCGACGGAGCATGGCTGCGAGGGACTCTACCTCAGAGCCGGCGGGCGCGCCAGAGTTCCGCGGCCGGTTCGGCGACCGTGCCAAGCGTGGCGCGATGCGGAGGCCGGCATCCTCCGTCGCATCTACGGCAGCGAGACTCGCAACGCGCAACGCCATTGGCGGGAGGCCGCGATGGAACCGGTGCGTGCATTTTGATGTCTATGAATTGACGTCATGATGTTTGTTAGATAGCATCATGCGTATGAGAACCACGATCACGCTCGATGAGGACGTGGCGGCGAAGCTCAAGGCGGAGGTGCGCCGCTCCGGAAGATCGTTCAAGGAAACGATCAACGAGGCGCTGCGCCGCGGCCTGCTGCCGCGCAGGCAGCCCGGGCCGCACCGGCCATTCCGAATCCAGGCGCGCGACTTGGGCGCGCTCCGGCCGGGCCTGAGCCTGGACGACGTCGCCGGTCTGCTCGACCGCGTCGAAGGCGAAGAGCGTCGGTGATCGTCCTCGACGCGAACATATTGGTCTACGCCTACCATCCCCAGTCACCGCTTCATCAGCGGGCGAAGACCTGGGTCGAGGCGGCGTTCGGGGGGCAGGAGCCTGTTCGGCTTCCGTGGCAGACGATCTCCGCGTTCCTCCGGCTCACGACCAACCCCAAAGTGTTCCAGGCGCCGCTCACGATCGAGGAGGCCGAGGCCGCGGTGTCCGCCTGGCTCGCGCTGCCGGCGGTCGGGCCGATCGATCCGGGGGAGCGCTATTGGACCATCCTGCGGACGTTGCTCGTGAAGGCGCAGGTCACCGGGCCGCTCGTCAGCGATGCGGTCCTCGCCGCGCTCGCGATCGAGCACGGCGCAACGCTCTGCACGACCGACCGCGACTTCAGGCGGTTCGAGGGCCTCAAGCTCAGCAACCCGATCGAGGCCTGAGCGGGTGCACGCGCTCGTCGCCTACCACCCCCGCGCGAGGTTGGCGAGGATCTCGTAGAGCGCGTAGTAGCTCGATTGCAGCGAGAAGACGTTGGGGACGAGGTCGCCGAACTCGAGCGGCGTGGAGGGGGCGACGAACGTCGGCGCCGGAACGACCTCGAGCCCGGCCGCCTCGAACTCGGCGATCGCGCGCCGCATGTCGAAGCCGTGCGCGACGAGAACGATGCGCTTGACGTCCTCGGGCTCGAGGATCGCTGCGGATCGCACGGCGTTCTGGTGGGTGTTGCGCGAGCGGCTCTCGACCCATTTCACGGGGACGCCGAATTCCCTTTCGAGCACCTCGCGCATCACGACGCCCTCGGCCAGTCCGCCGCCCCAGAACGTTCCACCGGTGACGAGCACCGGCAAACCGGTCTGCCG
>DATEDA010000231.1:0-10679 GCA_035286595.1 Burkholderiales bacterium | reverse complement strand
CCCACCGCCGGCCGCGACCCGCTCGCGGGGCGCCTGCCGGTAACGGTCATCACCGGCTTTCTCGGCAGCGGCAAGACGACGCTCATCCGGCGGCTGCTCGCCCATCCGGGCATGAACCGCGCGGCCGTGATCGTGAACGAGTTCGGCGAGGTCGGGATCGACCACGACCTCGTCGCCGCCTCGTCCGAAAGCGTGACGCTGCTCAGCAACGGCTGCCTGTGCTGCGTCGTGCGCACCGACCTCCAGGAGACACTGCGGGAGCTGTTCGCGAAGCGCCGCGCCGGCGAGGTCATCGACTTCGACCGGGTGCTCGTCGAGACCAGCGGGCTCGCCGATCCCGCGCCGGTGGTCCAGACGCTCGCGACCGACACGCTGCTCGCCGCGCAGTACCGGCTCGACGGCGTCGTCACGCTCGTCGACGCCGTGAACGGCGCCGACCAGCTCGAGCGCGAGGCCGAGTCGGTGAAGCAGGCGGTGCTCGCCGACCGTCTGCTCGTTACGAAGACCGACCTCGCGAGCGCCGAGCTCGCCACCGCGCTCCGCGAGCGGCTGCGCAGGGTCAACCCGCATGCCGAGCTCGCGGACGTCGTCCAGGGCGAGATCGATCCCGCGTTCCTCACGGGCATCGGGCTCGCCAGCACGCGCGCCGGCGCTGCGCAGGTGGGCCGCTGGCTCGGCGTCGGGAAGGAAGGCGGCGGCGCGTACCTCGGCGCGCTGGCGCCGCGCCACGACCGCGCGATCCTCACGTTCACGCTGCGGTTCGACCAGCCGTTCAGCTGGCGGACGTTCAGCGCCGCGATGGAGCTGCTCACCGGTCTGCGCGGTCCGGATCTGCTGCGCGTGAAGGGTCTCGTGAACATCGCGGGCGAAAGCGGCCCGGTCGTCGTCCAAGGGGTGCAGCACGTCTTCCACCCGCCGGTCACCCTCGCCGCCTGGCCGACCGAGGACCGGCGCTCGCGGCTCGTTTTCATCACTCGCAACATCCCCGAGGAGGCGGTCGTTGCGCTGTTCGACGCTGCGGGAAGGCTCGAGGGGCGGCCTTCCCTCTCCCCCACCGGGGGAGAGGGTTAGGATGAAGGGGGAAGGGCAACCTATGGACAGGAGCAGGACGGCATGGATCAGAAGCACGCTCGTTGGATCAACCCGTTCGGGCTCCTCCTTCTCAACTTGATCGGCTGGGTGGCGTTCTACTTCGTCGTGTCTCACGCGTTCGAACGGCAGGGCGAGACGCCGGTGCCCGCATCCGCCGCGGACAGCGACGCGCTCGCTCGTTCCGTGGAAGCGCGGCTTGCGACGCTGGAGACGCACGTGCAGAAGATGACCGCGCAGCTCGATGTCATCGCCAACCGGGCGCAGGCGCGCCCTGACGACGACGTCGGGCGGCGGCTGTCGCAGGCCGAGCTGAGACGGCTGGAGAGCACGACCGCGCGGCTCGAGGACGAGCTGGGCAACCTGAGCCGTCGCGCGCACGTCACGGTGGATCTCAACACGCTCATCCAGGGACTGCGCCCCAACGTGTCCTTCGGGCTGCTCAGGATCGTGCCGACGAAGCCGGGCGTCCTCGAGCTGACGTTTCAGATGCGAAACCTCGGCGCCCACGCGGCGAGCGTGGATGCCCCTGAGATCGTGCTCGCGGCGAAGCCGATCGCCGACTCCGGCCCCATCGACGGCCAGCTCGCCCCGGGCGAGGACTACACGGTCAAGACCTATCGGGTCGAGGCGCTGCTGCCCAACGAATCCAGGAACCTCGCCTATTCCGTGGTGCTCAACGATCCCCGCAAGCTCGACAAGCCGCTCCACTACAAGGTGACGTTCAGAACGAGCACCGATCCTGCCGTCGTCGCGACGTCTTCCGGGTTGCTCAAGGGCAAGCTCCCCGAGAAGGACATCCGCGCGTTGAGCGTCGCGCATTACGGCCACGTCGGAGAAGTCGCGGCGGGATTGGCGCGGCCTTAGCGAAGGCCCGCCGTAGGGCTGCGTCTCGCCGTTCCGAGCACCCCGTCGGAGCGCCGGCCGCGCGCCGGCGTCGGAATCGCCATTGAGGAATCGATCCCGCTGAGAGGAGAGCTGCCATGAGCGACGCGCTGTTCGAGAAGGGCGTCCGGGTCCGGCGCGAGCTGTTCGGCGCCGAGCTGGGCGAGAAGCACATCAAGGAGGCGACCGACTTCACGCGCCGGTTCCAGGATCTCGTGACGCGGTATCTCTTCGCCGAGGTCTGGGGCACCGACGCGGTGCCGCGGAAGATCCGCAGCATCATCACCCTGTCGATGCTGGTTGCGATGGGCAAGTCGAACGAGGTGAAGGTCCACGTGCGGGCGGCGCTCACGAACGGCGTCAGCAAGAGCGAGATCCGCGAGATCCTCCTGCACGCCATGATGTACGCCGGGGTGCCGGCGGCGGTGGACGGGTTCCGGTGCGCGCGCGAGGTCTTCGCGGAGCTCGGCGTGGCGGAGTCGGACTAGGAGGCTATCCGTGGCCAACGCGCTGAACGTCGGGTTCGTCGGTTTGGGGAACATGGGCTGGCCGATGGCGCGGAATCTCGCGCGCGCGGGCCATCGTCTGACGGTGCGCGACGCCGACGGCGCGCGGCAGCAGCGGTTCGCGGCCGAGCACGAGGCCCGCGCGGCCGACGCGCCGGCCGCGTTCCGCGAGGTCGACGCGGTGGTCACGATGCTCCCGACCGGACGCATCGTCCGCGAAGTCCTGCTCGAATGGCAGGGCGGGCTCGGCCAGGCGCTGCCACGCGGCGCGATCGTCATCGACATGAGCTCCTCGGATCCCACCGGAACCCGCGAGCTCGGCAAGGCGCTCGCCGCGAACGGCGTCGCGCTCGTCGATGCGCCGGTGTCGGGCGGCGTCCCCAAGGCCGATGCAGGGACGCTCGCGATCATGATCGGCGGCGACGACCCGGCCGCGATCGAGCGCGCGCGCCCGCTGCTGGACACCATGGGCAAGAAGCTCTTCCTGACCGGGCCGCTCGGCTCCGGTCACGCGATGAAGGCGCTCAACAACTACGTGGCCGCGGCGGGCTTCACGGCGGCGGCCGAGGCCCTCATCGTCGGCTGCAAGTTCGGGCTCGACCCGGCGGTGATGGTCGAGATCCTCAATGCCTCGACCGGGCGCAACTTCAGCACCGAGTACACGATGAAGGAGCACGTCCTGCCGCGGAAGTTCGCCACCGGCTTCGCGCTGGGGCTGCTCGCCAAGGATGTCGCCATTGCCGCGGACCTCGTCGAGGCGATCGGGGCCGAGGCGCCGGTGTGTCAGCTATTGCGCGAGCTGTGGGCGGAGGCGGCGACGGCGATGGGCGGGAGCGTCGACCACTCGGTCGCGCTGCGCCACTGGGAAAAGGAAAACGGCGTGGAGCTGCCGGTGCGCCCGGCGCACGTGAGCGCCTGATGCTCTACATCATCTACCAGGAAGATCGGCCCGACGGCGCCGCCATCCGCGCGGCGACCCGGGCCGAGCACCTCGCGTACCTCGAGCGGCATGCCGGCATCGTCGTGCTCGGCGGCGCGATGCTCGCGGACGACGGCGTCACCCGTATCGGCAGTGTGCTCATCGTCAACGTGCCGGAGCGCGCTGCCGCCGAGCGGTTCTCGGCGGAGGAGCCGTTCCGCAAGGCCGGGCTCTTCAAGAGCGTGAAGATCACGCGCATGCGCCGCGGGCAGTGGAATCCGGACGCCGCGCCGAAGACGCCGGAGGGCAACTAGCTCATCGCTGCGGCGACGCGCTCCGGCGTGAGCGGCAGATCCCGGGCGCGGACGCCGAGCGCGTGGTGGAGCGCGTTGGCGATCGCGGCGGCGGTGGGTCCTGCGGCGCATTCGCCCGCCCCGAGGCCCGGCAAGCCGGCCTGGTCGAGCACGACGACCTCGATCGCGGGCGTCTCGTCGAACTTGAGGATCGGATAGTCCTCCCACGAACGCGTGAGCACCCGGCTGCGATCCCAGCGCACCGCTTCCTTCAGCGTCCAGCTCGCCGCCTGCACGATGCCGCCCTCGACCTGGTTCTTCAGGCCGTCGGGGTTGATGACGCCGCCGGCGTCGACCGCGGCCACGGCGCGCCTCAACCAGATCTTCTCGGCGACTTCGACCTCCGCGACGACGGCGAAGTACGCGCTCGAGTTCTTGTAGCGCGCGAACGCGATGCCGCGGCCGCGAACGCCGTCGCTCGCCGCGTTCGGCTTCCAGTTCGCGGCCTTGGCTGCGGCCTCGACGACCGCCCGCGCGCGCGGATCGGCGAGATGCTTCAGCCGGAACGCGACCGGATCCGCTCCGGCCGCCGCCGCGAGCTCGTCCATGAACGACTCGATCGCGAACACGTTCGCGTACGCGCCGAGCGAGCGCAGCGCCGACACGCGCAGCGGCATCTCCGCCACGAAGTGATAGAGCACCTCCTGCGCCGGGAAGTCGTAGAGCGGCACCGAGTTGCGATCACCGGTCCCCGGTGGATACGGCGCGTCGCGCGGCGTCGAGGCGGCAAACGGCGGATCGACGTGCCACGCGGCGAGGAGATTCACGCCCTCCCCCGCGCTCGGACGCCGCACGTGCGAGTGGCTCCACAGCTCGTGGCGCCAGTCGACGACCTTGCCTTCCGCGTCGAGCCCCGCCGTGAGCTTCACGACCATCGCCGAGCCGAACGGCGCCCACGCGAGCTCGTCCTCGCGCGTCCACTGCAGGAGCACCGGCCGGCCGCAAGCGCGCGCGACCAGCGCGGCGTCGAGCGCCGCATCGTCCGCGCCGTTGTGGCCGTAGCACCCCGCGCCGTCGCGGTGGATCACCGTGACGTCCTCGTCCTTCATGCCCAGCACTCGTGCAATCTGTCCGCGCAGCGGGAAGCTGCCCTGCGCATGCGTCCAGACGGTGAGCTTCCCGTTCTCGAACACGGCCGCGGCGCACGAGAGGCCGATCGACGCGTGCGCGAGGTACGGCCGCGAGTACGTCGCTTCCAGCCGCTTCGCCGCCGCGGCTCCGGCGGTGCCCTTCGTGAATACGGTCTTCGTCTCGGTCGGCAGCCGCGGCAGCAGCTCGCGGATCTCCACCGGCTCGGGCATCGCGGGCGGGTCGTCCCAGCGGGCGGTGGTCCGTGCGGCCTCGAGCGCCTTGACGGCTTGCTCCTCCCGCTCCGCGCAGACGCCGACGAAGTTGCCGTTGACCACAACCGAGACGACGCCCGGCAGGCGGCGCACGGCGTCGGTGTCGAACGCGACCAATCGCGCCGAGTACGTGGGCGGCCGCAGCACCCGCGCGTGCACCAACCCGGGCAGCACCATGTCGTGGATGTACGCTGCCCCGGTGAGCTTCGCCGGGAGATCGCGCCGCGGCACGCTCTTGCCGCGGATCGAGTAGCTTGCAGCGGGCTTGGGTGCCGCCTCGCCGGTCGCTTCGCGCGCGAGGCTCACTTCGGACGCGAGATCCCAGTAGCTCGTGCGGTGGTCGGTGCCCGGGACCTCGATGGTCCCGTCGCGCACCGCGAGCTCGGAGGCGCCCACCTCGAGCCGGCGCGCCGCCGCCTCGACGAAGAGTTTCCGCACCTCCGCGCAGGCGGCGCGCATCGCGGTGCCGCCCTGCTCGATCGACTGGCTGCCGGCGGTGAAGCCCTCGTTCGGGCCGGCCGCGGTATCGCCCGCCACGAGCGCGACGCGCTCGAGCGGGACGTCCAGCTCCTCCGCCGCGATCTGCGCCATCGCGGTCTCGATCCCCTGCCCCAGCTCGACCTTGCCGGAGAACACCGTCACCGTGCGGTCGGGGTTGAACCGCACCCAGCGGTCGAGGCGCGGGTTCGCCTTGAGGTTGGCGGGAAGCTGGCTCATGATCCGGCCTCCGCGGCGCGGCGGATCGCGCGCAGGATCCGCACGTGAGTGCCGCACCGGCACAGGTTGCGGTCGAGCGCGGCAGCGATCTCCGCGTCGGTCGGCTGCGGCGTCGTCTTCAGCAGCGCCGCCGCGGCCATGATGATGCCGTTGATGCAGTAGCCGCACTGCGCGGCCTGCTCGCCGAGGAACGCCTGCTGCAGCGGATGCGGCCGCTCGGCCGAGCCGAGGCCCTCGATCGTCGTGATCTCGCGCCCGGAAGCCGACCAGAGCGGCGTGTCGCAGGACTGCACCGCGTTGCCGTCGACGAGCACGGTGCAGGCGCCGCAGTGGCCGGCGCCGCAGCCGAACCGCGTGCCCTTCAGCCCGAGGTCGTTCCTCAGGATGTAGAGAAGCGGCGTGTTCGGCTCCGCCGCGACCTCTTGCGCGCGACCGTTCACCCGCAGCGTGAAACGCTCAGCCATGTGCCCTCGCTCCGATCGCCGCGTTCACCCGCGGCATGACTTCCTCCGCCATCGGCATCGCTTGTGATCAACTGATCAATTGCTTAAGATTGCCGGAGGCGCCGCGGCGATGGTAGCGCAAAGCGATCGCGGCACGGGACCGGGCGGGAGGAGCGATCGTAATGCGTGCGCCGCCATGCGGCAAAGCAACATCCGCGGGGCGCGCTTGCGCCGGCCCGGCGGGCGGGGTTAAATCTCGCTCGACCGCGAGCCGCGCGCACGTCGTTCGCGTTTCCCCGCGGCCGGCCCGACGTTTCTCTGACCTTCCGTAACCTGGAGAGAGCCAATGGCGAATTTCGGCATGGTCGGCCTGGACTGGCAGCAGCGCGTCAACTGGGACCGGCTGCGGAAGTACCGCACCGAGCGCGCCCGGGAGCGGATGAAGGCCCACGGCTTGAGCGCAATGCTCCTCATGTACGACGAGAACGTCCGCTACGTGACCGGCACGCTCACGCCGGGCTGGAACCGGCTGAAGCCGGGCCTGCGCTACGCGCTGCTGTGCGGCGACGACCCGCCGGTGCTCTTCGAGCAGGGCGACATCGGCTTCCAGATCCAGCGCCACGCGCCGTGGATCCCGAAGGAGAACGTGCGCTGGTCCTACGCCTGGATCAAGGGCGCGGCGGGGCCGGCGTCGACCCAGCAGGTCAGGAAGTTCACCAACGCCATCAAGCAGGAAATGAAGAAGGCGAACATCGCGGGCGGCAAGCTCGGCGTCGACTTCATCGACATCAACATGCTGCAGGTGTTCAAGGACGAGAAGATCGACTGGACCGACGGCATGACGCCGATGATGGAGGCGCGCGCGGTCAAGAACGAGGACGAGCAGGAGTGCCTGCGCATGGTCGGCGCGATCGGCGACGCGGCGCACTGGGAGTGCATGAAGTTCCTCAAGCCCGGCCTCACCGAGAACCAGGTGACCGCGCACATCATGGAGTTCCTCTACTCGATCCCCGGGATGGAGGACGTGGAGGACGTCATCGTCTCGTCGGGCCCGAACACCTGGCCGAACTGGCGCAACTTCTCCGACCGCATCATCCAGCCCGGCGAGATCGTCTTCATGGACCTCGCGGCGCTGACCTGGAACGGCTACAAGTCCTGCTACTACCGCACCTACTGCGTGGGGCGCGAGCCGAGCAAGGAGCAGAAGCAGATCTACGCCACCGCCCTCGAGTGGCTGTACGACTCGATCAAGGCGGTCAAGGTCGGCACCACGACGCGCGAGATCGCGTCGAAGTGGCCCTCGGCCAAGGAAGCCTGGGGCTACGAGGAGGAGGACCAGGCCGCCGCCAACCTCTGGGGTCACGGGCTCGGGCTCGCGCAGTACGACCAGCCGGTGATCTCGCGCATCTGGTCGCTCGACCACCCGATCGAGATCAAGGAAGGCATGGTGTTCGCGCTCGAGACCCAGCACGGCAAGCGCTTCGAATGGGGCGTGCGCATCGAGGAGATGCTGATCGTGCACAAGGACCGCACCGAGCTCATCTCCAACTTCCCGGTCGAGCAGATCACGGTGGTCGATCCGCTGCCGGGGTACTCCCGGCTGCTCTAGCCGGCGAGCGGGGGCGAGCGATGGCGGGCGCGCGAGCCGCGGTGCTCGAGGCGCCGCGGCAGTTCCGACTCGTCGGCCGGCCGGAGCCGGCCGCGGGGCCGGACGACGTCGTGGTGCGGGTGGCGGCGACCGCGATCTGCCACACCGACCTCGGGATCTACACCGGCAGCCACCCGGGCGTGCGCTATCCGGTAGTGATGGGCCACGAGGCCACCGGCGTCGTCGAGGCGACCGGGTCCATCGTCTCCGGCCTGAAGGCGGGCCAGCCCGTCCTGATCAACCCGATCATCGCCTGCGGCTACTGCGACTCCTGCCTGCGCGGCGCGGAGAACCTGTGTCGCAACGCCGGCCTCTTCGGGCGCGAGATCGACGGCTCGCTCGGCCAGCTCGTCAGCCTCGCTTCGCGCTTCGTGTACCCGCTGCCCCGCGGCCTGCCGCTCGCCGATGCGACGCTCATCGAAACGCTGGCGACCGTGCGCCACGCGCAGCGGCGGCTCGCCCTCGGGGAGGGTGAATCGGTCGTGGTGCTGGGACAGGGCACGACCGGCCTCCTCCACACGCGCCTCGCCGTGCTGGCCGGCGCGAACCCGGTCATCGCGGTCTCGCGCAGCCGCTGGAAGCTGGACGTGGCGATCGACATGGGCGCGCATCACGCGATCGATGCCGGCGCGAAGGACGCGGTGCCCGAAGTGCTGCGGCTGACGGGCGGGCTCGGCGCCGACGTGGCGGTGGACACCGTCGGCGCTGAGGAGACCGTCATGGCCGGCATCGACATGCTGCGTCCCGGCGGGCGGTTCTCCGCGTTCGCGGTGAGCCACGCGTGCGTCCCGAGCTTCACGACCTTCCCGCTGTACTACAAGGAGGTCAGTCTCATCGGCTCGCGGGCGCTGCTGCCCGAGGACATGGGTCCGTCGATCGAGCTCGTCGCCTCGGGCCGGGTCGACGTCAGCGGGTTCGTCACCGCGACCTATCC
The DNA here is from genome assembly GCA_035286595.1 of Burkholderiales bacterium. Lineage (GTDB taxonomy): Bacteria > Pseudomonadota > Gammaproteobacteria > Burkholderiales > SG8-39 > DATEDA01. The sequence continues at coordinate 1,842 of DATEDA010000231.1, read as the reverse complement.
GCACGACCGCACGCCCGAGGCCTTCGAGGAGTACGAGCGCAACCCCGGGCGCATCCTGCGGATCGTGATCGCGTCCGACGGCGCTTGAGCGATGCGCGAGCTCGTCATCCCGCTCTCCTCGCCCACGGCGACCGACGCCGGGCGCTTCGGGCCGAAGGCCGCGAATCTCGCCGCCCTCGGGCGCGCCGGGTTGCCGATTCCCGGCGGCTTTTGCCTCGACGCCGAGGTGTATCGGATGCAGGTGGCCGCGCTCGGGCTCGACATCTCGGCGTTCGTGTCGGGCGCGGCCGAGCCCGTCGAGGCGCGCCGGCAGGCGCTGCGGATGAGGCTCGGGCTGCTCGAAGGGCCGCTGGTCCCGGAGATCCTCGACACGCTTCGCGACGTGTGGCGTGCGCTCGTGGGCGAACCCGGCGTGCGCGGCGTGGTGCGCTCCTCGGCGCTCGTCGAGGACCGGTTCGGCTCCAGCTTCGCCGGCCAGTTCGAGAGCTACCTCGACCTGGCGAGCGAGGCCGACTTCCTCCTCGCCGTGCGCTCGTGCTGGGCGGCGCTGTGGTCGCCGCGCGCACTGCGCTACATGGCGACGCACGACGTCAACCCCGCCGAGACGGCGATGGCGGTCCTCATCCAGCCGCTGGTCGCGGCGCGCGCTTCCGGCGGCGGGTTGAGCCGCACGGCGGACGGCGGGATGCTCCTCAGCGCGACCTGGGGGCTCGGCTCGCCGATCGCGCAGGGCGAGGTGGTTCCGGACCGCTACATGCTGAGCGCCGACGGGGAACTGAAAGAGGCCGAAACGGGCCGCAAGTACCACTTCGTGGGTTGCACCCACGGCCGCGAGCGCGGCGCGCGCGCGATCTCGCGCGTGCTCGGCGCCAGGCGCTGTCTCGACCCGGATCAGGCGGTGGCGCTCGGGCGGATGCTGCGCAGCACGGAAGACGTCGTCGGCGGTCCGGCCGAGATCGAGTGGGCGCTCGACGATTCGGGTTTCAAGCTGCTCCAGGCGCGGCCGCTCCACGTGCAGCCGGCGCCGGTTCCGGACGAGATCTGGCTGCGCCATCCGGGGTTGAACGGCCATCCGGCCGGGATCGGCTGGGGCTCGGGGCGGGCGCGCGTGGTGACGTGCGAATGCGAGCTCTCGCTCGTCGGACCGGGCGACGTGCTCATCACGCGTGTCGCCGGGCCGGCGCTGAGTCAGGTGCTGCCGCACGTCGCGGGCGTGGTCGCCGAGCTCGGCGGCAGCACGTCGCATCTCGCGTCGCTCGCGCGCGAGCGCGGCATTCCGATGGTGCTCGGCGTGCTCGACGCTACCCGGCGCATTCCGGACGGCGTGCAGGTGGCGGTGGACGGCGTCGCCGGCGTGGTGCGCTGGATGCGCTAGAGCGCCATTAACCCGGAAATCTACGCCGCGCGATAGCGCGGGAAGGAACCCCGATGGCCGCCAAAGCAAAAGTGGTCCTCACCGACTACGTCTGGGAATCGCTCGACGTCGAGAAGCGGACCCTCGAAGGGCTCGCCGAGCTGGTGCCGTTCAAGGCGAAGAGCATGGACGAGGTCCTGCCCGAGCTCGCGGACTGCGACGCGATGCTCAACACCTACCTCGCGCCGATCGACGCCGCGGTCATGGCGAAGATGCCGAAGTGCCGGATCATCGCGCGCTACGGCATCGGGGTGGACACGATCGACCTCGAGGCGGCGACGCAGGCCGGCATCATCGTCACCAACAATCCGACCTACTGCATCGAGGAGGTGGCCGAGCACACCATGGCGCTGCTGCTCGCGTGCGCGCGCAAGGTCGCGTTCTACGATCGGCTCGTCCGCGACGGGCGGTGGGAGGTCCCGCCCGGC
>DATEDA010000230.1:0-4561 GCA_035286595.1 Burkholderiales bacterium | reverse complement strand
TCCCGGAGATCGTTCTCCGCGAGCTCCGTCACCTTGGCGATCAGCGTCGCCTCCTTCGTCGGGGTCTGCCAATCCCAGCCCGGCCGGCCGGCCTCGTCGGCGAGCTCGTTGATCGCGCTGATCGCGGTCTGCATCTCGCGGTGGCCGAAGACCACCGCGCCCAGCATCACCTCCTCGGACAGCTCCTGGGCCTCGGACTCGACCATCAGCACCGCGTGCTCCGTTCCCGCCACGACCAGGTTCAGCTTCGACTCCTTGAGCTGCGTCGCCGTGGGGTTGAGCACGTACTGTCCGTCGAGGTAGCCCACGCGCGCCGCGCCGATCGGACCGTTGAACGGAATGCCGGAGAGCGCGAACGCGGCAGAGCACCCGATCATCGCCGGGATGTCGGGATCGACCTCCGGGTTCACCGACATCACCGTCGCGACGACCTGCAGCTCGTGGTAGAAGCCGTCCGGGAAGAGCGGCCGGATCGGCCGATCGATGAGCCGCGAGGTCAGGGTGTCCTTCTCGGAGGGCTTGCCCTCGCGCTTGAAGAAGCCGCCCGGGATCTTGCCCGCGGCGTAGTATTTCTCGACGTAGTCGACCGTGAGCGGGAGGAAGTCCACGTTGAGACGGGGCGTCTTGGACGCGACCACGCTGCAGAGCACGACCGAGTCGTCCATGCTGACGAGGACCGAGCCGGACGCCTGGCGCGCGATCTCGCCGGTCTCGAGCGTTACCTGGTGGGCGCCGTACGTGAATGTCTTCTTGACGGGGTTCAATGCCATCTCCTTCCGAGTCGGAGCGCCGGCAGCACACCTTCCGGTGCGACGGGACGTGGCAGGCGGGGGGAAACGGGTTGCGGGAGCCGACGCCTCCGGAGGGGGTCCAGCGGACGCGGGCGATCGTTACTTGCGCAGGCCAAGTTGCTCGATCAGTGCGCGGTAGTTGTCGGCGTCGGTGCGCTTGAGGTAGTCGAGCATCTTGCGCCGCTCGCTCACCATCCTGAGAAGCCCGCGCCGGGAGTGGTGGTCCTTCACGTGGGTCTTGAAGTGATCGGTCAAGCCGTTGATGCGCGCCGTGAGGAGCGCGATCTGCACCTCCGGCGAGCCGGTGTCGCCGGCCTGTCGTCGGTGGGTCTCGATGATCTTCGCCTTGTCGGCGGTCGTGACGGCCATCCATGCCTCCTGGGAAACGGCGGATTTTAGCCCGAGATCAATGCCTTTCACAAGGTTTACGCAGCGGTGCGAACGGCCTCGGGCGAAGCCGCGTCCTGCCGCACCAGCCGGTGCGGCCGTAGCGCGCCGCTGTCGATCTCGCCGATCCCGATGAACGCGCCGTCGGCGTGGTACACGCGAAACCGGCCACCGGCGGTCAGCGCTGGCGCTGCCACGGTCTGTCCGCAGCGAAATCTCGCTGCCTCGGGCTCCGCAACGGCCACCGCTGGGAGGTGTCCCACCAAGGCGTCGAGGGGCTGCAGGCGCGCATCGCGCGCATCGGAACCGAGCGCCTCGAGCGCGCGCAACCCCACCGCGTCGGCGATCGAGAACCGGCCGACGGCCGTGCGCCTCAGACCGGCGACGTGCGCGCCGCAACCCAGCTCGCGCCCCACGTCTTCGGCCAGGGTGCGCACGTAAGTGCCCTTGCTGCATCGGACCGTCACGTCGAGACTGTCGCCGCCGAATCGGCGCAGCGCGAGCTCGTGGATCGTGACCGATCGCGGCGGCCGCTCGACCGGTTCGCCGGCCCGCGCGTACTTGTACAAGGGACGACCCTCGTGCTTCAGCGCGGAGTACGCCGGCGGCACCTGGGAGATACGCCCGCGAAATCGCGCCAGGACCCGTTCGACTTCAGCCGTTCCGACCGCGACCGGGCGCCGCTCGACGATCTCGCCTTCGGCGTCGCCGGTCGTCGTGGTCACGCCGAGCGCGATCTGGGCCGCGTAGGTCTTGTCGGCATCCAGCAGCTCGGCGCCGAATTTCGTCGCTTCGCCGAACAGGCACGGCAGGAGGCCGGTCGCGAGCGGATCGAGCGTCCCGCTGTGCCCACCCTTCTCCGCCCGGAAGAGACGCCGCGCCGCCTGCAGGGCGGCATTCGAGCTCATCCCCGGCGACTTGTCGAGGAGGAGGCACCCGTCGACCCGGCGCCACGGGATGCGCGGGCGACCCGCCCTCACCTGGACCGCCGCTTGCGACGCGGAGCCTGGCGCGCGACGTCGCTCGCCACGGCTTCCTCGATCAGGTGCGTGAGCCGGATGCCCGACTCCACCGACGCGTCATAGAAAAAATGGAGCTCCGGCACGTTGTGGGTCTTGAGCCGCGCACCGAGCATCGTGCGCAGGAAACCGGCGGCGCGCGCGAGCCCCTGCAGCGTCTCCTCGCGACGCTCCGCCTCCGCGAGCGAGGTGAAGAACACTTTCGCGTGCGCCAGGTCCGACGAGACCTCCACGCCGGTCAGCGTGATCATGCCGACGCGCGGATCCTTGAGCTCGATCCGCAGGATCTCCGACAGCTCGCGCTGGATCTGGTCGGCGACGCGGCGGCGTCGCTGGGGGTTGGCCACGGTCGCTTGTGGCTCGGACTCGCTAGAGCGTCCGCGCGACTTCCTGGACCTCGTAGGCTTCGAGCTGGTCGCCGACCTTGATGTCGCTGTAGCTCCTGATCGAGAGGCCGCACTCGAAGCCCGACTTGACCTCCCGCACGTCGTCCTTGAACCGCTTGAGCGACTCGAGCTCGCCGTCATGGATGACGACGTTGTCGCGCAGCACCCGCACGCGCGCATTGCGGCGGATGAGCCCCTCGGTGACGTAGCACCCGGCGACCGTCCCGATCTTCGAGATCCGGAACACCTGCCGCACCTCCACCAGGCCGAGCACCGCTTCCTTCTTCTCCGGCGTGAGCATCCCGGACAGCGCGGCCTTCACCTCGTCCACCGCCTCGTAGATGATGTCGTAGTAGCGGATGTCCACGCCCGAGGTTTCAGCGAGCTTGCGGGCGGTCGCGTCGGCGCGGGTGTTGAAGCCGATGATGACCGCTTTCGACGCCAGCGCGAGGTTCACGTCGGACTCGGTGATCGCGCCCACGCCGGCATGCACGATGTTGATCCGCACCTCGTCGGTCGACAGGCGCGACAGCGCGTGCGCGAGCGCCTCCTGCGAGCCCTGGACGTCGGCCTTGATGACCAGTGCGAGAACCTTGACCTCGGCGTCCTTGAGGCTCTCGAACATGTCCTCGAGCTTCGCCGCCTGCCGCTTCGCGAGCTTCACGTCCCGGAACTTGCCCTGGCGGAACAGCGCGATCTCGCGCGCCTTGCGCTCGTCGCCGAGCGCCATCATCTCGTCGCCCGCGTTCGGCACCTCCGACAGCCCCTGGATCTCGACCGGGATCGATGGCCCCGCTTCCTGGACCGGCCGGCCGGCCTCGTCGAGCATTGCGCGCACGCGCCCGAACACTGCGCCGGCGAGGATGACGTCGCCGCGCTTGAGCGTGCCGGCCTGAACGAGCACCGTGGCGACCGGGCCGCGACCTCTGTCCAGACGCGCCTCGATCACGGTGCCTTTGGCGAGCGCGTTCACCGGCGCCTTGAGCTCGAGGACCTCGGCCTGCAACAGGACCTGCTCGAGGAGGTCGTCGATGCCCTGGCCGGTCTTCGCGGACACCGGAACGAACGGCGAGTCGCCGCCGTATTCCTCGGGCACGACGCTCTGTGCGACGAGCTCCTGCTTGACCCGCTCGGGGTTGGCGTCGTTCTTGTCGATCTTGTTCAGCGCCACCACCAGCGGCACATTCGCCGCCTTCGCATGCGAGATCGCCTCGATCGTCTGCGGCATCACGCCGTCGTCCGCCGCCACCACCAGGACCACCAGATCGGTGACCTTGGCGCCGCGCGCCCGCATCGACGTGAACGCCTCGTGGCCCGGGGTATCGAGGAACGTGACCACCCCGCGCGGCGTCGTCACGTGATACGCGCCGATGTGTTGGGTGATGCCGCCCGCCTCGCCCGCGGCGACCTTCGTCCGGCGGATGTAGTCGAGCAGCGACGTCTTGCCGTGATCGACGTGGCCCATGACCGTCACGACCGGTGGCCGGGGCTCGAGCTCGCCCTCGGCCTCGGTCTGCTGCACCTCCGCGTCGAGATACGCTTCGGGGTCGGAGAGCTTCGCGGCGATCGCGGTGTGGCCGATCTCCTGGACCACGATCATCGCCGTCTCCTGGTCGAGCACCTGATTGATCGTCACCATCTGGCCGAGCTTCATCAGCACCTTGATGACCTCGGCCGCCTTCACCGACATCTTGTGGGCGAGGTCGGCGACGGTGATCGTCTCGGGGACGTGCACCTCGCGGACCAGCGGCTCGGCCGGGGCAGTGAAGGTCTTGGCAGTCGCGTCCTCCGCGTGCCGGTGGCGCCCGCTCTTCGGGTGATGCCAGCCGGCGCCGCCCGTCGCGTCGCCGCGGGTCTTGATCGTGCGCTTCTTGGCGCCGTCGTCCTTCCAGACGGTGACCTGCTTCTCGGGCTTCTTGGCCTTCTTCTGGACCGCTTCGGCGGTCTTGGGTTTGTGCAGGGTCGTGGCGGGCGTCCC
>DATEDA010000229.1:0-24651 GCA_035286595.1 Burkholderiales bacterium | reverse complement strand
GGAGTATAGATCGGGCCGACGGGACGGGGAACCCGAGGTTCGCGTCCGCCACTCGCAGCGACGTGCGGGTCTGATTGACAACCCCCGGAGGGTCGTGTGAGATAGCCTCCGCACGTCCGGGGAAGGAAGACCCAGCAGCCGATCATCGGAGATCAACGACGCGTTCGGCTGCAAACCGCGGCCGTCGCTCGACACCAGCCCGGACCCCGGGGACACGGGACGAGGCTCAATCGCGGCAACCCACCCGAAGGAGGAGGCGCATGAAGCGCAGAACGTTCATCAAGGCCGTCGGCGCCGGCATCGCGGCGACCGGCATCGAGGGAATCCTCACCGCGCAGCGCGCGCCGGCATTCGCGCAGGGCACCACGGTCCACATCCTGCGGTGGAACGACTTCGTCCCGGCGGCCGACGAGGTCCTGCGCAAGGAGTACGTGCCGGCGGTGCAGAAGTCGCTCGGGATCAGGCTCAACGTCGAGACGGTCAACGCCAACGACATCCCGGCCCGCGCCACCTCTGCGATCCAGTCGGGCAACGGTCCCGACATCATCATGCTGCTCAACAACTACCCGCACCTGTACGCGGAAGCCGGGGTGGACGTGAGCGACATCGCCGAGGAGGTCGGCAAGGCGCAGGGCGGCATCTACTCGCTCCCGCAGGCGCTGTGCAAGGTGGGCGCGCGCTGGGCGGCGATGCCCTGGTCCACGGTGCCGGCGCTGCTCGCCTACCGCAAGTCCTGGTTCGAGGAGGCCGGCGCGAAGACTTTCCCGACCACCTGGGAGCAGTACCGCGCGGTCGGCAAGAAGCTGAAGGCGGCGAAGCGCCCGATCGGCCAGACGCTCGGCCACACGTTCGGCGACGCACCGACGTTCACCTATCCGTTCATGTGGTCGTACGGCGGCCAGGAGATCGACAAGGCCGGGAAGGTCATCCTCGAATCGAAGCAGACGATCGAGTCGGTGAACTTCATGGCCGCGTTCTGGAAGGACGCGCACGACGAGGGCGGCCTCGCCTGGGACGACACCAACAACAACCGCGCCTTCCTCTCCGGCGAGATCTGCGCCTCCCTCAACGGCGCCTCGATCTACGTCGCCGCGCTGAACGGCAAGGACAAGTTCAAGACCGAGAAGGGCGCGCCGCTGCACACCGACATCCTGCACGCGCCGCTGCCCAAGGGGCCCGCGGGGGAGGCCCCGTACCACACCGCGTTCACGCACATGGTCATGAAGTACTCCAAGAACCAGAAGGCCGCCAAGGACTTCCTGCGCTGGGCCCACGCCAAGGAGAACTACGAGAAGTGGTTCGTGGTGCAGAAGGGCTTCGCGATCGCGCCGACGCGCGACTGGGAGAAGCACCCGATGTGGAAGGTGGATCCGGTGATGCTGCCCTTCAGCAAGGCTTCGCTCACCGGCCGCGCCATGGGCTACGCCGGCGAGCCGAACAAGAAGGCGGCCGAGGTGTGGAACAAGTACATCATCACCGACATGTACGCCCAGGTCGCGAGCGGCAAGATGAAGGCCGCGGACTCGGTCAAGTGGGCCGCGGGCGAGCTGCGCAAGGTCTACGGCTGATCGTCTGGCTTTGAGGGAGCGGGTGGTGGCGGGTTCGGGGGGCGCCGCAGGGGCGGCGCTCCCCGCCGAGCGCCTGGTCGTCTCGCGCTCGACGCGCCTGCTCGAGAATCAGCGCGTGCTCGCCGTGGCGCTGCTCGCGCCCGGGGTGATCATCCTCACGATATTCATCGCCTACCCGTTCGTGATGGCGATCTGGTTCGCGCTGACCGACATCAGCGTCGGCGTGGCCGGCAAGTTCGTTGGGATCGACAACTTCGCCAAGGCCTGGGAGGACACGATCTTCCAGACCGCGTTCAGGAACACCGTCTTCTACACGTTCTGGGCGACGGTGTTCAAGCTCTCGCTCGGGATGTGGCTCGCGCTGCTGCTCAACCGTCACTTCCGCCTCAAACGGCTCGTCCGCGCCTCGATGCTGCTGCCGTTCATCATTCCGACGGTGCTCTCGACCTTCGCCTGGCGCTGGATGTTCGACCCGACCTTCAGCGTGATCAACTGGACCCTCTACCACACCGGCTGGATCACCGACCGGCTGCCGTTCCTGTCGAACGGCGACTGGGCGATGTGGTGCGCGATCGTCGTCAACACCTGGCGCGGGATGCCGTTCTTCGCGATCACGCTGCTCGCCGGGCTGCAGACGATCAACCCGGACCTCCACGAGGCGGCGGCGCTCGACGGCGCGAACGCGTGGCACCGCTTCTGGCACGTCACGTGGCCGCTCCTCCTGCCGGTGACGCTCGTCGTCGTCGTGTTCTCGGTGATCCAGACGTTCTCCGACTTCCAGCTGATCTACGTGCTCACCGGCGGCGGCCCGGCGAACGAGACGCACCTCGTCGCCACCTACGCCTACCAGATCGGCGTGGCCTCGGGGCTGCTCGGCCAAGGGGCGGCGATCTCGCTCTTCATGTTCCCGGTCCTCTTCGGCGTGGTCTGGATCCAGCTGCGCTACCTCAAGCGCATGGAAGGTGCGTGACCCATGGTGATCGAGCGGCGCTGGAAGAAGTGGCTGTACTTCTACATCCCGCTGGCGGTGTTTATCCTGTTCACGCTGTTCCCGTTCTACTGGATGGCGGTGACCGCGTTCCGCCCGGACCCGGAGCTCTACCGCTCCTGGCGGGCGGCGAGCGCGACCCCGTTCTGGACGCTCGAGCCGACCCTGGAGCACTTCAAGGGCCTGCTCGAGGGCTCCGAGTTCCTGCAATGGCTGTGGAACACGATGCTGATCGCCATGGTCGCGACGATCATCTCGCTGATCTGTGGGATGTTCGCCGGCTACGCGCTCGCGCGGCTCAAGTTCCGGGGCTCGGAGTTCCTCGGCACGGCGATCTTCATCACCTACCTCGTGCCGCAGACGCTGCTCTTCATCCCGCTCGCCGACATCATCCGCAACATGCAGCTCGGGAACACGCCGTGGGCGCTGATGCTGACCTACCCGACGTTCCTGATCCCGTTCTGTACCTGGCTCCTGATGGGGTACTTCAAGACCATCCCGCGGGAGCTCGAGGAGTGCGCGCGCATCGACGGCGCGACGCGCTTCGGCGCCATGGTGCGCATCATCTTTCCGGTGGCGGTGCCCGGGATCCTGTCGGCCGGCATCTTCGCGTTCACGCTGTCGTGGAACGAGTTCATCTACGCGCTCGTGTTCCTCTCGTCGGTCGAGCAGAAGACGGTGCCGGTCGGCGTCGTGTCGGAGCTGATTCGCGGCGATACCTTCTTCTGGGGCCAGCTCATGGCGGGCGCGCTGCTCGGCTCGGTGCCGGTGGCGCTCGCGTACTCGTTCTTCGTCGAGTACTACGTCGCCGGCCTGACCGGCTCCGTCAAGGGGTAGCGATGGCCGAGGTCGTCCTCACCGGCATCAACAAGTGGTACGACGGCAAGGTCCACGCCGTCAAGGACGTCAACCTGCACGCGCGCGACAAGGAATTCATGGTCTTCGTCGGCCCGTCGGGCTGCGGCAAGACCACGACGCTGCGCATGATCGCCGGGCTGGAGGAGATATCATCCGGTGAGATCCGGATCGGCGGCCGCGTGGTGAACGACCTGCCGCCGATGGACCGGGACATCGCGATGGTGTTCCAGAACTACGCGCTGTACCCGCACAAGTCGGTGTACGCCAACATGGCGTTCGGGCTGCAGATGCGGAAGTTCCCGAAGGGCGAAATAGAGAAGCGCGTCCAGGCGGCGGCCGAGATCCTCGGGATCGAATCGCTGCTCGAGCGCAAGCCGCGCCAGCTCTCCGGCGGGCAGCGGCAGCGGGTGGCGCTCGGGCGCGCGATCGTGCGCCATCCCCAGCTCTTCCTCTTCGACGAGCCGCTGTCCAACCTGGATGCGAAGCTCCGGGTGCAGATGCGCGTCGAGCTGAAGCGCCTGCACGAGCGGCTGGAGACCACCGCGATCTACGTGACTCACGACCAGGTCGAGGCGATGACCCTCGGCGACCGCGTGGTCGTGATGAAGGACGGCGTCGTGCAGCAGGTGGGCGAGCCGATGGCGCTGTACAGCCGGCCGGCCAACCGGTTCGTGGCCGGCTTCATCGGCTCTCCGGCGATGAATTTCGCCGAGGTCACGATTTCGGAGTCCGGCGGCGGGCTGTGGGCCGAGGCCTCCGGCATCCGGATCAAGGTTCCGCCCGCGAGCGCGGCAAGCCTGCGGCCGCACACCGGCAAGCGCGCGACCCTGGGCGTGCGCCCCGAGGCGCTGCGGATCGCGAACGGGTCGGATCCGGCCGAGTACCTCTTCGACGCGACGGTCGACGTCGTCGAGCCGCTCGGCTCGGAGATCCTGTTGAACCTCACCGCCGGCACGAACGCCCTGGTGGCGCGCGTCGATCCCGCCGTGAACGTGAAAACGCACGAGCGCGTGCGCCTCGCGTTCGATCCGGCGCGGCTGCACTTCTTCGACCACGCGACGGAAAGCGCGATCTAGCCGATGAGCGCGCGCTTCCGCGTCGGGCTCGTGCCCGACCTGCTCGACGCGGCCGGCAAGCCGACCTTCGGCGCCGAACCCCTCGCGGTCCTGGACGGTGCGCCAGAGATCGAGCGGGTCTGGCTGCCGGAGCGGTACACCGAGATCCCAGCGGCGCTCGCGCTCGAGTACGACGCCCTCTATCTCACCCAGGCACGGGTGACGCGCGCGTCGGTCGCGCGCGCCACCGAGGGCCGGCTGAAAGTGGTCGCGCGGCACGGCGTCGGGTACGACTCGGTCGACGTCGCCGCGATGACCGAAGCCGGCGTGATCGTCACCAACACGCCGTTCGCGATCCGGCGGCCGGTGGCGACGATCGCGATGACCTTCATCCTCGCGCTCGCGGGGCATCTTTTCACCAAGGATCGGCTGACGCGCAGCGGCCGCTGGCACGAGCGCACGAGCTACATGGGCACGGGGCTCACCGGCCGTCGGCTCGGGATCGTGGGCGGGGGCGGGATCGGCAAGGAGCTCATCCCGCTCGCACGCGCGTTCGCCCTGCGGGTGGGAGTCGCCGATCCGTACGTGCCGGCGGCCGACATCGAGAAGCTGGGTGCGACGCTCGTCCCGCTCGACACGCTGCTGGCCGAGAGCGACTTCGTGGTGATCGCCTGCCTGCTGAACGACGAGACGCGTGCGCTGATCGGTGCAGAGCGTCTCGCGCGGATGAAGCCGAGCGCCTACCTGATCAACGTCGCCCGCGGCCCGATCGTGCATGAGCCCGCCCTGATCGAAGCGCTGCGCGCGCGGCGCATCGCGGGCGCGGCGCTCGATGTGTTCACGAACGAGCCGGTCGAGAACGACAATCTCCTGCTCACACTGGACAACGTCATCGTGACGCCGCATGCGCTCTGCTGGACCGACGAGTGCTTCGGCAACATCGCGCGCGAGGGATTCGGCGGGCTAGCCTCTCTGGCGCGGGGGGTAGCGCCCGCGAACGTCGTCAACCGCGAGGTGCTCTCCCACCCGCGGGTCAACGCTTGGCTGAGGGGAAACGCCCGCACCGCCTGAGGCGGGCGCCTCTCAGCTGCGCGCGTCGGCTTCTCGCAGCGCTGCGATTCCGCTCTTCAGCGCGCTCTGGAGGAGCAGCACGTCGACGCCGTAGGCGATGATCCGGAAGCCGCGCACCCGGTAGTCGCGCGCCCAGCGCTCGTCGCCTGCCATGAACCCAGGTGTCTTGCCGTGGCGCCGGCAGGCCGCGAGCAGGGCGTCGACCGCCGCGAGATAGCGCGGATGGGTGAACTCGCCGGGGATGCCGAGGAAGTTGGTGAGGTCGAAGTGGCCGAGCCAGACGACGTCGACCCCGTGTACGGCGGCGATCGCGTCGACGTTCTCGATTCCCCTGGCGGTCTCGACCAGGCAGATCACCATCGTCCGCGCCTCCGCGCCGGCGATCTTGTCGGTGACGGCGCCGTCGGCGTAGTCGTCGTGCGCGGCGACCCCGAACGCCGCGCCGCGCCGCCCGCGCGGCGGGTAGCGGGTGCACGACACGATGAACTGCGCTTCCTCCGCCGTCTCCACCATCGGCACCATGATGCCCATCGCGCCCGCGTCGAGCGCGCGGGCGATGAAGTGATACTGGGCCGCGGGAACGCGGACGAGCGGCACGAGGTCGAGCCCGCGGCAGAGCGCGGCCTGCGCCTTCACCGTTTCCATGCCGATCCCGCTGTGCTCCATGTCGAGCAGCAGGAACTCCGCGCCGCAGGCCTTGACGATCTGCGGCAGGCCGGCGGTGAAGAACTCGAAGGCCATCGTGCCGTAGCTCGTTCCGCCCGCCGCGAGCCGCGCCTTGATCGGGTTGCTCCGCATCGGTCCGGCCGAGGAGAGAAAGGGGATCGACGATCCGAAGCGCTGAGGCGCTTCGCGGGGCTAGTAGGTTGCGCGCCCGCCGGAGATGTCGAACACGCCGCCGGTCGAGAACGCGCAGTCCTCGGAGGCGAGCCAGCAGACGAGCGCCGCGACCTCTTCCACGGCCACGAAGCGCGCCATCGGGATCTTCGCCAGCATGTAGTCGATGTGGGTCTGCGTCATCTGGTCGAAGATCGCGGTCTTCGCCGCAGCCGGCGTCACGCAGTTCACGAGGACCCCGGCCTGCGCCAGTTCCTTCCCGAGCGACTTGGTGAGCGAGATCACGCCCGCCTTCGACGCCGAATAGGCCACCGCGTTCGGGTTGCCCTCCTTACCGGCGATCGAGGCGATGTTGACGATGCGGCCGTACTTCCGCTTCGCCATGTAGGGCGCGACGCTGCGGCAGCAGAGGAACTGGCTGGTGAGGTTGACCCGCATCACCCGCTCCCATTCCTCGACCGGGTAGTCGACGGTCGGCAAGTTCAGCCCGGCGACGCCGGCATTGTTCACGAGGACATCGAGCTTGCCGAGGTCGCGGATCGCCTCCTCGGTCGCCTTCGTCACGACCGGCGCCTCGGTGACGTCCACCGCCGCGCCGCTCACCGGTCCCGGGAGCGCGGAGACCGCCTGGTCGAGGAGCTTCCGGTCGCGGTCCCAGATGCGCACCGTGGCGCCGGAATCGAGCAGGCGCTTCACGATCGCGAGTCCGATCCCCTGCGCACCGCCGGTGACGATCGCGGTGCGGCCTTTGAAGTCGAGCTGGTTCATGGCGTACCTCGGGTGTGATCGCGCGAGTATAAACTCCGCGCACGACCTATCGCATCGATGGGAACGGACGCCGCGGATGCTACGATAGCCTTCGTCGGCCCTCCAGGATTGCCCCGGCGGCGTGTTCTATCTCGATCTCTTCAAGGCGCTCGAATCGGATCGCGTTCGCTACCTCGTGGCCGGGGGGCTCGCCGTGAACCTGCACGGTGTCGCCCGGCTGACCATGGACGTCGACCTCCTGATCGCCCTGGACGCGGCGAATCTCGGCCGCTTCGTCAATGCTGCATCGCGCCTATCGCTGCGTCCGACCGTGCCGGTACCGCTGGGCGACCTCGCCGACGAGGCGAAGGTTCGCAGCTGGATCCTCGACAAGCGGATGCTGGCGTTCGCGCTCCGGCCCCCGGCGGCGAGCGACCCGATGGTCGACCTGCTCGTCCAGACACCGGTGCCGTTCGAGGCGGCCTACGCGAGACGGGTCGAGAAGGTCGTCGCCGGCGTCACGGTGCCGGTCGCCTCGATCGAGGATCTGATCACGATGAAGTCCGGCACGGGCCGCGCGAAGGATGCGTCGGACATCGCGGCGTTGCGCGCCCTTCGAACACAGGAAGGATCGGACAAGTGAATCCGGATCCGGGCGAGATCGATTACGTCTACGAGCTCACGGCAGAGGAGCTGCGGTACTCGGCGGGCCTCGACGATCTCGCGCGACTCACTTGGCTTGATCAGGCGCGCCGGTTCACGCTGCTCGCGCGCGAGGCGGAGACCACGGTGTACCACGACGGGAAGCCGGTCGGCTCGTGCGCCCCGCCTTCCGGCGCTGAGGGTACGCGGTTACCGGATGCCACCTGCTGACTGCGCAGGAGTCCGCGCATGTCCCGCCGCATTGCGCTGATCCACGCCGTCCGCGTCGCGATCCAGCCGGTCGAAGAGGCGTTCGCGCGGCACTGGCCGGACGCGGCGCGCATGAACCTGCTCGACGACTCGCTCTCGCGTGATCGTACCCGCGACGGCCGGCTCACGCCCGCGATGTTCCAGCGCTTCGTCATGTTGACGGACTACGCGCTCTCGACCGGCGCGGACGGGATCCTCTTCACCTGCTCGGCGTTCGGGCCGGCGATCGAAGCCGCCCGCGAGGGCCGGAAGGTTCCGGTCCTCAAACCCAACGAGGCGATGTTCCGCGAGGCGCTCGGGCGTGGCCGACGGCTCGGACTCCTCGCGACGTTCGCGCCCAGCGTGCCGTCGATGGAGGAGGAGTTCCGCGAGGTGGCCCGCGCGGCGGGGCACACGGTCGAGCTGCGCTCGGTCTGCGCGCCCGAGGCGATGTCGGCCCTCGATGCGGGCGACGGCGCAACCCACGACCGGCTGGTCGCCGAGGCGGCGCCGCAGCTCGCCGGTTGCGACGCCGTGATGCTCGCGCAGTTCTCGACGGCGCGGGCTCTCGCGGCGGTCTCCG
Source organism: Burkholderiales bacterium (assembly GCA_035286595.1). Taxonomy (GTDB): domain Bacteria; phylum Pseudomonadota; class Gammaproteobacteria; order Burkholderiales; family SG8-39; genus DATEDA01. Next base: position 16,053 of record DATEDA010000229.1, on the reverse strand, counting down.
CTGTGCTCGACTGCCCTGTGCTCACGAGCCCGGACAGCGCGGTGCTTTGGCTGCGCCGGGCGGTGACCGAGGCCTGATGCGGTTCTTCTCTCATCGGCGCCGCCCCGTCCATCTCGGCCCGTTCCCGCTCGAGCGGCTGCCGCGTGCTGGCGATATCGCCGGCGCGAAGACCGGCACATTGCCCGCTGATCCGAATCCGGCCGGCGAAGACGGCGTGGCGCACGCGGTGCCCGAGTACCAGCAGCTCTTTGCGCGCTTTCTCGACGGCAAGGTCGCGCCGTCAAAGGCGCCGATTCCCGACGATCCGGTCGTCCGCGCACACAATCTGAAGGCCGCGGCGTACTTCCTCGACGTTGCACAGGCGGCGACCTGCGAGATCCCCGCTGACGCCTGGCTGGCCGGTGATCGTCCGGCGCACACGCACGCGCTGGTGTTTCTCGTGGAGTTTGGCCGGGAGCCGCTGGCGGGCGATCCCGGCGAGGCATGGATCCGCGGGTCGCAGGTCGCACGCGGCGATCTGCGCGCCGCCGAGGTCGCCGTAGTGATGTCCGGATATCTGCGCAACATGGGCTACGTCGCGCGCGGCCATGTTACGGGCACGGCCCTCGTGGACATCGGTCGGCTGGTCGTCCAGTCGGGCCTCGCTCGCGTCGAGAACGGTGTCCTCGTCAATCCCTATCTTGGCCGCCGGTTCCGCGCCGCGGCCGTGACGACCGACTACGCTGTCGCCGCGGATTCGCCGCTCGCACCGAAGACGCTCGGCAATCGCTGGCGAAGCCACGGCCCCGCCTGGTGGCTCGGCGCGGGTGGGGCGCGCCCGGGCTGGGCACGCCTCGAAGGCGGCCTCGCGAACCCCCGCCGGCCGCTCCATCTCGGTTCGGCACCAATGGAGAAGATCAGGCGCGTGCCCGAGCCGACCACGCTCGTGCTCGGGGACGAGATCGTGCGCCAGCCCAAGCGTGCGAACTTCTTCACCCGCGCGCTCATGGGCGATCTCGGAGACAAGCCGAAGCGCGAGCGCCTGCGCTTCGCGACCAAGAACCCGTACGCGTTCGCGATGACGCCGCTCATCCGGGAAATGGTGCCGATGCAGGGCGGCGAGACCGCGTCGCGCCGGCGCGAGCTCGCGGACGCGAGCGCCAACGCCGATGCGATCAAGGCGCTCGGCTACTGCCTCGGCGCCGATCTGATCGGGATCTGCGAAGCCTCGCCCTGGATGTGGTACTCGCACTACGACGACGGCCGGCCGATCGAGCCGTACCACAAGTACGCCGTAGTCATGCTGATCGACCAGGGCTTCGAGACCATGGAGGGCGCCTCGGGCGATGACTGGATCTCCGGGGCGCAGTCGATGCGCGCGTACCTGCGGGGCGCGGAGATCGCCGGCGTGATGGCCGCGCACCTGCGCCGCCTCGGCCATCCGGCCCGCTCGCAAACCAACGCCGACTCGGACATCCTGCAGATCCCGCCGACGCTGATGGCGGGCCTCGGCGAGCTGTCACGCATCGGCGAGCTCGTGCTGAGCCCGTTCGTCGGCCCGCGCTTCAAGACGGTCGTGCTCACCACGAGCCTCCCGCTGGCGGTGGATCTCCCGATCGACTTCGGCCTCCAGGACTTCTGCGAGCAGTGCAACAAGTGCGCGCGCGAGTGCCCCTGCGCCGCGATCCCGTTCGGGCCGAAGGTGATGTTCAACGGCTACGAGATGTGGAAGCCCGACGTCGAGAAGTGCACGAAGTACCGCGTCAACAACGCCAAGGGGTCGGCGTGCGGGCGCTGCATGAAAACCTGCCCGTACAACACCGAGGGGCTCCTTACGCACCGGCTGTTCCTCTGGCTCGCGATCCACGTCCCCTGGACCCGCCGCTGGATCGCGCGCCTCGACGACAAGGTCGGGAACGGCTCGATCAACCCGGTCAAGAAGTGGTGGTTCGACCTCGAGATGGTCGACGGCGTTTCGGTGCTGCCGAAAGGCGTGAACGCGCGCGGGCTCGACCTCGAGGCGGCGAAGCGTGCGAAGGGCCAGACGCTCGCGTTCTTCCCGCCGTCGGTGTCGCCGCCCCCCGGGGCGAAGGAGCCCCTCGAGCCGGATCGCGCTGCCGGCATCAGGGCGTACGCCCAGGCGGAGACGCCCGCACAGGCGCGGGCACGGCTCGCGCGACGCTGACTCGGCCGCGAGCGCGTCCGGCGCCGAATCCACGCGGCGCCGCGGTGCGTATCTGGCACCGTGGCGCGGCTCGGATGGCTTCCCTTGACTGCTGCCGTCTTGCTCGGCGGGATGGCGCAGCTCGCGCCCGCCGCGCCGCTGTCGGACAAGGATGTGGCCCGGGTGTTCGGGTTGCTCGCCCCCCACGCTGACACCGCGACGCGCCAGCGCGCGATCCGGGAGGTCGCGGGCGCGCGCGACGCGCGCTTCATCGCACCGCTGATCGACCAGATGCGGTTCGTCGGCTCGCGCGACGAGCTTCTCCTCATCGTCGAGACGCTCAAGCTGCTCGCGGGGGCGGATGCCCCGGCTGCCAACTGGGCGGACATGGTGGTTTGGCTCGGAAGCCGCCCGGACCTCAGGCCGCCGCCCGGCTACGTCGGCTGGAAGGGCGAGCTGCACGCCGCGATCGACCCGCGCTTCGCCGAGTTCCTGCGCGAGGGCGTGCCCGCCAGCGTCCGGATCGAAGAGGTACAGTGGGGCGGGGTCCCGGTCGACGGCATCCCGGCGCTCGTGAACCCGCGGATGTCGCCAGCGCGTGCAGCGACCTGGCTCGACGACCGCGACGCGGTATTCGGCGTGAGCGTCAACAGCGACCATCGCGCCTATCCGCTGCGGATTCTCGACTGGCACGAGATGGCGAACGACGTGGTCGGCGGAAAGCCGGTCGCGCTGGCCTACTGCACGCTCTGCGGGTCGGGGGTCCTCTACGACGCGACCGCCGCCGGGCGCCGGTTCGAGTTCGGCTCCTCGGGGTTCCTGTTCCGCTCGAACAAGCTGATGTACGACCGCCAGACGCGCACGCTCTGGAACCACCTGAGCGGCGAGCCGGTCATCGGGCCGCTCGTGGGGAGCGGTATCCGGCTCGAGCGGCTCCCGGTCGTGGTGACCTCCTGGGGCGAGTGGAAGCGGGAGCATCCCGACACCAGGGTCGTCGACATCGACACCGGCCACAACCGACCCTACAACGCCGGCGCGGCGTACGGCGCCTACTTCGCGAGCCCCGGAACGATGTTCCCGGTGTGGCAGAAGAGCCGGGCGCTGCCCGAGAAGGCGCGCGTGTTCACCCTGGTCCTCGACGGGCAGACGAAAGCGTATGCGCTCGAGGCGCTCGACCGCGCGGGCGGCCTGCTCAACGACACGTTCGCCGGCAAGCCGCTCGTGGTGCACTACCGCGATGCGGTCGGCCCGGTGCCGTTGCCGGCGAGCTGGCGTGCGGCGCTGGCGGAGGTCGGGCGCCGGCCGATCCCTTTAGCGAACGATCTCGCGCTGTTCGACGCGCGCGCCGCGATCGCGCGCCAGCCCGCACTCGTGCGCGATCTCACCGCGGAGGTGCTGCTCGCGATGCCGACGGCGACCCGGCTGCCGCTCCTCGACGACTTCACCGCCGACGCCCGGCACGCGCCACTGCGGGGCGAAGACCTGATCGACCCGCGGCTTCGCAACGAGGTGGCGAGCCGCGGCCTGATCGGCGACACGCGCGCCTACGAGCGCGGCAGCCATCGTTTCCGCCCCGGCGGCTCGCGCGATACCCTCCTGGACGAGCGCGGCGCGGCGTGGCGCGCGACCGACGACGCGTTGGTCGGCCCCGGCGGCGAGCGGCTCCCGCGCCTCTCCGGACAGCTCGCCTACTGGTTCGGGTGGTTCGCTTTCTTCCCGAAGACCGAGCTCTACGGCGGGGAGCCGGCGCGATGACAAGCGTCGCCGGCTCGCGCTGCTACGATTGCCGTCAACTCCAATGGAGGTTTGCGATGCGTCGCATGGTACTCGCCGCTCTGCTCGTCCTGCCCGTCGCGCTGCTCGCCCCGGCGCAGGCCGCGGACGGTCTCACCGCCGTCAAGAGCCCGCATCCGGTGAAGGAAACGATCGACCGCCTCGAGGCCGCAGCGAAGGCCCGGAACCTCGTGATCTTCGCGCGCGTCGACCACGCCGCCGGCGCCCAGAAGGTCGGCCGGACCCTCCGCCCGACCGAGCTTCTGATCTTCGGCAACCCGCAAGGCGGCACGCCCTTCATGGAGTGCGCACAATCGGTCGGGATCGATCTGCCGCTGAAGGTGCTCGCGTGGCAGGACGACGCGGGCCAGGTCTGGCTCGGCTACAACGAGCCGCAGTTCCTTGCGGCGCGTCACGGCGTACCGAACTGCGCGGTGGTCCCGAACCTGAAGAAGGCGCTCGAGGGCCTCGCCGCCGAGGCGACGAAACCCTGAGCCGAAGAACAGGGAGTGATATACCGCATCCGGGTGGTCCCGATGCTTGCGCGCAGTCGGCGCTCTCGCCCGAGTGCGCCGCCGGGCTAGCGCCCGGCACAGCTGCGGAGGGCGGCGGTCTAAGCCGCTCGCATGCGTCTCAGGTTCTCACGCGCGCGATGAAATCGGCGAGCCCTGCGCCGATCTCGTGCGGACAGTCCTCCTGGGCATAGTGCTTCGCCTTCACGGTGATCTCCGTCTGGTTCGGCCAGCCACGGCAGAACTCGCGCGCCGCGCCGGTCAGGCCGTGGCCGAGCTCGGCGTTGATGAGCAGCTTCGGCAGGTGCGCGCTCGTCGCGAGCCAGTCGCTGTAGCGCTTGACGAGCGCGTGATTGTCGGCGGGCTCGCCGTCGAACGGGATCTCGCGCGGCCATTGCAGCGTCGGTCGGCGGGACTCGCCCGGCTCGAGGTACGGCGCGCGATAGACCGCTTTCTCTTCTTCGCTCAGCGCCCGCAATACACCGAACTCGAAGAGCATCCGTTCGACGAAGAAGTTCTCCTCGAGCACCATCCGCTCGCCCTCGGATCCGCGGAGCGCCCTGAAGATCGGCTGCCGCTCGGGCGGCAGATCCGACCACGAGCGCGGACGCACCATCGCCTCCAGGTAGGCGATGCCCGAGACCTCGTCTGGGAACCGGCAGGCGCGGTAGAAGCCGAGCGCCGCGCCCCAGTCGTGGACGACGAGGATCAGGTCGCGCCGCAGATCGAGCGCCTCGAACCACGCGTCCAGATACGCGATGTGGTCGCCGAAGCGGTACGCGCGGCTCGGCGACGGGCTCGACCGGCCCATGCCGACCAGATCGGGGGCGAGGCAGCGCCCCAGCCCTGCGGCGTAGGGGATGATGTTTCGCCAGAGATACGACGAGGTGGGATTGCCGTGTAGGAAGACGACCGGGTCCCCGCTGCCGACGTCGACGTAGGCCATCTCGGCGTCGAGCACGCGCACGCGCTCGCGCCGGTAGGGAAACGCCGCCGAGATCGGCCTGGCAGTCATCGTCGGTGGGGTCGCAGGTCGGTCGAGCGCGGGCGGGCCTACCCCACCCGCCCCGCTCGTCGGTGGTCGGCTACTTCCGTGCCTTCACGGACTCGACCACGGTGAAGGCTACGGCTTCGCGGTCTCTAGAACTTTCGCAAACGCCAGAAAGTCCTTGACCTGCCAGTCGGGAACGTACCCGTAGGGTTCAAGCGGCTCGTTCCATCGGTCGATCCACGCGGTCCGGAAGCCCATGCCCTTGGCACCGAATACATCGAACTGGTTCGAGGTCACGTAGATGACTTCGGAACGGTCGAGGCCCATCACCTCGATCGCCTTGAGATAGATGCCTCGCTGAGGCTTGTACAGACCGAACGTCTCGGAAGTGAAATACGCGTCCCACTTGAACCGGCCCAACAACGATTTCTTGAGCACTCCGAGACTGAGCTGCGTGTGAGGCACCAGCTTGTAGCCAAGCTCCCTCATCTTCTGCAGTCCCGGCATGACATCCGGGTAGACATCGAGCTCCCCCAGCAACGGGAGAACGCCTGCCGCAACGGACGGGTCAAGGTCCAATTTCTGTGACTTGGCGAGCGCCATCGTGGATCTTGTAGCGAGTTCCTCGAGCGGGATGAAGCCGCTGCCGATCATGGTGTTGTACATCATGTAGAAGAACAGCTTCGTTCGCCAGGGAATCCAGAACGATTTTCCGTCGATCTTTATCCCCCGCTCCGAGAAGTACTTGGTCATCTTGTCGGGCATGGTGGACCAGTCCAGGATGGTTCCACCCACATCGAAGAAAATGGCCTTTGCGGCCGCCGCATTGGTCAGCCCGGGCATCAAGACGCCGGTTCCGAGCGTCGCCGCCAGCGCCGCCCCTGCGCCGGTCACCTTGACCACGTCCCGCCGCGTTACTGGTTGTCGCTTGTGCTGTTCCATTTTCCCTCTCCTTTGTATCGGCCCGTCAGCAGTGGCGGGCGACCATGCGGTGGACGCCATTTCGTCGCCATAGCGTCTCCTTGCATATACCCCGCGCCGGACGATCAGCGTGGGCCGCCGCCGCTCGACCGAAGGTGCTTCCCCGCCTGCCACCCGTGCGGGGCGAGGTGCTTCTCGCCGACCTCGATCGGCTCGGCCTCGAGCGGCGTCGCCATCGTGTCGTTCCAGCGGTTGAGGAAGCCGAACGTGGCGATGACCGCGACGATCTCGACCACCTGCGTGTCGTTCCAGTGCTTGCGCAGCTCGGCGAACATCTCGTCGGTCACGTCGTTCGGCACCGAGCTGGCGGCCAGCGCGAAGTCGAGCGCGACACGCTCCCCTTCGGAATACAGCGGGCTCGATCGGTACTCCCAGACCGCCGCGAGCTTCGCCTCGTCGACGCCGAAGCGCATCGCGCCACCGGCGGTATGCGCCATGCAATACCGGCAGCCTGCCGCGCGGCTCGCAACGTGAGCGATCAGGCGCTTGAAGCCTCGGTCCACCTGCGCGTCCGGGTCGGCGTTGATCGCCGCGCTGAGCTGGGCGAAGGCGCGCGCGATGTTGGGCTTGCGCTGCATGATGAGCACGCTGTTCGGGATGAAGCCGAGCGCCTTCTCGTAGACGGCAAAGACCTCTTTCAGCTCGGGCGCTGGGGGCAGCGGCGCGAGCCGCGGCGCGGGCTTGACGCGTTGATCCATGGCAGTCTCCTCGGGTTTCCGGCTCAGGCTTCGCCGCGCGCCGGGTAGTTCTTGCTGATCGCGAAATCGATCGCCTGCGCGATCTCGTTGAAGTGCGGCCGCGCGAACGGCATCGTCGAGATCGATGCCCAGTACAGCGTGCGGTCGGGCTTTACCAGGAAGAGCCCCGGCTCGGCGAAGAGCGGCGGCTCCTCGACTCCGGCCGACGTGACGCCCCGGCTGGTCGAGATGTACAGCCCCCACTCGCGCGCCTTTTCGATCGAGACGCCGTAGCCGATAGTGAGCTTCGGCAGCCCCCATTGGGTCTTCGCCTGCTCCGCGCGCTCCTTCGGGTCGGTGCTCGTGATCACGGTCGACACGCCACGCTTCGTGAAGTCATCGATCATGCCGTTCAGCTCGGACGTGTAGCGGCGGCACACCGGGCAGTGCAATCCCCGGTAGACGACGACCATGGTGAAGTTCTGCGGCTGCTGCGCTGCGAGCGACCAGCGGCCGCCGTCGAGGGTGTCGAACTCGAGCGCGGGTGCGGGCTGTCTCGGCTTGATCGCCATGGGAGGCTCCTTGGTCGGCTGCGCGGTGTTATGAATCGATCAGTCCATAATGAGCCAACCCGACTCACCTGTCCAGCGCGCGCAGCATCACCCCCGCGATGTCGTCGAGCGCGGCGCGGTCCGGGTTGGCCTTGCCGACCAGACGCAAACCTTGGATCCCGGCGGTGAAAAAGCGCGCCAGTGCGCCGACGTCGGCGGTCCGCACGATCTCGCCGCGCGCCTTGGCGCGGCCCAGCGCGTCGCGAAACGCGGTCTCGATCCGCTCCAGGCTGCGGCGAACGCGGGCGGCCGCTTCGCGATCGTCGCGAGCGAGCTCCGCAGCACAGTTGCCGATGAAGCAGCCGCGGCGGCCGGGGCCGGCGACGATGTCGTCGATGAGGCGGGCGATGAACCCGGCGATCGCCTCGCGGACCGGTACCGGGCGCGTCAGCGCCTCATTGAGCCGCGCTGCCGATCCCTCCTCGTAACGGGCGAGCGCGTCTAGATAGAGGCCATGCTTGTCGCCGAAGGCTCCGTAGAGACTCGATCGGCCGAGGCCGGTCGCCGCGCAGAGGTCGTCGAGCGAAGTCGACTCGTAGCCCTTGGCCCAGAAAACCTGCATCGCGCGCTCGAGCGCAGCATCGAGATCGAACTCGCGGGGGCGGGCCATATGCGGAGCCTGGAGTCGGGAGGCAGGCGAGTTCCGTACTCTACGGTACAGAATGGGCTCGCGCAAGGGCGAGCTTCGGTCTAGGGTAGGAGCACGCTCGCGCCGATCGTCCGGCGCGCTTCGAGATCGAGGTGCGCGCGGGCGGCCTCGGCGAGCGGGTAGCGCTGCCGGATGTCCACCTTGAGCGCGCCGCGCGCCACCATGTCAAACACGTTCCCGGCGATCTCGCGCAGGTCCCGCGGGTCGGCCGTGTAGTGGAACAGCACCGGGCGCGAGAACCTCGCCGATTTCGCCGACAGCGCCGACAGTGCGGGCGGGTCGGGCGCCCCGGACGACTCCCCGTAGCTCACGAGATGGCCCTTGAGCGCAAGCGCTTCGAGCGAGCCCGCGAGCGTGTCCTTGCCGACGGCGTCGTAGATCACGTCCGCGCCGCGGCCGCCGGTGATGTCCCGAACGCGCGCGACGAAGTCGCCGGCGGCGGTCACGATCGGATGGTCGCAGCCGGCGGCGCGGGCGGCGCGCGCCTTCTCCTCGCTCGACACGGTGCCGATGACGGTCGCGCCGAGGTGCTTCGCCCACTGGCATAGGAGCGAGCCCGCCCCCCCCGCCGCCGAATGCACGAGCACGGTGTCGCCGCGTTGCACCCGGTGCACCCGCTGAAGCAGATACTCCGCGCTCATCCCCTTGAGCATCAACGCGGCGGCGGTCTCGTCGTCGATCGCGTCCGGCAGCACGACGAGCTGGTCGGCCTTCATCGTCCGGTACTGCGCGTACGCGCCCACCGGCGGGCAGGCGTACGCCACGCGATTGCCAGGTTGGATCCCGGTCACGCCGGGGCCGACGTCGAGGACCTCCCCCGCCGCTTCCATCCCCGGGGTGCCGGGCGGCGAGAGGAGCGGATAGAGGCCAGCCCGAACGTACACGTCGATGTAGTTGACGCCGATCGCCGTCTGGCGCAGCCGGACTTCGCCCGGGCCGGGCGGCGCCACCTGGATCTCGCGCCACTTCAGCTCATCGGCGCCGCCATGGCGGTCGATCACGATCGCGTGGCCCCGGATTGCGCCGCGCGTCGACTGCCTCGGCGCCGGCGCGTTGGCGGGGCGCGACTGGCGCAGGTACGTCCGCAGCGCCTCGAACCCGGCCTCGTACACGCCGTTGCCGACGAGCTCGGCGAACTCGTGCTCGCGGCCCCGTGGCGCCTCGAAGGTCGATTGCCAGTGCCAGAACGTCCGGTTGCCGTCGGTCACGCGCTTCAGCTGCACCGTCGCGACGTAGCGACGCATCGGCAGCGTCGCATCGAGGATGCAGTAGGTGGAGATGTGATCCTCGTCGGAGAGCCCGAGCAGCTGCTCCCGGAGGCGGTTGCCGTCCTTCAGCGTGAAGCTGCGCACGCAGCCCACCTGGTCGGACGCCTCGCCGTTCTCGATCGCCGACTCGGCGATGACCGGATGCCAAGCGGTGTGGCTGTTGAAGTCGCGCAGCACCGCCCACACACGCTCGATCGGCGCGTCGATGATCGCCGACCGCGTGACCCGGATCACCGGACGAGCTGCTTGAGCGAGTTGAACGCCGTCTGGAACACGCCTTGCCCGATCGACTGCGCCAGGTCACGCTCGCGCTCCGGCGCGCAGTCGAACTCCGCCCACCATTCGGCGAAGGTGCGGTTGCCGTCGGTGACCGGCGTGAGCTTGAGCGTGGCGACGTAGTTCTGCACCCCCATCGGGCTTTCGAGGATCGAGTAACTGCACTGGAAGTCGAAGTCCGAGAGCGTCAGCAGCTGCTCGCGGATGACGCCGCCGTCCTTGAGGCGGAAGTTGCGGATGCAGCCGACCTTGTCGGCCGGCAGCCCGCCCTCGATCCGCGACTCGGCCACGAACGACGTCCACTTCGGCAGGCCGTTGAAGTCGCGGATCTGCGCCCAGACGGAATCCGCCGGGGCGTCGATGACGCTGGAGGCGTAGACCTTGATCATCTTTGCGTTGGTGCTACTCCCGCCCGGTTCCGCTCTTGACCGGCGCATCCGCGAGCGCCGGCGCGCCGCCGCCCTGCCGATCGAGGAGGCCCCGCGCGAGCTTGCCGACGTCGCCCGAGTCGATCCCGATCTCCCGGAGGAGCTGATCGACGAGCGGCGCCTGGGCGCGATAGCGCAGCGCCGAGTTGACGACGTTGTCCGCGAAGCTGCCGCCGCCGTCGAAGCCCTCCGACCGGCCGCCGCCGCCGCCGCCGAGACCGTCGACCTGCAGGATCTTGATGCCTTCGATCCGCTCCAGCGGTCGCCCGGATTCGCGGATGATCGCTTCCATGTTGTCGATGAGCCGCAGCCGCATCGCGGACATCCGCGCGTCCGGCGTCAGCAGGTTCGCCGCCTGATTCATCAGGCGCTGGCCCTCGGCCTCGACCTCGTGGCGAATGCGTGCCGCGAGCGCGCGGATCTTCTCGGCATCGGCCGAGGCCTCGGCCTCGGCGCGCACTGCCGCGCCGCGGTCGTTCGCCGCCGACTTCTCGGCCTGGGCGGCGACCTTGAGCCGCAGCGCGTCGCGCTCGGCCTCCTGCGCCGCCGAGATCAGATCGATGCGCTTGCGCCGCTCGGCCATCTCGGTCTCGCGCGCGGTGAACACGCGCTCCTCCTCAGTTGCGGCGAGCGCCCGGGCCTTGTCGGCCGCGGCCTGCGCCTCGGACTGGGCCTTCGACTGCTCGGCGAAGGCGATGGCGCGGCCCTGCTCGGCGAGCTCGATCGTCTTGCGCCGCTCGATCTCGAGCGCCTGGACGTCGCGCTCCCGTCCGATCCGCTCCTCCTCGACCGCGCGTTCGGAGAGGATGCGGGCCCGGTCGATCGCCTCGCGCGAGGCGATCTGCGCGCGCTCGGCTTCCTGCTCCTTGTCCGCGCGCTCGCGCGCCACGTCGGCGCGCTGCCCCGCGCGCTTGACCTCGAGCTCGCGCTCCTGCGTGAGCCGCGCGTATTCGAGCTCGCGGTCGATGTCGAGCGCCTGCCGCTCGGTCTCCAGGTTCTTGTTGCGGATCTGGATCATCGTGTCCTGCTCGATGTCGTTGCGGACCTTCTTGCGGCGCTCGATCTCGTCGGTGAGCCGCGTCAGGCCCTCGGCGTCGAAGGCGTTGGACGGGTTGAAGAACTCCATCGCCGTCTGGTCGAGCTGCGTGAGCGACACTGTCTCCAGCTCCAGGCCGTTCTGCAGCAGGTCGGCGGCGACGACGCCGCGCACGCGCTTCACGTACTCGCCGCGCTTCTCGTGCATCTCTTCCATCGTCATCTCGGCGGCGACGGTGCGCAGCGCGTCGACGAACTTGCCCTCGACCAGCTCCTTCAGCGCGTCGGGCTGCATCGTGCGCTGGCCGAGCGTCTGCGCGGCCGCGGCGATGGCGTCGACGGCCGCCTGGACGCGGACGTAGAACTCGGCGACGACGTCGACCCGCATCCGGTCCTTGGTGATGAGCGCGCGCTCGCGGCCGCGCGAGACCTCGAGCCGCAGCGTGTTCATGTTGACCGGGATCACCTCGTGGACGATCGGCAGCACGAGCGCGCCGCCGTTCATCACCACCTTCTGTCCGCCGAGGCCGGTGCGCACGAACGCCCGCTCCTTGGACGAGCGGAGATACAGCCAGTGCAGGAGCCAGACGACGATCGCGACGACGATCGCGACGCCGATGAGCCCCAGGATGAACGTTCCGAATTGGGCGCCGGTCATGATTGTCTCCTCCTTGCTTCCGTAACTGGATTCCCCTGGCGCCGGATCGCCTTGAACCGGCGCGTGGTCTCGGTCAGCGCGGTCTCCGCCGGCAGCCGCTCCATGCTGGAGGCGCCGTAGAAGCCGTGGCACTGCGGGCAGGCGGCGAGGATGTAGGCCGCGTCCTCGGGCCGCGCGATCGGCCCGCCGTGGCACAGGACGATCACGTCCTTGCGCACCTTCAGCGCCGCCTCCGCCCAGCGGCTGATGAGCGACGCGCAGTCGGCGAGCTTCAGCGCAGTCTCCGCCCCGATTGCGCCGCCGGCCGTCAGGCCGAGATGGCAAACGATGACGTCCGCCCCGGCGTGCGCCATGTCCGTCGCGTTCTCCTCCGAGAATACGTAGGGCGTCGTGAGGAGATCGAGGTCGTGCGCCGCGCGGATCACGTCGACCTCGAGGCCGTAGCCCATGCCGGTCTCCTCGAGCTGGGCACGGATCACGCCGTCGAAGAGGCCCACGGTCGGGAAGTTCTGCACGCCCGAGAAGCCGAGCGCGATGAGGCGGCGCAGGAAGTGATCGGTGATCATGAACGGATCGGTGCCGTTGACGCCGGCGAGCACCGGGGTCCGCTTCACGACCGGCAGCACCTCGCGCGCCATCTCGAGCACGATCTCGTTCGCGTTGCCGTAGGCCATCAGCCCCGCGAGCGAGCCGCGCCCCGCCATCCGGTACCGCCCCGAGTTGTAGATCACGATCAAGTCGATGCCGCCGGCCTCCTCGCACTTGGCCGAGAGCCCGGTGCCGGCGCCGCCGCCGATGATCGGCTCGGACCGCGCGATCATGCCGCGGAACCGCTCGAGGATGTCCTTGCGCGCGATGCGTGGCATCGGTGCTCAGACCCGCAGCGCGCGCACGCCGGAGGGCTGCGCTGGCGCGATCTCGTTGAACGCGGCGACCAGCGCATCGGCGAACGCCCGGTCGTTCAGGTGATGCGGCAGCCGGACGAGCCGGCGGTTCGCACCGCTCCGGAAGCTCGCCGCGATCGTGTCGAAGAGCCGCTTGTCCGCCGCCGGATCCCAGAACGGCCGGTCGGGCGCGTCGACCCCGGAGACGCCGCCTTCCGGGATGAGGAAGCGCACCGGCCCCGCCATGCGATTCAGCTTGTCGACGATGAATCGGCCGATCCGCTCGTTCTCCTCCGCGGTCGTCCGCATCAGCGTGACGTTCGGGTTGTGCCGGTGCAGCTTGCGGGTCCGGAACCGCTCGGGCACGGTGTCCATTGCCCAGAAGTTCACCATGTCGAGCGCGCCGCACGAGCCGACGTAGGGGATGTGCGCGCGGATCATCGCATCGAAGCGCTCCGGTCCGGCCGAGAGCACGCCGCCGACGATCTCGTCGGCGACCTCGGTCGTGGTGACGTCGATCACCCCGGCGAGGAGCCCGGAGTCGACGAGCTTCTCCATCGACTGCCCCCCGGTGCCGGTGGCGTGGAACACCAGGCAGTCGTAGCGTTCCTCGAGCTGCTTCGTGACCGCCTGAACGCACGGGGTCGTGAGGCCGAACATCGTGAGCCCGAGCGCCGGCTTCGTCGTGGTCTCGCCCGTGCCGGGGCGCGCGTAGGCGATCATGCCGGCGAGGGCGTGCGCGGCGTTCGCGAGCACCCGCTCCGAGATGCGGTTGATCCCGGAGACGTCGGTCACCGAGTACATCATGCAGATGTCCGACGGGCCGACGTAGGGCCGCACGTCGCCCGAGGCGACGGTGGACACCATCACCTTCGGAACGCCGATCGCGAGCCGCCGCATCGCCGGCGTGGCGAGCGCCGTGTTGCCCGACCCGCCGGCCGAGATCAGACCGCCGAGATCGCGGCGCCGGACGACGAACTGTTCGAACGCGACCGCCATCTCGGCGATCGCCGAGCCGCGGTCGCCGGTGAACACCGCCCGCTCGCCCTTGGGGTGATGGCGCGCGACCTCGCGCGGATGCACCATCGCCGGCGACGGCTTCCCGGAAGTCGAGAGGTCGACCGTGACCGTGCGCAGCCCGAGCTTGTCGAGGCAGTTGCGCAGGTAGAAGAGCTCGCGCCCCTTGGTGTCGAAGGTGCCCGCGACGTAGGCGGCGCGTTCGACCGTCGCCGCGACCGGGAACTCGAGGACCCGCCCGTCGCGGCCGCTGTCCGCGATCGCCGCGGCGGCGTCGGCGAGCGAAGGCGGCTCGGCCGTCGGCTCGGCCCGCGCCTCGACCAGCCGGTCGCGCGGCCGCGACTGCGGATCGGCAGCGTTCCAGCGCGTGAACGCGCGCACGGCGCGCTCCTCGCCGGTCTCGCCCGCTGCAGCCGGGGCCGCGTCGTCCCCCGACCGCTTCACCGTGAAGACCCGTACATCGCCGGCCTCCGGCTCGGGGCCGGCCGCCGCGCTTTCCGGTGCGGCCTCGTCGCCGTTCTCCTCCTCGGCGGCGGCGCGCACGCCGAGCAGCCGTTGCTGCAGCTCGCGGTCGGCCGCGAGCTCGGAGGCCGGCATCGAGCGCGCGATGCGGCCGTTCACCATCACGTCCACGGTGTCGGCGACCTCGATCGCCACCCCGAGGTTCTGCTCGATCAGCAGCACCGAGATCTCGCCGTCCGCGGCGAGCCGCTTCAGCATGTCGGCGACCTGCCGGACGATCACCGGCGCGAGGCCCTCGGTCGGCTCGTCCATCACCAGCAGCCGCGGGTTGAAGAGCAGGGCGCGCCCGATCGCGAGCATCTGCTGCTCGCCGCCGGAGAGCTCGGCGCCGCCGTTCCCCTTGCGCTCGGCGAGCCGCGGGAAGACCTGGTAGATGCGCTCGACCGTCCAGGCGCCGCGATTCCCCTTGACGGCGAGCCGCAGGTGCTCGTCGACCGAGAGCGACGGCCAGACCCGGCGGCCCTGCGGCACGTAGCCGACGCCGCGGTCGTTGATCGCGTGGGACGCGAGCCCGAGGATCTCTTCGCCGGCGAGCCGGATGCTGCCGGTCGCAGCGACGAGGCCGGTGACCGCGTTGCAGAGCGTCGTCTTGCCCATGCCGTTGCGGCCGACGACGGCGAGGACGCCGTGGTCGAGCGTGAGCGACACGCCCTGCAGCGCGTGCGCGCGGCCGTAGTACACGTCGAGGTTCTCGATCTGCAGGATCGGCCCCGAGGTCCGCTGGCGGCGGTCGCGAGAGAACCAGGCCATCTCAGTGCACCGTTCCCATGTAGATCGCCTGCACCTCGGCGTCGTTCTCGATCTCGGCGGGCGTGCCCTCCTTGAGGACGCGCCCGTTGTGAAGGACGGTGACGCGCTCGACCACGCGGAGCGCGATCTCGAGGTCGTGCTCGATCAGGATGAAGCCCATGTGGGGCGGGAGCGCGGTCAGGAGCGCGACCAGCTCGCGCCGCTCGCCCGGCGAGAGTCCGGCTGCCGGCTCGTCGAACAGGATCAGCCGCGGCGCACCGGCGAGCGCCATGCCGATCTCGAGCTGGCGCTGCTGGCCGTGCGCGAGCGACGACACCGGCTGGTCGGCGACGTGCGCGAGGCGCACCCGCTCGAGGAGATCGTTCGCGGCCGCGCTCGTCGTGCTCGCCCGACGCGGCCGGAGGAAGCTGAAGCGACCGCGCGCGACGCCGCGCACGGCGAGAAACAGATTGTCCCGCACCGTCAGGTCGCGGAAGAGAAGCGAGCTCTGGTAGGTGCGGCGCATGCCCATGCGGATGCGCTCGTAGGGCGGCATGTCGGTCACGTTGTCGCCGAAGAAGAGCACCCGTCCCGAGTTCGGCGGGAAATCGCCGGTGATCGCGTTGAAGAGCGTCGTCTTGCCTGCGCCATTCGCGCCGATGACCGCGCGGCGCTCGCCGGCGACGACCGACAGGGAGATGTCGTCGATCGCCGTCAGCGCGCCGAAGCGCCGGGTGACGCCCTCGAGGACGAGCGCGTCACCCGAAGCGAGCGCTCGGCCGCCGTTGAAGGCGGCGGACGGGCGGAGGTTCGAAACAGTGGCCATGGGTTCGCTTCGCTACTGCCTCAGCAACTCACTTGCATATGCGGGCAAGGGTTGAGCGGCGGCGCGGTCCGCG
>DATEDA010000228.1:0-13564 GCA_035286595.1 Burkholderiales bacterium | reverse complement strand
CGGGCGGCGGCGCCGGGACCGCGGGCGACGGGCCCGGCCCGCCGGGCAGGACCTTGTCGGTCTCCCGCAGGATCTCCTCGACGTTCTTGACCAGCGTTTCCCAGAATTTGTTGCTCGACTCGTTGCGCACCGAAACGGTCGACGTGTTCGAGCTGCCGCCACCGCCGCCCCCCGCGCCGGAAGCGCCGCCTCCACCGCCACCCCCCGACGAGCCGCCGGCGATGTTGCCGGCGACGGTCACCTGCCCCGAGGTCGACCGCTGCATGTTCACGTAGTCGATCTTGTAGATGCGGAGGTACGGCGAGTCCGGCATCACGACGAGATTCGGCCCGTCGAGCTCGTACCGCATGTCCACCTGCTTGCTGATCCGGTTCAGAAGCTGCGGCAGCGTCTGATCGATCGCGTTGAGTGTGATCGACCCCGTGATCCCGGGATGGATGTCGACGTTCACCTTCGCGTCGCGCGCGAGCGCGAATAGCAGCTCGCGGACGTTGACCTGATTGACGACGACGCTGTAGGTCTCGGGCCTGACCGTCGGCTTCGGCTTCGGCGGCGTGGGGATCGCCTGTACCAGCGGCGGGATGGATGCGGCGGGCGGGCCGGGCTGGTCTTTCAGGTGCCCGTCAGAAGGCTTCATCGGCTGGAAGCAACCGCCGAGGGCGATCCCCAGTCCGCAGACGAGCAGCTTCTTGATCATGCCTCCCCCGGATCCGGCGCGCGCGGAACTCTTCAGGAACTGCTGAAATTCGAAAGGGCAGTATAACAAAACGCCCTAAGAAACTGTTTTATCGGCGCAAAGCCTTTGTGGCCTAGTGCCGGGAACGGGTGAGAATTATTCCTGATTCTGCCGGCGCATCACCGGGATGCTGCGGTGGAACGGGCCCCGCGACTTGAAGGAGAAGGGCAGATCGCCCATCGCGGTGATCGTCTCCTCGAGGGAGGGGTAGTTCCCGTACGTGACGCCATAGTACTGCCGGCCGTTGAGCTTCACGCTGTAGATATAGACGTCCTCGAGCTGCACTTCCTGCGCGGCCTGCTCGAGAAACCGCTCGATCGCCCGGGAATCCCCCGTGGTCAGGAGCTGAATCGTCCAGGAGCCCGAGGGAGCGCCCCTCAGCCAGCGCTGCGTCGCGGTAAACCGCTCCTGCGCCAGCTTCCCGGAAGTGGGCGGGTTCGGCCCGGGGGGCGGCTCCGGGGCCGCCTGCGGGGGCGGTGCCGCCGGGGTGGCGGCGTCGCCCGGGCCGCTCGACGGGGCCGCGACCGCCACCTGCGCGGCCGGGACCGCTTCGGCGCCGGATTGAGGCGCCGGCGCAGGATCCGCCGCCGCCATTCCGGCAGGGGGAGTGCCCCCGGGTGACTGCTGCGCAGGCGTCGCGGGGGACGACGGCGCCGGACCGGCCGCCGTAGCGCTCGCCCCCGGCGAGCCTCCCGCCACGCGCCACTGGTTGTAGAGATGCAGCCCGACGCCCGCGAGCAGGCCGGCCGCGAGCCCCGCGCCGACGAGCCACCACGCGTTCGGGGCGCCCCAGCGCCGCCCGGCGAACTCCGAGTCGCGCACCGCGGCGCGCGCGTGCTTGGCGCCCACCTGATGGGTGCTGTCGGCGAACGCGGCGAGGAGCGACTTGTCGGAGAGGATGTTGATCCGGCGCGTGAGGCCCTCCGAGGTGCGCGCGATCATCTTCAACGCCGCCGGGGCGAAGACGCTGGGCCCGCGATACCCGGCGGCGCGCATCCGGAAGTCGATGTAGCTCTCGACGTCCGAGCGCACCAGCGGCTCGAGCCGGAAGCTGTGGGTGATGCGCTCCTTCAGCTGCCGCATGTTCGGCGCGGCGAGATGCTGATCGAGCTCGGGCTGGCCGAAGAGAACGATCTGCAGCAGCTTGTGCCGGTTCGACTCGAGGTTGGAGAGCAGCCGCACCTCCTCGAGCGTCTCGATCGGCATCGCGTGCGCCTCGTCGATGAGGACGACCACGCGGCGCCCGGCGGCGTAGAGCTTGATCAGCCGCTCCTGCAGCGCGCGCAGCATGATCGTCACGCGCTCCCCGCGCGACTCGATCTGGAGGTCGGCGGCGAGCACGTGCAGGATCTCGTCGCGCGAGAGCGACGGGTTCGCGAGGTAGATCGTCTCGACGCTCTTGGGCAGCCGCTCGACGAGCACGCGGCAGAGCATGGTCTTGCCGCTGCCGACCTCGCCCGTGACCTTGACGATGCCCTCGTCGTGGGTGATCGCGTAGAGCAGCGCCTCCAGCGTCGCGCCGCGGTTCGCCCCCGAGAAGAAGAACTCGGTATGCGGCGTGATCCGGAACGGCGCCTCGTTGAGGCCGAAGTGGCTGAGATACATGGCCACGCGTCAGTCTCGGCGACAGCGGAGCGCGGAGCGGGGGGATGATCTACAAGGGGGGCTTTGCCCCCCTTGTTCCACACCGGGGATATACAGGGGGGAGTCCCCTCTTGTTCGTGCGAGAACGCGCAGCTGCAAAAGCAGTAACGACCGCGCGGAACGCGCGGTCGTTACTGCTTTTGCAGAGATTCCATGCGGCTGTAGAGGGTGGTGCGGTTGATGCCAAGCAGCTTCGCCGCTTGGCTGACGTTGCCGCGGGTGAGCTTCATCGCCGCCTCGATGTACCCCTGCTCCCATGCTTTCAGCATACTATCAAGGTTGAAGCTGCGCTCGCGCTGCAGATGCGCCTGGGCTTGCTCGATCAGGGTATCCGGGTCGCTCGGCGGGCCGAACTCCGACGCGGTCTGGGCGGTGATGTCGAGCTCCGGCTCGAGCTCGTCGCCGGCGAGCCGCTGCCCGGCGTACTTCGTCGTGAGCCGGATGACGATGTTGCGCAGCTCGCGGACATTCCCGGGGAAGTGATAGTCGCGCCACAGCTTGGTCGCGGCCTCGTCGAGGGTGAACGGCGGGAGCTTCGCCTGGTCGGCGTAGAACCGGCTGAAGTGCTCGAGCAGCAGCACCCGGTCCTCGTCCATGTCGCGCAGCGGCGGCACGTTGATCGTGAAGACGCTCAACCGGTGGTACAGGTCGGCGCGGAAGTTGCTCTTCTTGATCTCGCCCCGCAGGTCGCGATTGGTGGCGGCGATGACCCGGGCCCGGCTGAACCGTCGCTGGGTCTCGCCGACCCGCTGGTACTCGCCGTTCTCGAGCACCCGCAGCAGCTTCGCCTGCAGCTCGAGCGGCAGCTCGCCGATCTCGTCCAGGAACAGCGTCCCGTCGGCGGCGTCCTCGAAGTAGCCCGACTTGTTCGTCATCGCGCCGGTGAAGGCGCCCTTCACGTAGCCGAACAGCGTCGGCTCGACCAGCGTCGGGGCAATGGCCGCGCAATTGAGCGCGAGCGAGGGCTTGTCCCGGCGGCTCGACATCCGGTGCAGGGCGTTCGCCACGATCTCCTTGCCGCTGCCCGACTCGCCGTCGATGAGCACCGGGAACGGCGAGTCGGCGCATTGCGAAACCTGGCTGCGGAGCTTCTGGATCGCGGGGCTCCGCCCGATGAGCATCCCCTCCTCGAACGCGGTCGAGCCCGAGATCTCGGCCTGACGAAACTGCAGCGCGTGCTGGAGGATCCGCTTCAGGTTCGCCGGGTCGGCGGGCTTCGTCACGAACTCGGCCGCGCCGAGCGCCCGGGCATGGCGGGCGTTCGAGGCATCCGCCTGGCCGGACAGGACCAGGATCTTGATCGCGGGCGAGTGCGCGAGGAGATCGCCGATCAGCTGGAAGCCCTCGTCGGGGCGGTGCGGCGTGGGGGGCAGCCCGAGGTCGACGAGCGCCAGCTGCGGCGGCGCGTCGAGCTGGCGCAGCAGGCTCACCGCGTGGCTGCGCGAGTCGCTGGCCAGGACCTCGAAGTCCTTGCCGAGGGCGTAGGCGAGCGTGTCGGTGATCAGCGGATCGTCGTCGACGATCAGCAGGCGAGGCTTGCTACCGGGGTCGGACATGGGCCGGCGTTCCTATGCACCGTAGGAACGCTCTCTCCGTCGAATTCTCGCCATAATGTTCGCACAGGGCCCGCGGCGCGCCTGAGAAATAAGGCACACCTTGGTGCAGGACGACCATCCGGTCGCAGATCTCTTCGATGTCGGCCAGGGCGTGGGACGTGAAGAAGAGGGTCCGGCCTTCCCCACGGAGTCGGGCGAGGAGCGCCTTCACGCAGGCGCGCGCCTTGGGGTCGAGCCCGCTCATGGGCTCGTCGAGGACGTAGAGGTCGCGGCGGGAAAGGAAGCACGCCGCCAGGCCGAGCTTCTGGGTCATCCCTTTCGAGTACGACCGCACCGGTCGCGCGAGCGCGCCCGCGTCGAGGTCGAGCGCCTCCAGCATTGCAAGCACCTCGGCGTCGTCGTATGGCCGCTGCTGCAGCCGCAGCATGAACGAGAGGAAATCGCGGCCGGTCAGGTAATACGGCGGAACGAACCGCTCGGGCAGGAAGGCGAGGGGCGCGCGCGACCGCGGCTCGGTGTGCGGGATGTCGAACAGATGGATCGTGCCCGCGTCCACGGCGCAGAAGTCGAGCAGGCACTTGAGGAGCGTCGTCTTGCCCGCGCCGTTCACCCCGGCGAGCCCGAGAAACTCCCCGGCGCCGATCTCGAGGTCGACGCCGTTCAGGACGCTCGTCTTGCCGAAGCGCTTGCGAAGCTGGTGAACGCGGACGACCGGGCTGGACATTGGCGCGGGGCGGAGGCGGCTGGCGGCGAATCATATAGCAGCGCCCGGTGGTGCCCGGTGCGCGCGAGCGCGCCGCCACGGCGGCCGCCTTTGGGTGGCTCCGCGCCACGCTTTCCTTTAGAATTCAGCGTTTTGTTGAACGCGACCCCCGCGGTGCCCTCCGCCAACCTGGTCGAAGTCGACGACGTCACCTTCGGGTACAACGCCACGCCGGTCCTTGCCGGGGTGGCGCTCGCGATCCCGCCCGGGAAAGTGGTCGCGATCATGGGCGGCAGCGGCAGCGGCAAGACCACGCTGCTGCGCCTCATCGGCGGCGCGCTGCGGCCTGCGCGCGGCGAGATCCGGGTGTTCGACCGCGCCATCACCCGCGTCCGTACGCGCGAGCTCTACGAGCTGCGCCGCCGGATGGGCATGCTGTTCCAGTTCGGGGCGCTGTTCACCGACCTGTCGGCGTTCGAGAACGTCGCCTTCCCGATGCGCGAGCGCACCAGCCTTCCCGAGCGGCTCATCCGCGATCTCGTCCTGATGAAGCTCCAGGCGGTGGGGCTGCGCGGCGCGGCGGACCTCATGCCGCAGCAGCTCTCCGGCGGAATGCAGCGGCGCGTCGCGCTCGCGCGCGCGATCGCGCTCGATCCGATGCTGATCATGTACGACGAGCCGTTCGCCGGGCTCGACCCGATCTCGCTCGCGGTGATCGGCAAGCTGATCCGCGACCTGAACGACGCGCTCGGCGCCGCCTCGATCGTGGTCACGCACGACGTCCACGAGTCGCTGCAGATCGTCGACTACGTCTACTTCCTGTCCGAAGGCCGGGTGATCGCGCAGGGCTCGCCCGACGAAGTGCGCCGGTCCACCGCGCCGTTCGTGCACCAGTTCGTGCACGCGGAGAGCGACGGGCCGGTGCCCTTCCACTACCCGGCGTCCGACTACCGCGCGAGCCTGCTCGCAGGAGGATGATGTTCGCGCGCGTTGCGACGTTCCTCGAGGCGCTCGGCGCGCGCGTGAACGGGATGGTCGTCCGGCTCGGCCTCGCGAGCCGGTTCTTCTGGCTCATGCTGCGGCTCTCCGGCACGAGCTTCCGCCGGTTCCACCTCACGGTCCGCGAGATCTACTTCACCGGCGTGCTCTCGCTCGTCATCATCGCGGTGTCGGCGCTGTTCGTCGGCATGGTGCTCGGGCTCCAGGGCTACGAGACGCTGGTGCGTTACGGGTCGGCGGACGCGGTGGGCACGCTGGTCGCGCTCTCGCTCACGCGCGAGCTCGGACCGGTGGTGGCGGCGCTGCTGTTCGCGAGCCGCGCCGGCTCGGCGATCACCGCCGAGATCGGCCTGATGAAGGCGACCGAGCAGCTCGCGGCGATGGAGATGATGGCGGTCGACCCGATCGCGCGCGTGGCGGCGCCGCGATTCTGGGGCGGAGTGATCTCGATGCCGCTGCTCGCGGCACTGTTCTCCGCGATCGGCATCTTCGGCGGCTACCTGATCGCCGTGCAGCTGATCGGCGTCGACGCGGGCGCGTTCTGGTCGCAGATGCAGGGCGCGGTCGATCTGCACCAGGACGTGGTGAACGGCATCATCAAGAGCGTGGTGTTCGGCGTGGCGGTGACCTGGATCGCGGTGTTCGAGGGCTACGATGCGGTGCCGACCGCGGAGGGTGTGTCGCGCGCGACGACGCGCACCGTGGTGACCTCGTCGCTCGCGATCCTCGCGCTCGACTTCGTCCTCACGGCGTTCATGTTCCGGGGAAGCTAGGCGCAAGCGGCGCCCTGGGCTCCTCCCCCGAGCCGGCTGACGACTGAAAGGAAGAACCATGATGATCCGCAAGGCGCTCGACCTCTGGGTGGGGTTCTTCGTCGCGCTCGGCGCCGGCGCGATCCTGTTCCTCGCGCTCTGGGTGGCGAGCTCGGCGACGCTCGCCGCCGCCGACGGCTACGAGGTCAAGGCCAACTTTGGTAACATCGGCGGCCTCAAGGTCCGCGCGCCGGTGAAGAGCGCGGGCGTGGTGGTCGGACGCGTCGCGGACATCCGCTTCGACAACGAGAGCTTCGAGGCGGTGGTCACGATGAACATCGACCGGCGGTACGCTTTTCCCAAGGACACGTCCGCCAAGATCCTCACCTCCGGGCTGCTCGGCGAGCAGTACATCGGGCTTGCCGCCGGCGGCGACACCGTCAACCTGAAGAACGGCGACACCTTGAAGCTCACCCAGTCGGCGCTCGTCCTCGAGAACCTCATCGGCCAGTTCCTGTACAACAAGGCCGCCGAAGGCGACAAGAAGTAGCCGGCGATGAGGCGACCTTGGCGACTTGCGGTCGCGGGGCTTGCAGCGGCCGCCCTGGCCGGCTGCGCCACCGTCCAGAACCCCGATCCGCGCGATCCCTGGGAGCCGATGAACCGCGCGACGTTCGAGTTCAACGACGGCGTCGACCGCGTGGTCCTCAGGCCGGTCGCCGAGGGCTACCGCTTCGTGCTGCCGGAGCCGGTGCGCGACGGGGTCCGCAACTTCTTCGCGAACCTCCAGGACCCGTGGATCGCGCTGAATCAGCTCTTGCAGGGCAAGGTCGAGGAGGCGCTGTCGGATGCATGGCGGTTCATCGCGAACTCGACCTTCGGGATCGGCGGGATCTTCGACATCGCGACCGACATGCGGATGCCGAAGCACGCCGAGGACTTCGGGCAGACGCTCGCGGTCTGGGGGATCGACTTCGGCCCCTACCTCATCCTCCCGCTCCTCGGGCCGAGCAGCGCGCGCGACGCCGTGGGCACTTTGGTGAACAGCCAGGGCTATCTGCCCTGGCAGCTGCCGAAGTGGCTCGACGTAGACCACCGGGTCGCGTGGCAGAACTCGCTCACCATCGTCGACGTCATCCAGACGCGCGCGAATCTGCTCGACGCATCCGATCTCCTCGAGCAGGCGGCGCTGGACCGCTACGCGTTCCTCCGCAACGCCTACTTCCAGCGCCGCCGCAATCTGATCTACGACGGCAATCCGCCGCCGCTTCCGCCGCGCGACGAGCAATCGAGCGCGGCACCCGCGGCGCCGGGCGGGGACGCGCAACCGCCCCGGGAAGCGGGCCCGGCGCCGCAGTCCGTCGCTCCGAAAGTTCCGACAAACTATGAGGCGGTGCTGGCCGCGGGCGAGCGGCGCCCGGCGGGCGACGACTGATGCAAGGAGTCCATCCCATGCAGCGACGACTCGTAATTTTCGTCTGGGTGTTCGCGGCGCTTGCGGTCCCGGCGGCGTCGGCGCAGGAGCTCACGCCCGACGGCCTGGTGAAGACCGTCACGCAGGACGTGATCGCCGTGATCAAGCAGGACAAGGCGATCCAGGCCGGCGACCGGAAGAAGACCATCGCGCTCGTCGAAGAAAAGGTGCTCCCGCACTTCAACTTCACGCGCATGACGGCGCTCGCCATGGGCCCGAACTGGCGCAAGGCCACGCCCGAGCAGCAGCAGGCGCTCGTCAACGAGTTTCGAACGCTGCTCGTGCGCACCTACTCGACCGCGCTCTCGGCCTACCGGAATCAGGTGATCGAAGTGAAGCCGCTGCGCGCGAAGCCGGACGACGCCGATGTCATGGTTCGATCCGAGGTGAAGCAGTCGGGCACCGAGCCCGTCACGCTCGACTACAGCATGGAAAAGACCCCGAACGGCTGGAAGGTCTACGACGTCGCCGTCGGCGGCGTGAGCCTGGTGACCACCTACCGGGACGCCTTCGCCAACGAGGTGCGGAACGTCGGCGTCGACGGCCTGATCAAGGCGCTCGCCGAGAAGAACCGCCAGCTCGAGACCAAGCGCAGCTGAGGCCGCCCGTCCCGCCCATTCCGACAGGCGAGCCGTGATCCGCCGCGAAGGCAACCGACTCCTCCTCGAAGGCGCGGTGACCGCCGGGACCGTCCCGTGGCTCCTCGACGCGGGCGCCGCGCAGCTCCGCGACGGCGTCGAGGTCGTCGATTTCGCGGCGGTCACCGAGGTCGACTCCGCCGCGCTCGCGCTGGCGCTCGCCTGGCTGCGGGCGACGCGCGCCTCCGGTCGCACGATCCGATTCGCCAACCTGCCGCCGGCGATGGCGAACCTCGCGCGGCTGTACGCCGTCGACGAGCTGCTGCCGCCGGCCTAGAAGCGCGAACTCGAGCCGACGACGCACGCGGCATGACCGCCGCCATCGAGATCCGTGGGTTGAGCAAGCGCTATGGCGCCGTGCAGGCGCTCGACGGGATCGACCTGGAGGTGCCGCGCGGCGAGTTCTTCGGCCTGCTCGGGCCGAACGGCGCGGGCAAGACCACGCTCATCAGCATCCTCGCCGGGCTCGCGCGCGCCGACCGCGGCACGGCGCGCATCATGGGGCACGACGTCGTCGCCGACTATCGCGCCGCGCGCCACGCGCTGGGCGTGGTGCCGCAGGAGTTGGTCTTCGATCCGTTCTTCACCGTCCGCGAGACGCTGACGATCCAGGCGGGCTACTACGGCCGGCGCGCGAACCGCGCGTGGATCGACGAGGTCATGCACCACCTCGATCTCGCCGCCAAGGCGGATGCCAACATGCGCACCCTGTCCGGCGGGATGAAGCGCCGGGTGCTGGTCGCGCAGGCGCTCGTTCATCGGCCGCCGGTGATCGTCCTCGACGAGCCGACGGCGGGCGTCGACGTCGAGCTGCGCCAGGGGCTGTGGCAGTTCGTGCGGCGCCTCAACCGCGACGGCCACACCGTGGTCCTCACCACGCACTACCTCGAGGAGGCGGAGCTGCTCTGCGACCGCATCGCCATGCTCAAGGGCGGGCGGATCGTCGCGCTCGACGCCACGGCGGACCTGATCCGCCGGTTCCACGCCATCTACCTCCAGGTCCGCTTCGAAGGCGGGGTGCCGGCGCGGCTCGCGCCGCTCGCCGTCGCGTCCGAGGCGGGGCGCTACACCTTCAAGCTCGCCGAGTACGGCGACGTCGAGACCGCGCTCGCCGAGCTGCGCACGGCGGGCTGCCGGATCCTCGAGATGGAGGTGATCCAGCCGGATCTGGAGGAGGTGTTCGTCCAGATCATGCGAGGTGAGGGTGGAGCGCGGCACTGAAGCGACCCGCCGTGCCGCGCCGGGCACGGACGGCGCGGGGAGCGCCCCGTGGATCGGATTTGCCACGCTGCTCTACAAGGAGCTGCTGCGGTTCTGGAAGGTGGGCGTCCAGACGATCGCGGCGCCGGTGCTGACGGCACTGCTGTATCTACTCATCTTCGGGCACGTCTTCGAGGACCGGGTGCAGGTCTACGGTCAGCTCTCCTACACCGCGTTCCTGGTCCCGGGGCTGGTCATGATGTCGATGCTGCAGAACGCCTTCGCCAACAGCTCCTCGAGCCTGACCCAGGCCAAGGTGACCGGGAGCATCGTGTTCGTGCTGCTGCCGCCGCTCTCGCACGCTGCGTTCTTCGGCGCGTACGTAATCGCTGCCGCAATACGCGGGCTCGTCGTCGGCGCGGGCGTGCTGGCGGTGACGCTCCCGCTCGCGCCGGTCCCGATCGCCCATCCGCTGTGGGCGGTCGCGTTCGCGCTCGCCGGCTGCGCGATCCTCGGGACGCTGGGCGTGATCGCGGGCATCTGGGCCGAGAAGTTCGACCAGCTCGCGGCGTTCCAGAACTTCCTCGTCGTCCCGCTCACCTTTCTCGCCGGAGTGTTCTACTCGATCCATTCGCTCCCGGCCTTCTGGCAGCGCGTGTCGCACCTCAACCCGTTCTTCTACATGATCGACGGCTTCCGCTACGGGTTCTTCGGCCTCTCCGACGTCGACCCGCGCTTGAGCCTCGGGGTCGTCGCGGTGTTCCTGGTCGGGCTGTCGGCGGTTACACTCGCAGCTCTGAAATCCGGCTATCGACTGCGGCATTGAGAGGCGAACAGATGGTCCGTCCGGAGGACGTTCAGACGTACATCGAGCAGGGGCTCAGCTGCGAGCTCGTCCAGGTCGCGGGCGACGGGCACCACTTCGAGGCGGTGATCGTCAGCCCCGAGTTCCGCGGCCGGTCGCGCGTCCAGCGGCATCAGCTCGTCTACCGCGCGCTCGGCGACCGCATGCGCGAAGAGATCCACGCGCTGTCGATGCAGACGCATACCCCGGAGGAGTGGGCCTCGCGGCCGGCATGACGCCGCCTCTTTTCTGCCAGGTTCGGGGCGCAGACTTGCCGCCGGTTCACTCCTCGGGCTCCGCATGGACAAGCTAGCGATCCAGGGCGGCATCCCGCTGCGCGGCGAGGTCCGCGTATCGGGGGCCAAGAACGCGGCGCTGCCGCTGATGTGCGCCGCGCTCCTCTCCGAGTCGCCGCTGCGGCTCGGCAACGTGCCGCGGCTGCGCGACGTGTCGACGATGCTCCAGCTCCTCGCGCAGATGGGCGTCGCGGCCGAGCGCGACGGCGACGCGGTGCTGCTCGACGCGCACCGCCTGGAACGGCCGCTCGCGCCCTACGAGCTCGTGAAGACGATGCGCGCCTCGATCCTCGTGCTCGGGCCGCTCGTCGCGCGGCGCGGCGCGGCCCAGGTCTCGCTGCCTGGCGGCTGCGCGATCGGGCTGCGGCCGGTCGATCAGCACCTCAAGGGACTCGCCGCGCTCGGCGCCGAGGTCGACGTCGAGCAGGGTTACATCACCGCGCGCGCCAAGCGGCTGAAGGGCACGCGCCACGCCATGGACCTCGTCACGGTGACCGGCACCGAGAATTTGATGATGGCAGCGACGCTCGCCGAGGGGCGAACGGTGCTCGAGAACGCCGCGCGCGAGCCGGAGGTGGTCGACCTCGCGAACTGCCTCAACGCCATGGGCGCGCAGGTGAGCGGCGCCGGTACGGGCGTGATCACGATCGACGGCGTCGAGCGGCTCGGGGGTGCCAGCCACCGCATCATGCCCGACCGCATCGAGACCGGGACGTTCCTCGCCGCCGCCGCCGCCACCCGCGGCGCGATCACGCTGCGCGACGCCGAAGCCGGGCTGCTCGGGGCGGTGATCGAGAAGCTTCGCGAAGCCGGCGCCCAGGTGGACGTGGGGGACCGTACGATCCGGCTCGAGATGCCGGGGCGGCCGCACAGCGTGAACGTCGAGACCGCGCCGTACCCGGGGTTCCCGACCGACATGCAGGCGCAGCTCATGGCGCTCGACACGGTCGCCGAAGGCACCGCCGTGATCACCGAGACGATCTTCGAGAACCGGTTCATGCATGCGCTCGAGCTCGCCCGCCTCGGCGCCGACATCGAGACCTCGGACCACGCCGCGACCGTTCGCGGCGTCGAGCGGCTGCAGGGCGCGACCGTCATGGCGACCGACCTCCGTGCCTCCGCGAGCCTGGTCATCGGCGGGCTCGTCGCCGCGGGCGAGACGGTCGTCGACCGGATCTACCACCTCGACCGCGGTTACGAGTCGATCGAGACGAAGCTCGCCGCGCTCGGCGCGCGGATCCGGCGCAGCCGGTAGCCGGTTTCGGCGTCGGCCGCCGTCGGTCGGCGGTTTTCCTTTAGAATCGGGGCTTTGCAGAACCGACGCTCCGTGCCCGGCATCACGCTCGCGCTGTCCAAGGGACGGATCTTCGACGAGACGCTGCCGCTGCTCGAAGCCGCCGGCATCGCGCCGGCCGAGGATCCGGAGACCTCGCGCAAGCTCATCGTCCCCACGCGCCGCGCCGACGTGCGGCTGGTTCTGCTGCGTGCCGCCGACACGCCGACGTACGTCCAATACGGCGCCGCCGAGCTCGGCATCGCCGGCAAGGACGTTCTCTACGAGCACGGCGGGGCCGGGCTCTATCAGCCGCTCGATCTGGGCATCGCGGCGTGCCGCATGGTGGTCGCAGTGCCCGAGGGCTTCGACTACGCGGCCGCGGTGCGCAAGGGTGCGCGGCTGCGCGTCGCCACCAAGTATCTCCGCGCGGCGCGCGAGCACTTCGCGGCGAAGGGCGTGCACGTCGATCTCATCAAGCTCTACGGCTCGATGGAGCTCGCGCCGCTCGCCGGCCTCGCGGAGGCGATCGTCGACCTCGTCGCGACCGGCAACACGCTGCGCGAGAACAACCTGCGCGCGGTCGAGGAGATCATGCCGATCAGCGCGCGGCTCATCGTGAACCAGGCGGCGCTCAAGCTGAAGCGCGCGGCGCTCCAGCCGCTCATCGCGGCCTTCGAGGCCGCGGCGACCGCCCATGCCTGAGATCGCCCGGCTCTCCACCCGCGAGCCCGATTTCGACCGCCGGCTCGCCGCCCTCACCGCGCTCGAAGCGGCGCAGGACGAGGCGGTCGACCGCGCGGTGGCGGCGATCCTCGCCGACGTGCGCGCGCGCGGCGACGGGGCGGTGCTCGAGTACACCGAGCGGTTCGATCGCGTGAGTGCCGGAAGCGTCCGCGAGCTCGAGATCCCGCGCGGCGAGCTCGAACGCGCCGCCGCCGCGCTCGACCAACCGGTGCGCGACGCGCTCGCCCAGGCGGCGGCCCGGATCCGTGCCTATCACGACCGCCAGCGCGCCGAATCGTGGAGCCACACCGAGCCCGACGGCACGACCCTCGGCCAGCGCGTGACTCCGCTCGACCGCGTCGGGCTCTACGTGCCCGGCGGCAAGGCAGCGTACCCGTCCTCGGTGCTGATGAACGCGATTCCGGCGAAGGTCGCCGGCGTGGGCGAGCTCGTCATGTGCGTGCCGACGCCGGACGGCGAGCGGAACGCGCTCGTGCTCGCCGCCGCGGCGCTCGCCGGCGTCGACCGCCTGTTCGCGATCGGCGGCGCGCAGGCGATCGGCGCGCTCGCGTACGGTACCGAGACCGTCCCCGCGGTCGACAAGATCGTCGGCCCCGGCAACGCCTACGTCGCCGCGGCGAAGCGCCGCGTGTTCGGGACCGTCGGCATCGACATGGTCGCCGGCCCGTCCGAGATCCTCGTCATCTGCGACGGCTCGACCGA
>DATEDA010000227.1:0-4920 GCA_035286595.1 Burkholderiales bacterium | reverse complement strand
GTGCCTGCCGTTCGGCTTGACGCCCGCGAGGTTGAGCACGTCCGACAGGCTCACGCCGGTCCACCGCGGGCAGCCCATTCCGCCGGTCTGCAGCCACGGCGTGCCACTCGCCTTCGGCTGATAGCCGGCCCGGCCCGAGCCCGCGCACTCGAGCATCGCCTGGGTCGTGAACGACGGGAGCTTCTTGAGGTCGGCGAGCGAGAACTCGAGCGGCTTGTCGACGAGGCCGGTCACGCGCAGGACGTGCTTCGAAGCGTCGAGATCCGGCGTGAGCAGGTTGTTCCGGATGTACATCCGGTCGGTCGGCGTGACGTCGAAGTCGTGCATCTCCGCCGGGATGCTGCCGGTCAGCGGCCGGGCGGAGTGGGGCTGGAAGCCCTGCACCTTCTGGGTGAGCACCGCTTCGTTCGGCACGGTGCCCGGCGGATCCGCGGGCGCGGCCTGCGCGAGCGCTTCTGGGATGCGTGCGCCACCCGCGGCGGCGAGCGCACTCAGACCGGCGAGTTGCGCGAGGAACTCGCGGCGGGCACTGCGCGGCGCCTCTTCAACATCGATGGGACGAGTCGAATCCGTCATGGTCTGCTCCTCACAGGTCGCGTTGCCGGGTATTGGTGATGTTATGGGGTCCGACCGCTCTCGCAGCGGCCGGAATTTGAGATTAGCGGCGGGCGCCCGTCCGCGCAAGCATGCGAGCGCTAACCTGAGTCGTCCGCGGAGAAATCAAGAGATTCTTGCCCCGCATTCGCGGCGCTAATCGCGGCGGCGGAGCGAGGCTCCGGTACGGGAGCCTGACCTGCTGCTCGTAACCGCTAAGACGGCGAGTCGCTATGGCACCGAGGCGCCGGCGGCGTCAGGGATTGAGCTGCTTGTAGACCGTCGTGGCGATGTTCAGCAGGTCGGCCTTCGGCAGCTCGCCCGAAAGCGCGTACCCGAGCGCCCCGTCGATCCAGTAGAACACCGAGACCTTGTCTTCCTGGCTGAACACGAACGCGGTGTCGCGCTGCCTGCCCGCGAGCCGCGAGACGTAGAGCGTCAGGCGCTTGCCCTTCGAGTCCTGGTACATGAACTGCGCCACCGCGCCGCTCTCGCCGGGCAGCAGCCGCCCACCGACGAGCTCATAACCCTCCGCGGTCAGCA
Organism: Burkholderiales bacterium; assembly: GCA_035286595.1. Taxonomy (GTDB): domain Bacteria; phylum Pseudomonadota; class Gammaproteobacteria; order Burkholderiales; family SG8-39; genus DATEDA01. The sequence goes on along the minus strand of DATEDA010000227.1, from coordinate 3,783 downwards.
CCGGCGCCCGCAGCTTCGCGCCGACGCGCTTCGACAGCCAGTTGACGAGGTGCTCCTGCTCGGCCGCCCCGACCTCGACCGGATGGCGCACCTCGGGCGAGTACACCGCGTGTGCCAGCGCCGCCTGGCGCGAGAACGACATGAGCGCGTGCGGCCGATCGGTGAGCAGGGCATTCGCGAACCAGCCGATGACCGCACCGAGCGCAAGCCAGCCCGCAGCGACGGCGACCGGCCCCGCGCGCCGCCTGGCGCTGATGTGGCGCAGACGATCCGGCACCGGCTCGTCGAGCACCGGATCGAAGGCCGCATGGAGCGCCGCGTTCTGCTCGCGATAGGCGGCCACGCGCGCGGCGTCTTCCGGCGCCTGCGCGAGATGCGCCTCGACCACGCGCCGGCTCTCGGCGTCGAGGTGGTCGTCGGCGTATGCGTGCAGCTCGTTGTCCGAGGGCTTCATTTCACGATCTTCAACGCCGGAACGGCCGGCGCGCCGGTGACCAGGAGGCGGAGCCGCTCGCGGCCCCGGAACAGCCGCGACATCACCGTGCCGATCGGGATCCCGAGCGCGTGGCTCGCCTCCGCATACGTCAGCTGCTCGAGCCCGACGAGCAGGACCACCTCGCGCTGCTCCGGGGGCAGCAGCGCGAGCGCGGTCTGCAGGTCGCGGATCTCGAGCCGCGCGCCGTCGGTGGGCGCGACCGCCGGCAGCGCGTCCTCATCGAGCGCGTCCTCGGGATGCGCCTGCCGGCTTCGCAGCTGGTTCACGAATACGTTGTGCATGATTGCAAACAGCCATGCGCGGAGATCGCTGCCCGGCCGCCAGAGGTGGCGCTTGTTGATCGCCCGCTCGACCGTGTCCTGCACCAGGTCGTCGGCGGCATGCGCGTCGCCCGCGAGTGCCCGTGCATACCGCCGCAACCGGGGGATATGCTCGGCGATTCGCTCCGGGTTCATGCTGGCCGCTCGAGGCGCATCACGGCCGCGCGATGCGCCACAGATTGTCGACGCCGTCCCCGCTGCGATCGCCGGGCTTCTGGTCCGTGGCCCGAAGATAGAGCGGCTTGCCCTGGTACGCCCACTGCCGGCGACCGTCGTCGCGCGCGATGATCGCGTAGCGGCCGGCCCGCTTCGCCCCCGCGGCGGCGGCGAGCGGCGGCCAGTCCACCGCGCACCGTGCGGTGCACACGCTCTTCAGCTCCGAATCGCGATCGAAAGTGTAGAGCGTCATCCCGTTCCGGTCGACGAGGACATCGCCCTCGTTCGTCACCGGCATCGCTGTGAGCGCAACCCAGGCGCAACCGGCAATCGCCGCGACCAGGCCGGCGAGTCCGAGCCGCGTCGCTATCCTCCTCGCGTTTCCCCGTGCACCGATCTCCCGCACTGCGTATACCGGGAATAACACCGGGTCGAGTCCGGTTATTCCGCGGCGGCGGCCGGCGTGAACAGCTTCTCGCGCCGCGACGTCGCGGATTCCGGCTCGAGAAAGAACTGAGGACCACACCGCGGCTTGCAGCGAGCGGACGATCGCAGCATCGAGCATGATCTGAGGTCGCCGCAAGCTACTCGCGCACGCGCGTCAGCGCAGGCCAGCGATGTAGTCGGCGACCGCCTTGATCTCCAGGTCGGACAGGCGCGACGCGGTCGTCCGCATCATCCGGTTGGGGTCGTTCGCCCGCTCGCCGCTGCGAAACGCCTTGAGCTGGGCCTCGATGTACTCGGCGTACTGCCCGCCGAGGACCGGGTACTGGATCGGGACCCCCGCGCCCGCCGGCCCGTGACAGCCGGCGCAGGCGGGGACGTTCTTGTCGGCGATGCCCGCGCGAAAGATGTTCCGTCCAAGCTCGATCGTGCTCTTGTTCCTCGCCTTCTCCGGGATGAGCTTCTGGCTCGCGTAGTAGGCGGACACGTCGCGCATCTGCTCCGGCGACAGCGCCACGGCGAAGGCGCCCATGACGGGGTTGGGGCGCTCCGCAGGCTGGTTGTCCTTGCCGGGCGTGAAGTTCATGAGCTGCTTCGTCATGTACTCCGGGAATTGCCCGGCAAGCTTCGGGTTGGCGGGGCCGATGCTGTTTCCATCCTGGCCATGACAGGTCGCGCAGGCCGGCACGCCTTTGGCGGCGATCCCCTGCGTCGCGACCACCTGGCCTTTGGCGACGTCGCCCTGCGGCGGTGGTTCGGCGGCGAGAACGGCGCCGCTCGCGAGCGCCGCGGCGATGAGCGTCGGGCGGAACGTCATGACTCCCCTTTCGTGTTGTTCGATGACGCAAAAAAGGCTGCTATTCTAACCGCGAACGGCTCGAGCCCCGGATGTCCTTGTTTCAGAACGCAACCTACATCGCCTCCGCGCATCGTCTCCAGGACCTGCCGCCGCCCCGGGAACGCGAGATCGCGTTCGCGGGGCGCTCCAACGCCGGCAAGTCGAGCGCGATCAACGCCCTCGCGAACCACACGCGGCTCGCGTTCGTCAGCAAGACGCCGGGTCGCACGCAGACCATCAACCTCTTCCGCCTCACGGGCGGCGGGATCCTCGCGGACCTGCCCGGCTATGGCTATGCCAAGGTGCCCGAGACGATGCGCCGGCACTGGGAAGAAACCCTCAGCGGCTATCTCCAGACCCGCGAGAGCCTGTGCGGGCTGGCGCTGATCATGGACGCGCGGCATCCGCTCACCGAGCGCGACGAGATCATGCTCGGCTGGTTCCGGCCGACCGGCCGACCGATCCACGTCCTGCTCACAAAGGCCGACAAGCTCTCCCGGACCGAGGCGAGCGCCACCCTGCAGCGCGTGCGCGAGCGCCTGAGCCGGCTCGGAGCCGATTACACGGCGCAGCTTTTCTCGAGCCTGCGGCGCACCGGCGTCGAGGAGGCGGAGGCGGTGCTCGCCGGCTGGCTCGCCGCACCCCGACCTGCGGACCGGCCCGGCGAGCGGGCATAAAAAAGCCCCGGGCCAAAGGGGAAAGCCTGGGGCTAAACGCCTTAAATGTGATTAAGGCACCCGCTCAGGGAGGAGAAGCGGGAGACGATCGAAACCGTCTACGCTTATGAGTCGGCGCCCGAGGAAAAGGTTCCCGGAGCGCCGAGCAAGCCGGATGCCGTGTCCGGCCCAAAGTCGCAAGTTATTGATCTTCATCTGAAATAACGGACTCGGAGCCGAGCGATGAACGTGTACGGCAGCTACCCGGCGGTGCGGATGCGGCGCATGCGCCGCGACGATTTCTCGCGCCGGATGAGGCGTGAGCACGTCCTCACGACCAACGACCTGATCTGGCCGGTGTTCATCATCGACGGCAAGAACACCGAGCAGCCGGTGCCGTCGATGCCGGGCGTCGTCCGTTACACGATCGACCGCCTCCTGCCGGCGGCGGAGGCAGCGCTGGAGCTGCGGATTCCGACCATCGCGCTCTTCCCCGCCATCGAGCCGGCGCTCAAGACCGCGGACGGGCGGGAAGCGACCAACCCCGCCGGCCTGATTCCGCGGGCGATCGCGGCCCTGAAGCAGCGCTTCCCCGAGCTCGGGGTGATGACCGACGTCGCGCTCGACCCGTACACGAGCCATGGCCAGGACGGCGTCATCGACGAGGCGGGTTACATCCTCAACGACGAGACGCTCGTCGTCCTGGAGAAGCAGGCCCTGACCCAGGCCGAATCGGGCGTCGACATCGTCGCGCCGTCCGACATGATGGACGGGCGCATCGGCGCGATCCGCGCCGCGCTCGAGGCGCGCAAGCTCATCCACACGCGGATCATGGCCTACTCGGCGAAGTACGCGTCGGGGTTCTACGGCCCG
>DATEDA010000226.1:0-6338 GCA_035286595.1 Burkholderiales bacterium | reverse complement strand
GCGAGCCGGCCGAAGTAGAGCGCGCCGAGCACCGCGCCGCCCACGTACGCCGACCCCGCCCAGCCGATCTCGGTGGCGGAGAGCGCGAGCGTATCCGGCCGCTCGAGCACGCCGCCGATCGAGCCGACCAGCGTGACCTCGAGCCCGTCCAGCACCCACGCGACGCCGAGTGCGAAGACGACGCGCCAGTGCCATCGCGACCACGGCAGCCGGTCGAGCCGCGCCGGAATCTGGGTGTGCAGGACGGGCGCTTCGCGGGTGCTCATCAGCCCTTCGTGAGCCCGGCCGCCGCGGGCCGGTCGACCCCGAGCTTAGACCACGCCGTCCGCGCGAAGCTTCCCGATTTCGCCGTCGCTCAGCCCGAGCACGCCGCGCAGGATCTCGTCGGTGTGCTGGCCGAGCAGCGGCGGCGGTCGCTCGTGCTCGATCGGAGTCGTTGAGAACCGCATCGGGCTACGCACCAGCGACACCTGGCCGGCCGCCGGATGCGCGAGCTCGAGCCTGAGCCCGCGCGCGATCGCCTGCGGTTCGGCGAACACCTGCTCGAGGGTGTTGATCGGGCCGTTCGGCACGCCCGCCGCCTCCAGCGCCTCGACCCAGTCGCGCGTCGTGCGCTTGGCGAAGACGCCGGCGAGGATCGCGTCAAGCTCGGCGCGGTTCTCGACGCGCTTGTCGTTGGTGGCGAACCGAGGGTCGACGGCGAGGTGCCGGCAGTCCGCGACCTCGCAGAACTTCCGGAACAGATTGTCGTTGCCGCAGGCGAGGATCACGTCCCCGTCCGCGGTCTTGAACGCCTGGTACGGCACGATGTTGGGATGGGCGTTGCCGAGCCGCTTCGGCGAGACCCCGGTGGCGAGGTAGTTGGCGCCCTGGTTGGCGAGCACCGCGACCAGCGAGTCGAGCAGCGCGAGGTCGAGATGCTGGCCGACCCCGGTCTCGGCGCGGTTGGCGAGCGCCGCGCACACGGCGATCGTCGCGTACATGCCGGTGATGAGGTCGGCGATCGGGATCCCTGCCTTCTGCGGTCCGCCGCCGGGCAGCTCGTTCCGCTCACCGGTGATGCTCATCAGCCCGCCCATGCCCTGGATCATGAAGTCGTAGCCGGGGCGCTCGCGGTACGGCCCGGTCTGGCCGAAGCCGGTCACCGAGCAGTAGATGAGCCGCGGGTTCACCTGCGTGAGGTCGTCGTGGCCGAGCCCGTAGCGCGCGAGGTCGCCGAACTTGTAGTTCTCGATGAGCACATCGGCGCGCGCCGCGAGGCTGCGCACGATGCGGCTCCCCTCCGGCTTGGAGAGGTCGACGGTGATCGACTTCTTGCCGCGGTTGGCGCAGGCGAAGTACGCCGATTCCCGGGTCTCGTTGCCCTTTGCGTCCTTCAGCCACGGCGGGCCGAAGGCCCGCGAGTCATCGCCCGTTTTCGGCCGCTCGACCTTGATGACCTCCGCACCGAGGTCGGCCAGGTTTTGCCCGGCCCACGGCCCGGCGAGCACGCGCGAGAGGTCGAGCACGCGGACGTTGGAGAGAGGGCCTGCCATCGCTTCAGCCTTTCGAAACGAAGAAGCCACGGCGGACCGTGGCTCGTTGGAGGCTTAGTCTGGCGACGTCGGCCGGCGGCGTCAACCGCGCCGGCGGAGGAATGCGAAGGGAAGGCCTCGCGGCGCGAGGCGCGAGATCAGGGCCGGACCAGGACTTCGAACTCGGCGACCTGCTCTTCCTTGCCGCCGAAGCCGTACGCGCACGCGCCCGAGGAGCCGAGCTTGCCGACCTGGACGCTGCCGTCGGCGCGCTTGGCGCGGCAGAGGAAGACCGCGGTGCCGTCCGCCTCGCGGCCCACGGGATAGGCACGCGGCGGGACGGAGTTGCCCGAGACCCACCGGATCGCCTTCGGGTCATCGCGCAGGACCTGGTAGCTCGCGAGGGACCACTCGAGGCCGCCGTGGAGCACGCTGCACCCGATGAGCGGTTCGCGGATCTTGCCCGGGACGTCGGCACCGTTCGCGAGCCGCGCGCGGCATGCGTAGAGCACCTTGCCGTTGACGTCCTGCCCCACACCCAGGGAGCCCTTGGGGATGACGCCGCGCGAGGCGTTCACCCAGTTCAAATCGGGCTCGTTGGCCGCCGCTGCCGCAAAGGCGACCGCCGCCAGGGCGGCGGGGGCGAGGCGGCGAAGATGCGTGCGAAATTTCACGGTCCAAACCCTCTGGTACGGCTGGAATCCTGGCACGCGTCGTGCCATCGCGCCGCGGCATCCGTCACTTGCCGCGGAAGTCGGGCTTGCCTTTCGCCAGAAATGCCCGGTAGCCGATGCGGTAATCCTCGGTGCCGAAGCAGGCGAAGCTCTCGTCGTACTCCTCGGGCGTGAGCGGCCGGGGATCGGCGAGGCGGCGGGCGAAGCGCTTGTGCCAGCGCGCGACGAGCGGCGCGCCCTCGGCGATCCGCCCCACCATTGCGGCCGTCTCCTCCTCCACCTTGTCGTCGGGCACCACGCGGTTCACGAGCCCCTTGTCCTTCGCCTCCTGCGCACCGAACACCCGGCCCTCGAGCACGATCTCGAGCGCGGCGGCGCGGCCGACGAGGTCGATCAGCCCTTGCAGCTCCCCGTAGGCCACGACGAGGCCCAGGTTCTTGACCGGGATCCCGAAGCGGCTCGACTCGCCGCAGATGCGCAGATCGCACACGGCCGCGACCTCGAGTCCGCCGCCGACGCACGCGCCACGGATCATCGCGACGACCGGGTGGCGGCAGCGAGCGATTGCTTCGAGCACCGGATGCACGACCCGGTCGTACTCGCGCGCCTGCTCGACGTTCGCGCGCTCGGTCGCGAACTCGGCGATGTCGGCGCCGGCGGCGAACGCCCGGTCACCGGCCCCGCGGAGCACGACGCAGCGGAGCGACTCGTCGCGATCGAGGTCGCGGAAGATCTGCCCGAGCGCGCGCCACATGCCCTTGTCGAGCGCGTTCAGGCGCTCGGGCTTGTTGAGCGTGACGGTCGCGATGGCGCCGTCGCGCGCGACGAGAACCCCGTCGGACATGCCGATCCCTCGAGCTAGGCTGCCTTGCGCGCCGACTTGGCGCCCTTGGCGCTGGCGGCAAGAAACTCCATCGCCGCCTGCACGCCGCCCTTCCGGTGCGGCACGCCGGCAAGCTCCAGGCCCATCTCCACGCCGGCGAGCGTGCCCAGCAGCGCGAGGTCGTTGAAATCTCCCAGATGCCCGATGCGGAACACCTTGCCGGCGAGCTTGCCCAGGCCGGTGCCGAGCGACATGTCGAACGCGTCGAGGATCTTCTTGCGGAGCTGATCGGCGTCGTGGCCCGCCGGGGTCATCACCGCCGTGAGCGAGCTCGAGTATTCCTCGGGCACCGCGCACAGCACCTCGAGACCCCAGGCGCGCACCGCGCGCCGCGTGGCTTCGGCGTGGCGGTCGTGACGCGCGAACACGTTCTCGAGCCCCTCCTCGCGCAGCATCCGCAGCGCCTCGCGCAGGCCGTAGAGCAGGTTGGTCGCCGGCGTGTACGGGAAGTAGCCGGTCTTGTTGTTTGCGAGCATCTCGTCCCAGCTCCAGTAGGACCGCGGGAGCCTGGCGCTCTGCGAGGCTTTGCGCGCCTTCTCGCTGATGCAGTTGAACGACAGGCCCGGCGGGAGCATGAGCCCCTTCTGCGAGCCGGCGACCGTCACGTCGACGCCCCATTCGTCGTGGCGATAGTCGATCGAGGCGAGGGAGCTGATCGTGTCGACGAGGTAGAGCGCCGGGTGACCCGCGGCGTCGATCGCCTTCCGGATCGCGCCGATGCGGCTCGTGACGCCGGTCGAGGTCTCGTTGTGGACCATGCACACGGCTTTGATCGTCTTCGCCTTGTCCTCCTTCAACTTCGCCTCGACGATCGCGGGATCGGCGCCGCGGCGCCAGTCGGTGCCGACGAGCTCGACTTGCAGACCGAGGCGGGTGGCCATCCGGTGCCACAGCGTCGCGAAGTGCCCGGTCTCGAACATGAGCACCTTGTCGCCCGGCGAGAGCGTATTGACCAGCGCGGCCTCCCAGGCGCCGGTGCCCGAGGCCGGATAGATCACGACGGGCTGGGCGGTCTTGAAGACTTCCTTGAGGCCGCCGAGCACCTCGTGCCCGAGCGCGGCGAAATCGGGCCCCCGGTGATCCAGCGTGGGCATGTCGATCGCGCGCAGGACGCGATCGGGGACGTTGGTCGGGCCGGGGATCTGCAGGAAATGCCGGCCGGCTTTGTGGCTCATGGGGATTCTCCGCGGGGCACGCCCCGATGGTAGAGGGGCCGCGCGGCCGAGGCAATCGCGGCCCGCCTGTTTCATCATCCGGTTCGCCGCGGGCGCGCTGCAGCATGCGGGGCCGGCGGTATGATGCGGCCGGCAGACGGAAAGAGGAGCTCGGGCCAATGACTCTCGCGATCGACGTGGTCTCGGACGTCGTCTGTCCCTGGTGCTTCATCGGCAAGCGCCGGCTCGAAGGCGCGCTGGCGCGGTACGCGGCCGAGCGGCCCGACGCGCCCGCGCCCGAGGTGACCTGGCGGCCGTTCCAGCTCAACCCGGGGCTCCCCGCGGAGGGCGTGCCGCGCGACGAGTACATCGCGCGCAAGTTCGGCGCCCGCGGGCGCGCGGTCTACGATCGGGTCGCGATGATCGGCCGCGAGGTCGGCATCGACTTCGCGTTCGATCGCATCGCTCGCCAGCCGAACACGCTGGCCGCGCACAGCCTGATCGAGCTGGCCGGAGCCCACGGCCGTCAGGGCGCGGTGAAGGAAGCGTTCCTCCGCGCCTACTTCCTCGACGGCGTGGACCTGACCGCGCGCGAGAACCTCGTCGCGATCGCGACCGCCGCCGGCCTCGACCGCGTCACCGTCGAGGAGTGGCTCGACAACCCGCAGGCCCGCGAGGCGGTCGCGGCCGAGGATGCCCGCGTGCGCGAGCTCGGCATCGAGGGCGTGCCGTTCTTCATCTTCAACCGGCGGCTCGCCGTATCGGGCGCGCAACCGTCGGAGGTGCTGCTCGACGCGATGAGGCAGGCCGAGAGCGCACCGTCGGAGCCGTGAACGTCTTCGAGCTCCAGTTCCATCCCGGCGGCGCCGGCGCGAGCCTCGCCGCGCGGCTGCGGCGCGAGCTCCAGGGCGAGGTGCTCTTCGACCGCGCAGCCCGAGGCCGGTACTCGACCGACGCGTCGATCTACCAGGTCGAGCCGGTCGGCGTCGTCGTCCCCCGGACCGAGGACGACGCGCTGCAGGCGATGCGAATCGCGTGCGATGCGGGCGTGCCGATCCTCCCGCGCGGCGCGGGCTCGTCCCAGTGCGGGCAGGCGGTGGGCGCGGCGCTGGTGATCGACACCACCAAGCACCTCAACCAGGTGATCGAGTTCGACCCGGCGCAGGCGACCGTGACGGTGCAGCCCGGGATGGTGCTCGACCAGCTGAACGCGTTCCTCAGGCCGCACGGCCTCTGGTTTCCGGTCGACGTGTCCACCTCCGCCCAGGCGACGATCGGCGGCATGACCGGCAACAACTCCTGCGGCTCGCGCTCGATCCGCTACGGCAACATGGTGCACAACGTCCTCGCGGTCGACGCGGTGCTCGCCGACGGCTCGCAGTACCGCTTCGGGCCGAGCGCGGAGCTCGACCGGGGCCCCGCGGGCTACCGTGCGCTCGTCGACAAGGTCCACGCGATCGTCCGGCGCGAGGCGGAGGAGATCGCCGCGCGCTGGCCGACGGTCCTGCGGCGCGTGCAGGGCTACAACATCGACATGGTGCAGCCGCACCGGCCTCACACTCTCGCGAGCCTCCTCGTCGGCTCGGAAGGCACGCTCGCGTACTCGCGCCGCGTCACGCTCAAGCTCGCGCCGATCCCGAGGCACAAGGCGGTCGGCGTGTGCCACTTCCCCGGGTTCCGTCGCGCGATGGAGTGCACGCAGCACATCGTCGGGCTCGATCCGGACGCGGTGGAGCTCGTCGACCGCACGATGATCGAGCTCGCGCGCGGGAACGCGGCGTTCGAGCCGATCGTCGCGCGCTTCATCCGCGGCCAGCCCGAGGCGATCCTGCTGGTGGAATTCGCCGGCGACGAGCGCGACGCGCAGGTCGCGAAGCTCAAGCGTCTGGTGGAGCTCATGGGCGACCTCGGCCTGCCGGGGAGCGTCGTCGAGGTGACGGACGCGAAGCTCCAGAAGGACATCTGGGAGGTCCGCAAGGCGGGCCTCAACATCATGATGTCGATGAAGGGCGACGGGAAGCCGGTGTCGTTCATCGAGGACTGCGCGGTGCCCCTCGAGCACCTGGCGGAGTACACCGACCGCCTCACCCGGGTGTTCGAGAAGCACGGCACC
>DATEDA010000225.1:0-19434 GCA_035286595.1 Burkholderiales bacterium | reverse complement strand
CGCCGGCAACGGCATCCTCGACCCGAGAGCGGCGCGCCGCTGGTTCGCGCGCGCCGGCCGGGCGCCCGCCGAGGATGCCGTTGCCGGCGAGGTCGAGCGGCGGATGGCGGCGCGGCTCGAGTACGTCCGGCTCGACCCGTGCTGGATTGCCGACGTGGGCTCCGGCGCGACCCCGCGGCCGAGCGCGCTGCGCGACCGTTATCCGAAGGCACGGGTGCTCCGCGTCGATTCGGCGTTCACACCCGTTCGCCGCGCACGCAGCGCGCAATCGCTCGCGGCCCGCATGCGCTCGCTCGTGGGTTCCGGGCGCGAGCACTTCGCGTGCGCCGACCCGAGCGCGCTGCCGATCCGCACCGGGTCCTGCGGGCTGGTCTGGTCGAACCTGGCGCTTGCCTGGTCCGCCGACCCGGCCGCGACCCTCCGCGAATGGCACCGGGTGCTGGAGATCGGCGGGCTGCTGATGTTCTCCTCGTACGGCCCGGACACCCTGAAGGAGCTGCGCACCGCATTCGCCGCCGCGGACCCGGCTGCCCCGCACGTGCACCCGTTTGTCGACATGCACGATCTTGGCGACGCGCTGGTCGCCACGGGCTTCGCCGATCCGGTCATGGACATGGAGATGCTGACCGGCACCTACGCCAGCGCCGAAGCGCTGCTCGATGAGCTGCGTTCCACGGGGCGACGCAATGCCCATGCCGCGCGGCGGCGCGGTCTGACCGGGCGGCATGCGTGGGCGCGGATGATCGCCGCCTACGGGGCGCTCGCGCGCGACGGTCGCGTGCCGGCGAGCTTCGAGATCGTCTACGGGCACGCCTGGAAGACCGCGCCGCGTACGACCGCCGACGGGCGCACGATCATCCGCTTTGGTCTCCCCGGGAAAATACTAAAATCCGATTGATCTCGTGCCGTTACGCGCGGCGCCGGCTTGCTGCGCCGGGCCGCCGTGTGCTACCTTAACGCGCCTTGACGCGGTGCTTCCACGCCCGCGCGGGTTTCGGGAGCAAAGGGCACCGCGCCCCGCGCATCCCCCCAAGCCAGCGACGAGCCAGGATTCCATTGAGCATGGATAACGCGCGCTTTGACGTTGAGACGACCGGCGCGCGGTCCGACTTCAACCTGACGGTGAAGCGCAATTGCTCGATCTCGCCCCGGGCGCTCGGGGGGTTGCTCGCGCTCGTCGCCGGCGTGTCCTTCGCGATCGGGGTCGCGTTCGCGCTCTACGGCGCGTGGCCGATCCTGCCGTTCGTCGGGCTCGAGGTCGCGGCGCTGGCGGCGGCGTTCTACGTCAACGGGCGGCACGCGACCGACTACGAGCGCATCGCGCTCGCGGACGGCGCGCTCGTCGTCGAGATCCGCGACGGCGACCGGATCGAGGCGCACCGCTTCAACCCGCACTGGGCGCGGCTGGTCGTGAGCGATGCGCGGCGGGACGTGCGTCTCGCGTTGCGGTCGCACGGGAGAGAATTGGAGATCGGGCGCCACCTCGACGCGTCCGGTCGCGAAGCGCTCGCGACGACGCTGCGCGGACGGCTCGCCGCGGCGGAGTGAGCGGGAACTTGGCAGGCATTCGGGCCCAAGAACGAGAAACGGGGAGCTGATGAGAGCGATGTCGAGACTGGTCACCGCGGCGGCGTCCGCCGCCGTGGCGTTCCATTCCGGACTGGCTGCGGCCCAGCACAACCTGCCGCCGCCCGTGACGCCGATCGCGCGCGAGATCTACGACCTGCACCTGCTGATGCTCGGGATCTGCGCGGTGATCTTCGTCGGCGTGTTCTCGGTGATGTTCTATTCGATCTACGCGCACCGCAAGTCGGTCGGCCACAAGGCGGTGCAGTTTCACGAGAACACCACGGTCGAGATCGTCTGGACGATCGTCCCGTTCTTCATCCTGATCGGCATGGCCTGGCCGGCGACCAAGACGGTCCTCGCGCTCAAGGACAGCTCGAACCCGGACATCACCATCAAGGCGACCGGGTATCAGTGGAAGTGGGGCTATGACTACCTCAAGGGCGAGGGCGAGGGGCTCAGCCTGCTCTCGAACCTCGCGACGCCTGCGGACCAGGTCTACGGCCGCCAGCCGAAAGGCGAGCACTACCTGCTCGAGGTCGACCAGAACCTGGTCGTTCCGGTCGGCAAGCGGATCCGGATCCTGTTGACGGCCGGCGACGTGATCCACGCCTGGTGGGTGCCGGCGTTCGGCGTCAAGCAGGACGCGATCCCCGGGTTCGTCCGCGACGCGTGGTTCAAGGCCGAGAAGGAGGGGATCTACCGCGGCCAGTGCGCCGAGCTCTGCGGCAAGGACCACGGCTTCATGCCGATCGTGGTCGAGGTCGTGTCGCCCGAGAAGTACGCCGCCTGGGTCGCCGGCCAGAAGAAGAAGCTGGCCTCTGCCACGGAGGATGCGGCGAAGCAATGGACCCTCGCCGAGCTGATGGCCCGGGGGGAGAAGGCCTACCGCGACACCTGCATCGCCTGCCATCAGGCGAGCGGTGCCGGGATACCGAACGCGTTCCCGTCGCTCGTCGGGTCGAAGGTCGTGCTCGGGTCGAAGGACGAGCAGATCAAGCTCGTCCTGCACGGGCGCAAGGGCACGTTCACGAAGACCTCCGAGATGCCGCCGCAGGCGACCCTCTCGGACACCGACATCGCGGCGGCGATCACGTACACGCGGAACACCTGGGGCAACAAGGCGAAGGACGGCGTCGTCCAGCCCGCCGACGTCAAGGCCGCACGCTAAGCGAGCCAAGGATTCCGGGATCAGGAGCACGAGAATGAGCGCAGTCACCGACCGCCACGGCCACCACGACGACCACGCCCACTATCAGGGCGGGATCATGCGGTGGATCACCACCACCAACCACAAGGACATCGGCACGCTGTACCTCTGGTTCAGCGGCACCATGTTCCTCGTCGGCGGGATCCTCGCGATGGGCATCCGCGCCGAGCTCTTCATGCCGGGGCTGCAGGTGTGGAACCCCGAGTTCTTCAACCAGCTCACCACGATGCACGGCCTCATCATGGTGTTCGGCGCGATCATGCCGGCGTTCGTGGGCTTCGCGAACTGGCAGGTGCCGATGATGATCGGCGCGCCGGACATGGCGTTCGGCCGGCTGAACAACTGGAGCTTCTGGCTCCTGCCGTTTGCCGCGTCGCTGCTCATCATCTCGTTCTTCGTGCCCGGCGGCGCGACCGGCGCCGGCTGGACGCTCTACGCGCCGCTCACGGTGCAGATGGGCCCGGGGATGGACCTCGCGATCTTCGCGCTCCACATCATGGGCGCCTCCTCCATCCTGGGGTCGATCAACATCATCACCACCATCCTCAACATGCGGGCGCCGGGAATGACGCTGATGAAGATGCCGCTGTTCCCGTGGACCTGGCTGATCACGGCGTACCTGCTGATCGCGGTGATGCCGGTGCTCGCGGGCGCGGTCACCATGACGCTGACCGACCGCCACTTCGGCACCTCGTTCTTCAACGCGGCCGGCGGTGGCGACCCGGTGATGTTCCAGCACATCTTCTGGTTCTTCGGCCACCCGGAGGTCTACATCATGATCCTGCCGGGGTTCGGGATCATCTCCGCGATCATCCCGGCGTTCGCGCGCAAGCCCCTGTTCGGCTACTCGTCGATGGTGTACGCGACGGCGTCGATCGCGATCCTGTCGTTCATGGTCTGGGCGCACCACATGTTCACCGTCGGGATGCCGGCGGCGGGGATCCTGTTCTTCATGTACGCGACCATACTGATCGCGGTGCCGACCGGCGTGAAGGTCTTCAACTGGCTCGCCACGATGTGGCAGGGCTCGATGACGTTCGAGACGCCGATGCTGTGGGCGTGCGGGTTCATCTTCGTGTTCACGATGGGCGGCTTCACCGGCCTCATCCTCGCGATCCAGCCGGTCGACATCCAGCTGCAGGACACGTACTACGTGGTGGCGCACTTCCACTACGTGCTCGTGGCGGGATCGCTCTTCGCGATCTTCGGCGGGGTCTACTTCTGGCTGCCGAAGTGGACCGGACGGATGTATGACGAGACGCTCGGGAAGTGGCACTTCTGGTTGAGCATGATCTTCTTCAACATCACGTTCTTTCCGATGCACTTCCTGGGCCTCGCCGGCATGCCGCGGCGCATCGCGGACTACTCGCTGCAGTTCGCCGACTACAACATGGTCGCCTCGATCGGCGCGTTTGGCTTCGGCCTCTCGCAGCTCATCTTCTTCTGGGTCGTGCTGAAGTGCACGGTGCTCGCGCAAGGCGCGAAGGCGCCGGGCAACCCGTGGGAAGGCGCCGACACGCTGGAGTGGACGCACCTCCCGTCGCCGCCGCCGTACCACAGCTTCGAGACGCCGCCGACGGTGCGGTGATGCAGGGGACACGCCCGGCGATGGCGCTTTCCAGCAATGCCAAGACGGCGCTGGTGCTGGCGTCGATCGTCGCGGTGTTCTTCTTCGGGATCATGCTGAAGTACTGGTGGCTCCGATGATGGACGCCGTGACCGTGCGGGCCAACCGGCGCCTGTTCGCGAAGCTCCTGGTGATCGCGTGCGGAATGTTCGGCTTCGGCTTCGCGCTCGTGCCCTTCTACGAGAAGATCTGCGAGGTCACGGGCATCCGCAACGTGTTCAAGCCCGACGCGCTGCCGGCAAACACCCAGATCGACACGGCGCGAACGGTGACGATCGAGTTCGACTCCAACACCCACGGCCTCGCCTGGACCTTCAAGCCGGTGCAACGCAGCGTCCAGATTCATCCCGGCGCGCTCACGACCGTCACCTACGAGGTGCGGAACCCGCTCGACCGCCCGATCACCGGCCAGGCGGTGCCGAGCTACGGCCCGCGGGCGGCGGCGCAGCACTTCAAGAAGATGGAGTGCTTCTGCTTCCAGCAGCAGACGCTCGCCCCGGGCGAGGTGCGGCGGCTGCCGGTCGTGTTCGTCGTCGATCCCGGACTGCCGCAGGACCTCCACACGATCACGCTCTCGTACACCTTCTTCGAGGTGGCGGGACGCGGGGGCAGGGCAGATCTGGGCCGCCCGGCCGGGAAGCGGAGCTGACCGGAACGATGGAGAGCTCAAGCGTGGGCGAGGCGCCGAAGCGGGCCGGCCCGCTGGCCGTCGCAAAGGCCGTGTTCTGGTCGTTCCTCGGGATTCGCCGGCGCGCGGAGCACGAGTCCGACGCGGTGCGGCTGACGCCGGCGCAGGTCATCGTCGCCGGGCTGATCGGCGCGGCGCTGTTCATCGGGACGCTAGTGCTGATCGTGAAGCTCGTGATCAGCCGGGCGGCAGGATAGACAACGCGTTTTGGGGAGCGGAGATGGCGCTAGCGAAGACCGATCACTACTACGTGCCGCAGCCCTCGGGCTGGCCGGTCGTGGGCTCGATCGCGCTGTTCCTGCTGGCGACCGGGGCCACGATCTGGTTCAATGGCGCGCCCTGGGGCGCTTACGTGTCGCTTGCGGGGTTCCTGGTCCTCGTCTACATGATGTTCGGCTGGTTCGGGAAGGTCATCCACGAATCCGAAGGCGGCAGCTACAACCAGCAGGTCGACGTGTCGTTCCGCTGGGGGATGAGCTGGTTCATCTTCTCGGAGGTGATGTTCTTCGCCGCGTTCTTCGGCGCGCTGTTCTACGCTCGCTCGCTCGCCGTCCCCTGGCTCGGCGACCTCGAGCACAAGCTGCTGTGGCCGGACTTCTCGGCGCAGTGGCCGACCGCCGGGCCGGCGTTCGCCGAGCCGTTCACGCCGATGGGCGCGTGGGGCATCCCGGCGCTCAATACGCTGCTCCTGCTCTCCTCCGGCGTGACGGTGACGTGGGCGCACTGGGCGCTGAAGATGAACAACCGGCCCCAGCTCATCCTGGGGCTCATCGCCACGATCGCCCTCGGGGCGACCTTCCTCGGCTTCCAGGCCTACGAGTACATCCACGCCTACTCCGAGCTCAACCTGAAGCTGACGACCGGGATCTACGGCACGACGTTCTTCATGCTGACGGGGTTCCACGGCTTCCACGTGACGGTCGGCGTGATCATGCTGACGGTGATCCTCGCCCGCTGCATCGCCGGCCACTTCCGGCCCGACCATCATTTCGCCTTCGAGGCAGTGTCGTGGTACTGGCACTTCGTCGACGTCGTATGGCTGCTGCTGTTCGTCCTGGTGTACTGGCTTTGACGGGGAGGCGACGGGTAACGGGGGGAGAAGCGCGGAGGGGAGAACGAGAACAACGAGGAGGAGGGCACCCCGCGAGGGGTGCATTGGGGAGCGCCGCACAATGTGCGGCGCCTTTTTTTTCAGGTCAGCCGCCCCGGGATGAATCCGAGCTTGTACCCGATCATTAGCAGCAGGAACAGGGCGATCGAGAGCGCGACGCGCACCGCGAGCGCCTTCACCGTGCGGGTCGACTGGCCTTTGTCGCGAACCAGGAAAAACAGCGCCGACCCGAGCGAGATCAGGATCAGGGCGATGATCGCGAGAACGAGGATCCGCATGGACGCCGCCGGTCGGGAGCGTCTCCAGTCTAGTCGAGCGACCGTGCCGGCGCCATCGAAGGTCAGCCGGTGAGCGGCTGGCGATTCCGCCCGGGCGTTCTGATGACCGCCGCGACCATCGCCTTCTGCGCGCTGACGGTGTCGCTGGGGCTCTGGCAGACGCGGCGGGCGGCCGAGAAGGAGGCCCTGCAGGCGAGGCTCGAGCGGCTCGGCGCCGAGCGGCCACTCGCTCTGCCGGCGCGGCTGATCGACCCGGACGACTACGCTCTGCGGCGCGTCGTCGCGCGGGGCGAATACGCGGACCGGTTCACCGTCCTGCTCGACAACCGCGTGCACCGCGGCCGCGCCGGCTTCCACGTGCTCTCGCCGCTCCGGATCACCGGGGGGAGCGTCCACGTCCTCGTGAACCGCGGCTGGATCGCCGCCGGGCGGACGCGCGCGGAGCTGCCGCAGATTACGACGCCCGCGGGCGAGCGGACCGTCGCGGGGCTCGCGACCGTGCCGACCGGGCGTGTCTACGAGCTCGCGGCGGACACTGCCGAGGGGCCGGTGTGGCAGAACCTCCGTCTCGACCGCTACCGCGCATGGTCGAAGCTCGAGCTCCAGCCGATCGTGATCCAGCAGACGAACGACGCCGGCGACGGGCTCGTGCGCGAGTGGGACCGGCCCGACGCGGGCGCGGACCGCCATCGTGCCTACGCGCTGCAGTGGTTCTCGCTCGCCGCCCTCGCCGTCGTGCTCTATGTCGTCCTCAACCTCAAGCGACCCGCGCGCGGCGGCCCCTGAGGCCGCACGGCGGCGCGGGCGCCTGATCGTGGCGGCGATTTTCGCCGTCTGCGCGCTGCCGCTCGCCGCCGCGCTGGTCGCCTACCATTTCTTTCCGCCCGCCGGGCGCACGAACTACGGCGAGCTCGTCGAACCGCGGCCGATGCCGCGCGGCCCGCTCCGGCGCCTCGACGGACGTCCGTTCACGCTCGCCGAGCTGCAAGGCAAATGGGTGCTGCTCCAGGTCGACGATGCGGCGTGCGGCCCGCCGTGCCAGGAGAAGCTCTTCCTCATGCGGCAGGTGCGGCTCGCCCAGGGAAAGAACATGGACCGGGTCGAGCGCATGTGGCTGGTCCTCGATGCCGGGCGGCCCGCGCCGCAGATCGCCCCGCTCCACGACGGCGCCGTCGTCGCGCACGCCGCGCCGGAGCTCGTCGCCGGGCTTCCCGCGGCGGACGTGCGGGATCACGTCTACCTCCTCGATCCACGCGGCAACGTGATGCTGCGCTTCCCGAAGCACGCCGATCCGAAGCGGATGATCAAGGACCTCGAGCGGCTGTTGAAATACTCGAGCATCGGCTGATGCGGCGCCCGCCGCGATCGCGCGCCCTGAAGCCCGGATCGCGCCGACGGCCGTGATAAAATGCCCCGTTCGTTCGCCTCGATCCGCGTTCGTATCGTCCGGGTCTTCCCGATGAGCGTCACCGCGCTGCACGTCACCACCCGGCGTTTGGGCCAGTTCCTGGAGCTCGCCAAGCCGCGCGTCGTCTCGCTGATCGTGTTCTGCGCCGTGATCGGGATGTTTCTCGCGGTCCCGGCCGGGGACCCGGTTCCGCTCGCGCCGTTGCTGGCGGGCACCCTCGGGATCGCGCTCGTCGCCGGCGCGGCCGCGGCGGTCAACTGCCTGGTCGAGCGGAAGATCGACGCGGTCATGGCGCGCACCCGGGCGCGGCCGCTGCCGCGCGGCGAGCTCACTTCCGCGCAGACCCTGGTGTTCGCGGGCGCCGTCGGCGGCGCGGGCCTGTGGCTGCTGCACAATCTGGTGAACCCGCTGACGATGTGGCTCACGCTCGGCACGTTCGTCGGGTACGCGGTCGTGTACACCGTGGTGCTCAAGCCGCTCACCCCGCAGAACATCGTGATCGGCGGCGCCTCCGGCGCGATGCCGCCGGTGCTCGGCTGGGCGGCGGTGACCGGGGAGCTGGCGCCCGAGGCGCTGCTGCTCTTCCTCATCATCTTCGCGTGGACCCCGCCCCACTTCTGGTCGCTCGCCCTCTATCGGGCCGAGGAGTACGCTCGCGCCGGCCTGCCGATGCTGCCGGTGACCCACGGGCGGGAGTTCACGCAGCTCCACGTGCTGCTCTACACGCTGATCCTGGCCGCGGCGAGCCTGATGCCGTTCGCATATGGGATGAGCGGGTGGCTCTACCTCGCCGCCGCCGCAGTCCTGGACGGCGTCTTCATCGCCTACGCAGTGCGCATCTATGTGGACTACAGCGACGCCCTTGCCCGGCGCACCTTCCGCTACTCGATCGTCTACCTCGCGGCGCTCTTCGCCGCGTTGCTCGTCGACCACCACCTTGCGGTCTAGCGCAGCGGGACGCCTGGCGGCACTGGCTGTGGCGACCGCGCTCGGCGCCTGCGGCCCGGCGCAGCCGTCCTTCAGGAGCATCGACGTCACCGGCGCCGACTTCGGCCGCGAGCTGCGGCTCACCGATCACACTGGCCGGCCCCGGACGCTCGCGGATTTCAAGGGCAAGGTGACGGTGGTGTTCTTCGGGTTCACGCGCTGCCCGGACGCCTGCCCGACCACGCTCGCCGAGCTGAAGCTCGTGAAGGAGAAGCTGGGCAAGGACGGCGAGCGGCTGCAGGTGCTGTTCGTGTCGGTCGATCCCGAGCGCGACACGCCCGAGCTCCTCGCGAAGTACGTCCCGGCATTCGATCCGAGCTTTCTCGGCCTGTACGGCGACGCCGACGCGACTGCGCGCACCGCGAAGGAGTTCAAGGTCTTCTACCAGAAGGTCCCCGGCTCGAGCCCCGACAACTACTCGGTGGACCACACCGTGGCGAGCTACGTCTACGACCCGCAGGGGCGGCTGCGGCTGTTCGTGAAGCACGGGCAGGGCGCCGACGCGCTCGTCCACGACATCAAGCTGCTGCTCGAGGCGGGCTAGCGGCTCGGACCGCTCCGGCGCTACGCGCCACCCCTCCTCGTGAAGGAGGGGAAACAGAAACGCCCGGCGGCGCCGGGCGTTCCTCGGTCTTCGGAGGTGCCTTAGTTCGCGGGGGCTTCCATGGCGCCGCGCATCTTCTGCAGCGCCTTCGCCTCGATCTGGCGGATGCGCTCCGCAGAGACCCGGAACTCGGCCGCGAGGTCGTGGAGCGTGGCGGGATCCTTCTCCCGGAGCCAGCGCGCCTCGATGATCCTGCGGCTCCGCGGGTCGAGCCCCGCGAGGGCCTTCGACAACCCTTCCCGGCGCAACCGGCTCGTCTGCTCGACCTCGATGACCCGGGACGGCTCGTCCTGAGGGTCGGCGAGGTAAGAGATCGGCGCGTAGGTGTCGTCGTCGTCGTCGACCGCCGGCTCGAGCGCGAGATCCTGCCCGGCGAGCCGCATCTCCATCTCGGCGACCTCCTCGGGCTTGACCTTCAGCTCCCTGGCCACCCGCCTGATCTCGTCCTGGGTCAGCGGCTCGAGGCCCGGCTTCATGCTGCGCAGGTTGAAGAAGAGCTTGCGCTGCGCCTTGGTGGTGGCGATCCGGACGAGGCGCCAGTTGCGCAGGACGAACTCGTGCATCTCGGCCTTGATCCAGTGGATCGCGAACGACACGAGGCGCACGCCTCGCTCCGGGTCGAAGCGCTTGACGGCCTTCATCAGGCCGATGTTGCCTTCCTGGATCAGGTCGGCGTGCGGCAGGCCGTAACCAAGGTAGCCGCGGCCGATGGCGACCACCACCCGCAAGTGCGACAGGACCAGCCGCCGCGCGGCATCGAGATCGCCTTCGTCACGGAACTGGCGGGCGAGCCGCACCTCCTCCTCAGGAGTGAGGAGCGGGAAGCGATTGACCGCCTGGATGTAGTGATCGAGGCTGCCGACGGCCGAAGGAACGGGCACGGCAAGCGTGTTTTTCAAGGCCAGCGTGTTTTTCATAGGGCTTAGACTCCCGAAATTTTAGCACTCGAAACCTTAGAGTGCTAATGGCCCCGAAGGGTTCCAAGAGCGGCCCGCAGCCTGCCCCACGGGCGATTCGGTCTCCACTATTAGCGCAGGGATTTGTGAAAGTGACTACTAACTGACAGGTACGCGCCCGCCCACCCTAACGCACTGGCAAAGCCCAGGAGCGCCGCCAGATCGGCGGCCGGCGGCAGGGCGAGCCGGAAGTCCGAAGCGTACGTCGCCGACAGCCGGCCGACCTCGCCATTGAGCGCGTAGAGCGCTGCGGCAACGATCCCCAGGGCGACGAGCCCCCCCGCAAGCCCAGTGACCGCGCCCTGGTACAGGAACGGTCGGCGGACGAATGCGTCCGTCGCGCCGATGAGCCGGCTGACTTCGATTTCGCCCTGCTGCGTGAGGATCTGCTGCCGGATCGTGTTGAAGGTGACCGCGACCATGCCGATGCCCAGGAGCGCTGCGAGCACCCCGACCGCCATCGCCCCGAGCCGGAGCGCGGCGTCGAGCCGCTGCAGCCACAGCGCGTCGAACTGGACGATCGCCACGTTCGGCAGCTTCCGCAGCTCGGCCGCGAGCCGCTGGGCCGCGTCGGGCTCCCCCGGCGCGAGATCGGCGACGAGCGCGTCCGGGAGCGGGTTCGACCCCAGCGTCGCAAGGATCTCCCGTAGCCCTTCCGCGCGCTGCAGATCGGCGAGCGCCTCCTCCTTCGGGACGAACCGGTGACGGCGCACCCCGGGCGCGCCCGCCAGCGCCGCCTCGACGCGCGCGGCGTCGGCGCGTGTCGCCTCGCGCGCGAGGAACACCGACAGCTGCGGGTCGACGTGAGCCTCGCCCGCCAGGTGCTGCGCGTTGCCGAGCAGCACCCAGCCGCCGAGCGGCAGCGCCGCCGCGACGCCGATCGCAAGGACGTTGAGCCCGCTGGCGACCGGCGCACGGACCAGCCGGCGGAGCGTCGCCCCGAGGCACTGCGCGTGGTGGCGGAGCCAAGCCCTCATTGGACTACCCTCGCGGCTCGCGCGCTCGGGATTCGCCCTTGGGGCGGCCCGGCGGGCTCATGCCGCCGCGCGGGTCCCGGGCCCGGTGACGATCCGCCCGTGATCGAGCCGCACTGCGTGGGACCCGAATCGCTCGACGAGCGCGGCGTCGTGCGTCGCGACGAGCACCGTCACGCCGACCTGGTTGAACGAGCGGAAGATCTCCATGACGCCCGCCGCCGCCTCGCTGTCGAGGTTGGCGGTCGGCTCATCGGCGACGAGCAGCGACGGCCTCGCCACCACCGCCCGCGCGATGCAGAGCCGCTGCTGCTCGCCCCCGGAAAGCGTGATCGGCATCGCGCGCTCACGCTCGCGAAGACCCACCTTGTCCAGCGCTGCCCGCGCGCGCCGCGCCGCCTCGCGCGGCGGCTCGCCGCAGATCGCCAGCGGCAGGAGCACGTTCTCGAGCACGTTGCGGTCGTGGAGCAGCTTCTGGTCCTGGAACAGGAGCCCGAGGCTGCGCCGGAGGTACGGGATCGCCGCCGGGCGCAGCGCGGCGACGTTCTGGCCGTGGACGAGGACGGTGCCCGAGGTGGCGCGCTCGATCGCGGGAATCAGCCTGAGCGCAGTCGTCTTCCCAGCGCCGGAATGGCCGGTCAGGAAGGCGAACTCGCCGGCCGCGACGGCGAAGCTCGCCTCGTGCAGCGCCTGGAAGCCGTCGGGATAGCGCTTGGTGACGCGGTTGAACTGGACCGCCGGCACTAGGCTAGTCGAGCAGGGCGCGGGCGAAGTCCGAGGCCGAGAACGGCCGCAGATCGTCGATGCCCTCGCCGACACCGATGAACGTGAGCGGAACGGGACGGGCGCAGGCGATCGCCGCGGCGACGCCGCCCTTGGCCGTGCCGTCGAGCTTCGTCAGGACGAGCCCCGTCAGACCGAGGGCATCGTCGAACGCTCTCACTTGGGCGAGCGCGTTCTGGCCGGTGTTCGCGTCGAGCACGAGCCATACGGCGTGCGGCGCGGTCGGTTCGGCCTTGGCGATCACCCGCTTGATCTTCTTCAACTCCTCCATCAGATGGAGCTGCGTCGGCAGCCGGCCGGCGGTGTCGGCGATGACGACGTCGATGCCGCGCGCCCGGGCCGCCTGGATGGCGTCGAAGATCACCGCCCCGGGGTCGCCGCCCTGCTGGGAGATGACGGCGACGCGGTTCCGCTCGCCCCAGGCGTCGAGCTGCTCGCGCGCCGCGGCGCGGAACGTGTCGCCCGCGGCGAGCAGCACCGACAGACCCTCGCCCTGCAGCCACTTCGCCAGCTTGCCGATCGAGGTCGTCTTCCCGGCCCCGTTGACGCCCGCGACCATGATCACGAACGGCTTGTGCGCCGTGACTGCGAACGGGTGCTCGAGCGGCGCGAGGAGCCGCGCGAGCTCGCCGGCCAGCGCTTCCTTCAGCGCCGGCGGCGTGTCGATGCGCTCTTGGCTTGCTCGCGCCCGCAGCCGCTCGAGCAGCTCGCGCGTGGCGTCCAGACCGGCGTCGGCCGAGATGAGCGCCGTCTCGAGCGCCTCGAACAGCGCCTCGTCGACCCGCGCGCCGACGAACAGGCCGGCGAGCTGCGAGCCGGTCTTCTTGAGCCCGCGCCTGAGGCGGTCGAACCACGAGGCGCCGGGCGGGTGATCGGGTTTGGTCTGCAAGCCGAGCACGCGAGAATCGGTGAGTGGGCAGCGTCACGCCGCCTGGAACGGCTAAGATTGGCGGCGATTCTACCGCATGCGCCGCGCCGTCCCGCTCCTCGTCTGCCTCGCTGCGCTCCTCGGGTCCGGCGCGGTCGGCGCAGATTTGTACAGCCGTACGCTCGCCAACGGCCTGCGCGTGATCGTGAAGGAGGATCGCCGCGCCCCGACCATCGCGCATCTGGTGTGGTACCGCGCCGGCGCCATGGACGAGACGAGCGGCACGACCGGCGTTGCCCACGTGCTCGAGCACATGATGTTCAAGGGAACGAAGGCGATGCCGGCAGGCGAGTTCTCGCGTCGCGTCGCCGCGGCGGGCGGCCGCGAGAACGCCTTCACCGGGCACGACTACACCGTCTACTTCCAGCAGGCCGAGCGCTCGCGCCTCGAGCTGATGATCGAGCTCGAGGCCGACCGGATGGCGAACCTCGTGGTGAGCCCCGAGGAGTTCGCTTTGGAGATCAAGGTCGTGCAGGAAGAGCGGCGGCTCCGCACCGATGACCGTCCGCGCGAGCTCGTCTACGAGAACCTGATGGCGGCGGCGTTCAAGGTGCATCCGTACCGGCGGCCGATCATCGGCTGGATGACCGATCTCGAAACGATGACCGCCGCCGATGCGCGCGACTGGTACGCGCGATGGTATGCGCCGAACAACGCGTTCGTTGTAGTGGTCGGGGACGTTTCGGCCGAAGCGGTGTTCCAGCTCGCGCAAGCGCACTACGGTGCGCTCCCGGCGCGGCCGCTGCCCGTGCGCAAGCCTCAGAACGAGCCACCGCAGGAAGGCAGCCGGAGACTGGTCGTGAAGGCGCCGGCGGAGCTCGCCTACGTCCTGATCGCCTACCAGGCACCGGTCCTTCGCGACGTCGCCAAGGATCGGGAGCCGTATGCGCTCGCCGTGCTCGCCGCGGTGCTCGACGGGAACGATTCGGCGCGCCTCAAGGCCCGGCTCGTTCGCAGCCGCCGGATCGCGAACGAGGCCACGGCGAGTTACGAGGTCACCGCGCGCGGCCCGGGCGTGTTCATGCTCGACGGCGTCCCGGCGCAGGGGCGGTCGGCGGCGGAGCTCGAGTCGGCGCTCCGCGGCGAGCTCGCGGCGGTCGCGGCCGACGGCGTCACCGCCGCGGAGCTCGAGCGGGCGAAGATCCAGTACGTCGCCGGCCGGGTCTACAAGCGCGACTCGATCTTCGCGCAGGCGCTCGAGCTCGGGCTTCTGGAATCGGCCGGGCTCTCGTACCGCGACACCGACCGGATTCTCGAGCGGATCCGCGCGGTGACCGCGGACGAGGTGCGCGAAGCGGCACGCCGGGTCCTCGTCGAGGAGGCGTCGACCGTCGCGACCCTCGACCCGCAGCCGGTCGATCCGAGCAAGCCGCAGCCGCGGTCGACTGCGCCGAGGCATTGACCCATGCGCGCCCCGCTTTGCTTCGTCGCGGCGCTTGGCCTCGCGGTTCCCGCGCACTGCCTTGCGCAGGCTGCGCCGGCCGCCGTCCACTGGACCACGAAATCGGGCGCGCGCGTTCAGTTCATCGAGTCCCGCGCGGTGCCGATGGTCGACATCGCGGTGGACTTCGCCGCCGGCTCGGCTTTCGATCCCCCCGGGAAGCTCGGCGCGGCGGCGCTGGCGCACGCGCTCCTGAAAGCCGGGGCGGGCGAATGGCCCGAGGACGCGCTGGCCGCGGCGTTCGCCGACGTCGGCGCGATCCCGGGCGGCGCTCTGGATCGCGACCGCGCGAGCGTCCGGCTCCGGACGCTGTCGAGCGAAGGCGAGCGCGGCAAGGCGCTCGTCGCCCTGGCCGCAATGCTCCAGCGCCCGGCGTTTCCGGCGGCCGCATTCGAACGCGAGCGATCGCGGCTGGCGGCGCGGCTCGCCGAGGCCGAGACCCAGCCCGATCAGGTTGCCGACCGGGAGTTCTACGCGGCCATCTATGGCGCCCATCCGTACGGGCGCGTCGCGACGGCGGCGACGGTCATGGGCGTCGAGCGCGCGGACGTGGAGCGCTTCTACCGCGATCACTACACCGCCGACCGGGCGGTCGTGACGATCCTGGGCGACCTGTCGCGCGCGGATGCAGGGGCGGTCGCCGAGCAGCTCACGGCGAGCCTGCGCGAGCGGGGCGCGGGCGGGGAGCTGCCGCTCGTGCAAGGTCCCGCGCACGGCGGGCGAATCGACGTCGCGCACGCCGCCCAGCAGGCGCACGTGCTGATCGGGATGCCGGTGCTCACCCGGGACGATCCCGACTACTTCGCGCTGACCGTCGGCAACTACGTCCTCGGCGGCGGCGGGTTCGTGTCGCGGCTGACCCGCGACCTCCGCGACACGCACGGGTACGCCTACAGCGTCTACAGCTACTTCTTTCCCCTGGCCCGGCCCGGGCCGTTTCAGATCGGCCTCCAGACGCGACGCGACCAGGCGGACGTCGCGGTCGCGCGGGTGCGCGCGGTGGCCGCGGAGTTCCTCGCGAACGGACCGACCGAGGCCGAGCTCCGCGACGCGAAAGCGAGCCTCGTCGGCGGCTTCCCGCTGCGGATCGACTCGAACCGGAAGCTCCTCAACGAATGGGCGCTGATCGGGTTCTACCGGCTGCCCGAGCGCTGGCTCGCCGACTTCCCGGTCCGGGTCGAGCGCGTGACGCTCGCCGACATCCGTGCGGCCTTCGCGCAGCGCATGGCGCTCGAGCGGTTCGTCACTGTCGTGGTCGGTGCCGACCAAGCCCGCTAACCGCGTGCGGATCATCGGCGGCGCCTGGCGCAGCCGCGTCCTCCGTTTCCCCGCCGTCGCGGACCTCCGGCCGACCCCCGACCGGGTCCGCGAGACGCTGTTCAACTGGCTTGGCCAGGACCTCACCGGCCGCCGCTGCCTCGATCTTTTCGCCGGCTCCGGCGCGCTCGGGTTCGAGGCGCTCTCGCGCGGCGCGGCCGAGGTCATCATGGTCGAGCGATCGCGCGCGGCCCTCGGGGCGCTGCGGGAGAACGGCGCGCAGCTCGGCGCTGGCGACCGCGCGCGGTTCGTGTTCGGCGATGCGCTACACTTCCTCGACTCGCCGGGGGAGACGCGTTTCGATGTCGTGTTCGTCGATCCGCCTTACGGCCGCGGGCTCGCCGAGGAAGTGCTCGCCCGGTTGCCGGGCCGTATCGCCCGCGACGCTGCGGTGTACGTCGAGAGCGACTCGCGCGTGGCACCCGCCCCGCCGTGGCGCGTCCGTCGGCACGGGCGCGCCGGCGCGGTCCACTATCACCTGATCGAGTGGGGAGGTCATGACCACGGCAGTCTATCCGGGGACGTTTGACCCGCTGACCCGCGGCCACGAGGACATCATCCGGCGCGCGTCGGGACTGTTCACCGCGGTGGTGGTGGGCGTTGCCGACAGTCGCGGCAAGCGTCCGTTCTTCAGCCTCGGCGAGCGGATCGACATGGCGCGCGAAGTCCTCGCGCCGTATCCGAACATCACGGTCGAGGGGTTTGGCGGGCTGCTTCGCGATTTCGTACGGCAGCATGGCGCAGGGGTGATCGTGCGGGGCCTGCGGGCGGTCTCCGACTTCGAGTACGAGTTCCAGATGGCGGGCATGAACCGGGTCCTCATCCCCGAGGTCGAAACGGTGTTCATGACGCCGGACGAGAAGTACCAGTTCATCTCCGCGACGATCGTGCGGGAGATCGCGCTTCTCGGCGGCGACACCGGGAAGTTCGTGCATCCGATCATCAACGAGCGGCTGAAGGCGAAGGTCGCCCAGCTCGGGGGATAGGTCCGGCCGTGGCGCTGCTGATCACGGACGCGTGCATCAACTGCGACGTCTGCGAGCCGGAGTGCCCGAACGGCGCGATCTCGCGGGGACCCGAGATCTACGTCATCGACCCCCACCTCTGCACCGAATGCGTCGGGCACTTCGACGCGCCGCAGTGCCAGCGCGTCTGCCCGGTCGACTGCATTCCGCTCGATCCGCAGCGCGTCGAGACCAGGGAGGTGCTCTACGCGAAGTACCTGCGGCTGACGGCCGCCGCCGGCGGCGTCGCGGTGAAGGGCAAGCCCGGGTAGCGCGGCCTCAGGCCGCGGCGCGGCGCGTCTCGCGCTCGCCGTCGAGGGAGGCGGGCGCCTCGTCCATCTCGAGCACGCGGTCGATCTCGCGCGCGAGGTGATGGATGCCGTCGAGCTGGTGCAGCAGCGTCGATTCGACCTGCTCGAGCTCGACCACCCGGTCCTCCAGCGTGTCGGTCGCGTGGTGGATGCGCCGGATCGACTCGAGCCGGCGGCGGAGCTGCATCTGGTGCTCGCGGATCTGCATCTCCATCGGCGCCATCACCGCCCGCAGCCAGGTCTCCACCTCCTTGTTGGCGTACTGGTAGACGCGGCGCACCTGGCTCGCCACCGTCTCGAAGAACTTCTGCATCAGCGTGAGCTTCTCGTTCGTGAGCATCGTTCCCACGGTGTCGAACTGGGTCTGGTAGGTGCGCTCGAGCCGCTCGAACTCCCGCTGATACCGGAACAGCGAGAAGCTCTGCGGGGCGGCGAGGCGCAGCCCGTGCTGCTCGCTGAACTTGCGGTACATGGCCTCCATCATCTTCTGGATCTCGAGGATGACGCCGCTTGCGCGCGCGAGCTTGTCGCGCACCCCGTCGAAGTACCCCGACATCGCCCCGCGGAGCGTGGGCGTGAACCGGCTCCGGGTCATCGCCTTCAGCGTCCGGCGCGACTGATCGTTCAGCGCGTCCATGCCGAGGTAGGTGAACAGCGTGTTCGTGAGCTGGGAGAACACCCCCCGCGTCGCCTGGAACCGCGCGAGCCCGCGCTCGAACTCCTCCTTCTCGCCCCGCACCTTGCGCATCATCTCCTCGACCACGTCGAGGTTCTTGCCGCGGAGCTGGCGCAGCTCCGCCAGCTGCTCGAGCACGCCGGTGAGCCGCGCCTCGAGCAGCGACCTCGTGTTGACGAGGAGGTCGGCGACCTCGTGCCGCGTCGTCTCGCGGACGATCGCCTGCTTGCCGGGGATGAGCTGCGTCGACAGGGTGTGCTCGAGCTCGGGCAGGCGGCTCCGCGCGAGCAGCAGCTGGTCCTCGGTGATCTTCGCGACCAGCCCCTTCTGCGCCGAGACCGCCAGCACCTGCTCCGGCGGCACCCGGAGCACGTCGGCGACGAACCCGAGCTGGCCGGCCACCTCGCCGTCGATCTCCTCGTCGGTGCGCAAGCCGTCCCAGAGCGTGTCGATCTTGTTGACGACGACGTAGCGGCCCTTCTGCCGTCCGGGGACCATCGCGATGTAGTCGTTCCACACCTGCGCGTCGGTCTTCGAGACGCCGGTGTCGACCGCGAGGATGAACAGCACCGCGTGCGAGTTCGGCAGCAGGTTGAGCGTCAGCTCGGGCTCGGTCCCGATCGCGTTCAAGCCCGGGGTATCGAGAATCACCAGCCCCTGCTCGAGCAGGGGATGCGGGAAGTTGATGATGGCGTGGCGCCAGCACGGGATCTCCACCATGCCGTCGGCGGCGAAGCCGGCCGACTGGCTGGACTCGTGGTGCAGGAACAGCCCGTAGTGCTTCGCCTCCTCGATCGGCACGCGCTTCGTCTCGCGCACCCGCTGGAACGCCTCGACGAGGGCCTCGGCGTCGGCGACGTCGAGCGGGATCGCGCGCCATTCGTCGGGGAACTTCTTGAACTCGCTCGTCGTCGCGTTCGTCGCCCGGGTCTCGATCGGCAGCAGCTTGATGCACGGCGCGAGCTGCGGGTCCCATTGCAGCTCGGTCGGGCACATCGTGGTCCGGCCGCTCGAGGAGGGCAGCAGCCGCCGGCCATAGTCGGCGAAAAAGATCGCGTTGATCAGCTCGGACTTCCCGCGCGAGAGCTCGGCGACGAAGGCGATCGTCAGCTTGTCCTCCCCGAGCCGCTCGAGGAGCTGGGCGATGCGCAGCTCCGTGTGCGCGTCGGCAAGCTCGTTTTCCTGGAGCCAGCGCCCCAGCGCGCTGATCCGGCTCGCGACGGTCGAGCGCCAGGTGCTGTAGCCCTGGAAGCGCTCGACCAGGCTCGCCGGCGCCTGGGGCGGGAGGTTCAGCATATTCATCAAGTTACTGTAGCACGCCGGCCGCCGTTTGGCCGCCCGCGGGCACCCCCGACCGCTCCCGCCGCGTCCCTAGGCCCGCTGGCAGGCCGGGCAGTAGTAGGTCGCACGCTGACCCTGGACCACGCGCCGGATGGGTGTCCCGCAGATCCGGCAGGGCGCGCCGGCCCGGTCGTAGACGAAGTACTGCTGCTGGAAGTACCCGGACGAGCCGTCCGATTGCACGAAGTCGCGCAGCGAGCTTCCCCCCGCCGCGAGCGCGTCCT
>DATEDA010000224.1:0-19515 GCA_035286595.1 Burkholderiales bacterium | reverse complement strand
TAGGCGAGCGCCGATGATTTCGAAAGCCTTCAGCTACCGCTTCCACGCGCCGTTCTTCAAGCCGGAGGAGCGCAAGGGCGCCCCGCCCGCGTACCGCCGCTCGGTGGAGGCCGGCATGATCGTCGAGCGCGACGTCGCGGTCGGCCTGCGCGACGGGGCCGTCATCCACGTGGACGTATTCCGACCCGCCGACGAAAGGCCGGCGGCGCCGCTCATCGGCTGGGGCCCCTACGGCAAGCACGGGCCGACGGTGTACGCAGTCGCGTATCCGAACTGCGGCCTGGATCAGGGCGCGCTCTCGCCCTACACCGCGTTCGAGGCACCCGACCCTGCCTACTGGGTGCCGCGGGGCTACGCGATCATCAACCCCGACACGCGCGGGACCTGGTACTCGCAGGGCGAGGCGACCTTTCTCTCGCCCGAGGAGGCCGAGGACTACTACGACCTCATCGAGTGGGCGGGCACGCAGCCCTGGTCGAACGGCAAGGTGGGGCTCTCGGGCGTGTCGTACCTGACCTCGTTGCAGTGGCGGGTCGCCGAGCTCAACCCGCCGCATCTCGCGGCGATCAATCCCTGGGAGGGCTGGGCGGACACCTACCGGGAGGTGGTGCGCCACGGCGGCATCCCCGAGACGCATTTCTGGCCCTACATCGCCGAGCGCTGGGGGGTCTCCACCACGCGCGTAGAGGACCTGATGGCCGAGACGCGCGAGCACCCTTTCTTCGACGCGTTCTGGGAATCGAAGGCGGCGAAATTCGAGCGCATCCGCGTCCCCGCGTACGTCGTCGCGAGCTGGACCGACCACGGCATGCACACGCGCGGCACGCTGGAGGGCTTCAAGCGCGTCTCCTCGGCGCAGAAATGGCTCGAGGTGCACGGCCGCAAGAAATGGGCGTACTACTACGACCCCGAGAGCGTCGATCGCCAGCGCGAGTTCTTCGAACACTTCCTGAGAGGCAGGCCGAATTCCATTTCCGCCTGGCCGAAGGTGCGGCTGGAAGTGCGCGAGCGCTACTACATCGGACCGTTCAGGTCGGAGAACGAATGGCCGATCGCCCGCACCCGCTACACGAAGCTCTACCTGGACGCGGCACAGGGCTCGCTCGGCCGAAACGCCGTTTCAGGCGAATCGGCGTGCCGCTACCAGGCGCTCGGCCCGGGCGTGCGCTTCGATTTCAATTTCACCGAACCGGCCGAGCTGATCGGCCACATGAAGCTCAGGCTCTGGGCGCAGGCCGAGGGGGCGGACGACATGGATCTCTTCGTCGCCGTACAAAAACTCGACCGCGCGGGAAAGCTCGTGCCGTTCGCGTTCTGGGCGCATTTCGACGACGGCAACGTCGCGCTCGGCTGGCTGCGCGCCTCGCACCGCGAGCTCGATCCCGAGCGCTCGAGCGAGTACCAGCCGGTGCTCGCGCACCGGCGCGAGCTGAAGCTCGCGCCTGGGGAAATCGTGCCGCTGGAGATCGAGATCTGGCCATCGGGCACGCGCTTCGAAGCCGGCGAAACGCTCAGGCTGGTGATCCAGGGCACGGATGTCTACAACCCGCCCAAGCCGGTGATGGCCGATCGCCACGAGGACACGGTGAACGGGGGCGCGCACGTCTTGCACACGGGAGGCAGGTACGACTCGCACCTCCTCGTCCCGGTGGTTCCCGCGAAGCCTTAGCCTCGCGCTGCTCGGCGCCGCGCTCGCCGCCGGCGCCGCGGAGCCGCTGCGGCTCGCGTTTCCGGTCGCCTGCGCCCCCGACCGCGACTGCTGGATCCAGAACTACGTGGACGCAGATCCCGGCCCCGGTGCGCTCGACTACGCCTGCGGCGCGATGACCTACGACGGGCACAAGGGCGTGGACGTTCGCGTCTCGGACCGCGCGCGCCTCGCGTCCGGGATCGACGTGCTCGCCGCGGCGCCAGGGAAAGTGATCGGCGCGCGCGACGGCATGCCCGACCGCGGCGCCGGCCGGGCCGGCACCGAGGAAGGGCGCGAGTGCGGCAACGGGGTGCGCCTCGAGCACGGCGGGGGCTGGGTCACGCAGTACTGCCACCTGAAGCGAGGCAGCGTGCGCGTGCGGCGCGGCGAGCAGGTCTCGGCCTCCCAGCCGCTCGGGGCGATCGGGCTTTCCGGCCTGACCGAGTACCCGCACGTTCACTTCCAGCTGGAGAAGGACGGCCGCATCGTGGACCCGTTCCGCGGCGCGGGCGCGGCGCCGGGCTGCGGCACGGGCGGCGAGCCGCTGTGGCGCGCCGACGTGCTCGCGGCGCTGCCCTACATGGCGCTGCGCTTCTTCAACGCGGGCTTCGCCGCGGAGCGGCCCGAGCATCGCAGGGCCTCTGCCGGAGCGTATGCCGAGGCGCGCATCGATCGCTCCTCCGGCGCGCTCGTGTTCTGGTTCGAGCTGGCCGGCGTCGCGCCGGGCGACCGGGTGCGCGCCGAATTGCGCGGGCCCGACGGCTCGGTCCTCGCTTCGCGCGAGGAAACCCTGCGCAAGCCGCAGGCGGTGGCCTTCCGCTTCTTCGGACGCAAGCGCACGGGCGAGGCCTGGCCGGCCGGCATCTACGCAGGCAAAGCGAGCGCGACCCGCGAAGGCGAGCGGCCGCTGCGCCAGTCGGTGACGCGCGAAGTCACGCTTCGCTGACCTCCGACCTGAAATCCTCGTACTTGCCGCTCGCGCTGCGCGGGATCGAGTCGACGCAGGCGACGCGCAGCTCGAGATCCTCGCCGAGATCGGCGAGGAACGCCGCGCGCACGCGCGCCTCCTCCTCGGCCGCGAGCGGGCGCGCCACCACCAGCCGCAGCTCGAGCTCGCGCAGGCTTGTCTGCACCAGCTGGAACTGCCGCACCGGCGCGATGCGGCCCAGCTCGTCGCCGCTCGGCAGGCTCGGCCAGCGTGAGCGGCCGCCGGCAAGCCGCAGCATGCCGCGCGTGCGCCCGAGCACGCGCGCGAGCACCGGCAGGCCTCGCCCGCAGGCGCAGGGCGGGCCGAATTCCGCTTGGTCGCCGATCTCGTAGCGGATGAGCGGCGTGGCGAAATTGTGCAGGTCGGTGACCAGCACGCGGCCCGGCACGCCCGGCGCGCACGGCCGGCCCGATTCGTCCATCACCTCTGCGATCAGGTTCTCCGACTGCACGTGATACTGCCCATGCTCGCCGCACTGGAAGGCGATCGGCCCGGTCTCCTCCGAGCTGTAGATGTCCGAGGTCGTCGCGCCGAAGGCGCGCTGCGTCAGCTCGCGCAGGCCCGGAGGCAGCGACTCGGCGTACGTGCTCACCTGGCGCAGCCCGGGCAGTGCGACGCCGCGCGCGAGCGCCTCGTTCGCCAGGCTGCGCAGGTTGGTGGGAAAGGTGGCGAGATAAGCGGGCTTGACGCGCGCGAGCCACTCGAGCTGCTGGTCCACCGTGGCGCGGATGTTGAGCGCGGCGACCGGGCGCGTCTCGTAGCCGTATCCCCAGCCTCCCGCCGCTTTTCCCTCGGGCGGCATGGCGCTCCCGTCCTTGAAGTTGCGGATCACCGCCGCCTGGAGCGTGAAATCGCGCCGCTGCCAGACGTGCTCGCGCAGGTAGAGCGCGCGCCGGAACATCGCGGTGAGGCGCGTCTGCTTCAGCTCGACCGGGCTGCCGGTCGAGCCGCTGGAGCGGACCTCGCCCGGCGCGCCGTGGCTGCGGGGTACGGCCGAGCTGACGAGCGCGGCGGGATCCTCCTGGACCTGCGCGCGCGTGAGCACCGGCAGCGTGAGAAAAAACGCCGGGTCCACCTTGCTGCTCGCGCGCAGCAGCCTGCGGTAATGGGGCACGGTACGCGCCGCGTGCGTGAGGAGCGCGGTGAGCTGCCAGAGCTGCAGCGCCTGGAGGCGCGAGGCGCTCCACCATTGCGACTGCACGAGCTGCTCGTGCAGGGCGAGGATCGCCATGCTGCTCGCGCGCGGCAGCGCGGGCCACAGCAGCCCCGGCAGCACCGAGGCGACCATCCCCGGAAGCGCCGCCGGGCGGCGGCTCCCCGGAGCGTCAGCGGCCACGGGTGCGCTTCGCGGCGGCGCGCGCAAGCGCCGGTTTGTCCACGCGCCCGGCCGCGTCGCGCGGCAGGCGCCGCATGACGAGCAGCGCCTGCGGCGCGCGCCCGAGGAGACGATTTCTGCACCACTGGTCGAGCTGCCGTGCCGGGACCGGCTCGCGCAGCACCACCGCCGCCGCGGGCACGTCCTGGTGCACCGGCGAGGGCAGCGCGAACGCCGCGGCCTCGGCGACCGCGGCGTGCTCGAGCAGCGCCGCCTCGATCTCGGCCGGATAGATCTTGATGCCGTTGAAATTCATCATGTCGTCCGCGCGCCCCTTGAAGTAGAGCGCCCCCTCGGGCGCAAGCATGCCCAGGTCGCCGGGGTAGTACCAGCCGTCGCGGAACGTCTTCGCGCTCGCTTCCGGGTCGTCGAGGTAGCCGGCCGGCATCCCCGGCACCCGCGCACGGATCAGCCCCAGCCGCGCCGGCGGCAGCGGCTGCCCCTCATCGTCCGCAATCCCCATCTCGACCCCCGGAGCCGGAAAACCGATCGAATCGGGGAAACGGTCGAGGGACTCGCCGTCCGCCGCGCTGATCCAGGCCGCCACCTCGTTGGTCCCGTACATGACCGCGAGATTCGGCGTGAGCCGCTGCCTGATCTCGCGGCGCAGCGCTTCCTGCACCGCCATCGCCGCGACCTCCAGCCTGCGCAGGCCGGGAAGCCGCGGCCGGTCCCGCGGCAGCACCGGCAGCAGGTTTTGCAGGTGCATCGGCGTGAGAAACAGGTAGCTCACCGCAAAACGCTCGATCGCCTCGAACAGCGCGCCGGCGTTGGGGAACCGAGGAACGAGCACGACCGCCGCCGGCTGCGTGCATGTTCAGGCAGAAGATGAGCCCGGCCTGGAATTCCAGGCCTACGACGGCGAGATAGCGGTCGCCGGACGACAGCCGGGAGGCTGACAGCGTGGCCGCACAGCTCGCGGCGCGCATGGCGTGAGTATGGAGCAGTGCCCTGGCGCCGCCGCCGGCAGCGGGCGTGGTGGCGATGCGGCATCCGGCATCCCCGCCCTCCGTGCGCACGCTGCAGTCGATCTCGCCGCCGCCCGGCGCGAGCCAGCTCTCCTCGCCCGCGGCGATCACCGTCTTCACGCGCAGGCGCCGCTCCAGCTCCGCCCGTCCGGAAGTCAATTCGCTCAGCCCGATCTGCACCGCCCCCGCACGGGCGAGGCCCCAGCTCGCCACGATGTGCAGCGCGCTGCTTCCCATGGCGAGACCGACCACGTCGCCAGGCGCGATGCCCTGGGCGCGGAACGAGGCCGCCGCGCGCCAGGCCGCGCGCTCGAGCGTGGCGTAGTCGATCGTGCGGGCGGGCTCGACGATGGCGGGGGCCGACGGATCGCGCTCGGCGTGGCGCGTGAGGATGTCGGCGGCGTTGGCTGCAGTCATTGCCGGAATGCGAAGGTCTCGAATCCCGGGTAGAACCCGGCGGCCGCTGGGAGTTCCGGGCGGACGACGTTCATGTCCGGACCAGCCCCGCCAGCTCGCGCTTCAACACCTTGCCCGCGGCGTTACGCGGCAGCTCGCGAACGACGACGATCCGCACGGGGGCGCGCAGACCGAGCCACGAGCGCCCGTGCTCCAGAAGGTCCGCCTCCATGACCGGCGCGCTGAGGACCACCGCGGCCGCCGGAATCTCGCCGTGCGTGCGCGAAACTATCCCGAACGCCGCAGCCTCGGCCACCGCCGGGTGGCGCAGCAGCGCATCCTCGATCTCGGACGGCGAGATGTTGATGCCGTCGAAGATCATGACGTCGTCGGCGCGCCCGCGGTGGATCAGCGCGCCCTCGGCGGTGAACTCACCGAGATCGCCGGTATGAAACCAGCCGTCACGAAAAGCTCGCGCCGTCGCTTCAGGGTCGTCAAGGTATCCCCTGATGGTCCACGGCGAGCGCACCCGCACCCGGCCGGGCTTGCCCGGCGGAAGCAGACGACCCTCCTCGTCTAGCACCTGCACTTCGGCGCCGCGCACCGGAGGCCCGACCACGCCGGGAATGCGCCGCACCAGCTCCGGCGTCGCGTGGCAGATCGCGCTCGCTTCGGTGCTGCCGTAGTAGACGAACAGGTTCGGCGTGATGCGCTCGATGACCTCCCTGCGCAGCGCGTCGGACACAAGGCTGGTGCTCAGGCGAAAAGCGTCCAGACCGGGGAAAAGCAGGGTGCCGTCTTGCGCCAGCCGGAGCAGCTGCGCAGCGTGCACGGGCGAGCCGGCGACATGGTTGACGCCGTGACGCCTGATGAACTCAACCATTCCGTCCGCTTCGTGGATCCCGCCCGCAAGCGCCAGGCATCTTCCACTCGCCAGGCAGCGCCAGGCATTGGAGAACGCGGTGACGAACCCGACGTGAATGAAGGAGAGGAACCGCTTGCTCGGAACGTCGGGCCGCTCGAAAGGACGGCTCTCCAGCCAGGGAATCGCCATGGCGAAGGTGAGCACCCCGAGCCTCGGTGCGGCCGCGGTCGTGCCGGAGGAGCGCTTGATCAGGAAAGCAAGCTCGCCGGCGCGGCAGGGAGCGACGCTCGAGGCGGGCAAGCGCCTCAGCTCGGCGAGATCGGCCGGCGGAGGCGCGATTTTCGGCACTCCGGAGTCGGCATCGGCACCGACCGTCCCGGCCAGTCTCAGCCGGCGTTCGAGCTCGCGCCGCAGCGGCGTGGGATCGCTCCGATGCACCGCGATCTGCCCCGCACCGACGAGCGCCAGCGCGAGCGAAGAGATCACGAACTGCAGCTGGTCCGAGACGGCGATGCCCACGGTATCCCCGGCCTCGATCCCCTCGCGCAGGAATGCGCTTGCCGTCCACGAGACGGCGCGTTCGAGCTCCGCGTACGAGAGGGTTCCTTGGTCCGTCAAGACCGCAGGTGCATCGGGCGCGGCGCGCGCCCGCGCGAGGATCGGCTCGACGACATTCACGGCTTCGCCCTCGCCCTCTCGGCAAGCTCCCGCCTGAGCACCTTGCCCGCCGGGTTGCGCGGCAGCTCCTTCAGCACGTACACGCGCACCGGCGCGCGCACCCCGAGACGCGCCACGCAATATCGTTGCAGCGCCTCCGCGCTCAAGGCCTGTCGCAAGACCACGGCGGCGCACGGCAGATCCTGGTGCACCGCCGATCGCACCGGAAACGCCGCCGCCTCGGCAATCGCAGGATGCTCGAGCAATACCGCCTCGACTTCCGAGGGATAGATCTTGATGCCGTCGTAGTTCATCAGGTCGTCGGCCCGGCCCTTGAAGTAGAGCGCGTCTTCCGGCGACAACATGCCGAGATCCCCCGGGTAGTACCAGCCGCCGCGGAACGCTTTCGAGCTCGCTTCCGGGTTGCCGAGGTAGGCGCTCGGCATGGCAGGCGCCCTGACGCGCACCATGCCGGTCTCTCCGGGAGGCAGGGCGCGGCCCGCCTCGTCGGCGACCTGCAACTCGACGCCGGGTACGGCGAAACCTACGGACTCCGGAAAACGCGCCAGCGTCTCGCCTTGCGCGACGGTGAAAGGCGAGCCGACGTCGTTCGTCCCATAGGCGACGACGAGGTGCGCCGTCAGGCGCCGCAGGATTTCGCGGCGCAGCGCCTCGGTCACGACCATGGAGCCTACGCGGAGTCTGCGCAGCGCAGGCAGCCGTTGGCGGTCGGCGAAAAGCGCAGGCAGCATCTGCTGCAGGTGGGCTCGCGTGAGATACAGATAGCTCACTCCCTGCCGGTCGATCGTTTCCAGCAGCTCCTCCACCGCCGGCGGCGTCTCGCCCACGATCGCCGCGGCGCCTGCCCAATGCACGTCCGTGCACAGCCGGAAGCCGGCGAAGAAATCGAGCGGCACGACGGCCAGGTAGCGTTCGTCGGGCTGCACCGGAACCACAGCCTGGTTCAGCTCGCGCCAGACGACATGCATGGCATGGGTCTGCAGCACCGCCTTGGGGGTGCCGGTGGTGCCCGAGGTCGTGACGATCTTCCAGCCAGCATCCTCGCCGGATGAACGTACCGCTGGATCGGGTGCCGGACCGTGCGCCTCGAGCCACGCGGAATCCACATCGTTCGGCCCGATGACGCTCACCGCGCGAAAGCGCCGCGCCAGCGCAGCCCGTGTCGCATCGGACTCGCGCAGCGGAAGGGAGATCTGCACCGCGCCCATGCGCGCGAGCGCATAGCCTGCGACGAGGTGAAGGGCGTTGCTCGGAAGCGTGACGCCAACGACGTCGCCGGGCGCCAAGCCGCGTCTCCTGAAGGCGGCGGCGGCGCGCCAGACGGCGAGATCGAGCTCGGCATAGCTCCAGACACAATCGCCTTCGATCACCGCCGGCGCATGCGGCGTGCGTTCGGCGCGTCGGGTGAGGACGTCGGCGACGTTCATCGCTTCCCGACCACCGTTTCCGCAAGCTCGCGCCTGAGCACCTTGCCCGCCGGGTTGCGCAGCAGCGCCTTCAGCACGTACACGCGCACCGGCGCGCGCGCGCCGAGCCAGGACCGGCAGTGCTCCACCAGCTCGCGCTCGGTCGCCGGCGAGCGCAGCACCACCGCCGCCGCGGGGACCTCGCCGCGCGTGGGCGATGGAAACGCGAACGCGGCCGCCTCGGCCACCGCCGGGTGGCGCAGCAGCACGCTTTCGATCTCGGACGGAAAGACGTTGATGCCGTCGTAGATCATCATGTCGTCGGCGCGCCCGTGGTGCACCAACTCCCCCTCCGGGGTGCGCTCGACGAGGTCGCTGGAATGGAACCAGCCGTCGCGGAACGCGTGCGCCGTCTCCTCCGGCTGGCCGATGTAG
The DNA here is from genome assembly GCA_035286595.1 of Burkholderiales bacterium. Classification (GTDB taxonomy): domain Bacteria; phylum Pseudomonadota; class Gammaproteobacteria; order Burkholderiales; family SG8-39; genus DATEDA01. The sequence continues at coordinate 10,714 of DATEDA010000224.1, read as the reverse complement.
CCGTCGACCATGCCGGACGCCCTGGCGCGCAGCACCCCGCGCTCGCCCGGGGGCAGCGGCCGGCCCTCGGGGTCGCGGATCTCGATCTCCACGCCGCGCACCAGCGTGCCGACCGTGCCGGGCAGGCGCTCTATCAGCGCGGGCGTGGCGACCGAGATCGTGCCGACCTCGCTGGTGCCGTAGGTGACGTACAGGTTGGGCGTGAGGCGCGCGCGCACTTCGAGCCGCAGCGCTTCCGGCACGAGCGCGGCGCCCAGGATCAGCACCTGCACTGCAGGCAGCGCCGGAGCCGGCCCGCGCGCCGCCTTGAGCAGATCGGTTGCGTGCACCGGCGCACCGACGAGGTTGTTCGCGCCGCTGCGATGGATGAGCTCGATCTCCTCGCCGCGCTTCACGCCGTCGTACAGCACGACGCAGCCGCCCGCAGCGAGGCAGCGGAAGGCGTGCAGAAAAGGCCACGGAAAGCTGACGCGCGACATCGACAGGAGCCGGGTGTCCGGGCCGTAGGGCAGCACCTCGGCATAGGCCTGGCGCTGCGCCTCCTTCGCGTGGGTAATCAGGCTGAGCTTCGGCGCGCCGGTGGTGCCCGAGGTGCGCAGCACGATGAACGGCAGCGCGCCGCCGCGCTCCGGCTCGATGGGTTCGGCTTTCAGCTCCTTCAGCCCGCGCAGCGTCTCCGGAGGAGGCTCGATGCGCGAGCGGCTGCCGCCGATCGTCGCCGTAATTCCCAGCCTGCGCGCCGCCTCGCGGCGCTCGAGCGGCCCGTCCCCCGGGCCGAACGGCATCTGTCCCGCGCCGAGCCGCGCGAGCGCGAGCGCCGCCGCCAGGTGCTGGAGCTGGTTCGGGACCGCGATTCCGACCAGTGCCCCGGCCCGGATGCCTTCGCGCCGCAGATTCGCCGCTATCCACGACACCGCGCGCTCCAGCTCGGCGCGCGAGAGCGTTCCTTCGAGCGTGATTACCGCGGGCGCCTCTGGCGCCGCACGCGCCTGCGCCATGATGGGCTCTACGACGTTCACGGCCGGACCAGAGCCGCCAGCTCGCGCTTCAGCACCTTCCCCGACGCATTGCGCGGCAGCTCCTTCACGATCAGCACGCGCTTGGGCGAGCGCACGCCGAGCCGGCCGCGGCAGAATTTGAGCAGCTCCTCTTCCGTCGTCGCCGAGCGGACCACCACTGCGGCCATCGGCAGGTCGCCGCGCGCGTCCGAGCGCACCGGGAAGGCGGCGGCCTCCGCCACCGCCGGATGGCGCAGCAGCGCGCTCTCGATCTCCGACGGCACGATGTTGATGCCGTCGAAGATCATCACGTCGTCGGCTCGCCCATGATGGATGAGCGCGCCTTCGGCGGTGAGCTCGACGATGTCGCTCGAATGAAACCAGCCGTCGCGGAACGCGCGCGCGGTCTCTTCCGGATCGTCCAGATAGCCATTCATCATCGCCGGTCCCCGCGCGCGCAGCAGCCCGCGCTCGCCCGGCGGGAGCGGCCGCTCGGCGTCGTCCACGATGCGGATCTCGAGGCCCGGCACCGGAAAGCCGACCGTGCCCGGCACGCGCGCGACCAGCTCGGGCGGCGCGATCGTCATCATCCCCACCTCGTTGATGCCGTAGAACACGAACAGGTTCGGCGTGAGGCGCGCGCGGATGTCGGCCCGCAGCGCATCGGGGATGAGGGTCGAGCCGATGGCGAACGCGTCCAGCTGCGGCAGGAGCAGCGGGCCGCGCGCGAGCTTGAGCAGGACGCCTGCGTGCACCGCCGTCCCGTAGATGTAGTTCACGCCGTGGCGCAGGACGAATTCCAGCGCCGCCTGTTCCCCGCCGACCGGCTCTCCCGCCAGCACCAGGCACCCGCCGGCGCCCAGGCAGCGCAGCACGCCGTGCACCGCGCCGACCAGGCCGATGTCGAGGATCGGCAGGTAGCGCACCGCCGGCCCGCGCGGCACCGTCTCGGCGAAATCGTCCAGCCAGCGCAGGGCCTGCGCCTGGGTCAGCAGCCCGAGCTTGGGAACCCCGGCCGTGGTGCCCGAGGAGCGCCTGACCAGGAACGGCAGCGCGCCGTCGGTGGACGCGCTCGCCTGCGCCTGCGGCGCGCGGCGCAACTCGTCCACCCGGTCTGAAGGCGGCTCGATGCGCGGCACTCCAGCGACCGCGCCGGCTTCTCCGGCCACCACGGCAGCGAGCTTCAGGCGCCGCGCCAGCTCGGCCCTGAGCAACGGGGGATCGGAGTCGCCCAGCGGGATCTGTCCGGCCCCGAGGCGCGCGAGTGCGAGCATGGCCACCAGCTGCTGCACCTGCCGCGGCACCGCGACGCCCGCGAGGTCGCCCGGCTTCAGGCCTTCGCGCGCGAATCCGTGCTGGGCGGCGATCACGGCCCGCGCCAGCTCGGCGTAGTTCAGGCCGCCCTGCGCCGTGTCGAGCGCCGGCGCGTCGGGCGCCGCGCGCGCGCGCGCGAAGAACGCGTCGGTGACGTTCACTGCGGCTCGATGCCGGCGTCGCGCGCGAGCCGGCTCCATTTCGGGATCTCGGAGGCGACCAGCGCGGCGAGGCTCTCGGGCGAGCCGGGCAGCGGCTCGGAGCCGATCTTCGCCAGGAACGCGCGACCCTTCTCGCTCGTCATCGCCGCGTTGGCGAGCGCCGATGCCCGCTCGGCCACCTCGCGCGGCGTCCCGGCCGGAAAGAACGCCGCCAACCAGCCGTACAGCTCGAAATCCGGCACGCCCGCCTCGCCCATGGTCGGCACGCCGGGCGCCGCCTGCATGCGCTGCGCGCTCGTCACCGCGAGCACGCGCACCTTGCCCGCGCGCTCCGCCGGGAACGCGAGCGTGCCGAAGGTGAACATGAAGTGCACGCGCCCTCCCATCAGGTCGGCGAGCGCCTGCGGGTCCGACTTGTAGGGGATGTGCACGGCGTCGAAGCCTGCGAGGCGGCGATAAAGGGCCGCCCCCATCAGCGCGCTCGCGCTGCCGCTCGCATAGGCGAGCTGGCCCGGCCGCGCCCTGAGGTACGCGGTCAGCTCGGCGACCGTGCTCACCGGCACCGTGTCGGGGTTGACGATCAGCGCGAACCCGGAGGTGAGCAGCGTCGTCACCGGGCTGAAGTCCTTGACCGGGTCGAAGCCGAGCTGCTTGAAGGTGCTCGGATTGATGCCGTGCGTCGAATTCGCGGTCACGAGAAGCGTGTAGCCGTCGGGCGCCGCCCGCGCCACCGCCTGCGCCGCGAGGTTGCCGCCCGCGCCGGGGCGGTTCTCGACCACGAACGCCTGCCCGGTGCGCTCGCGCAGCTCCTCGGCGAGAAAGCGCGCGACAGTGTCGGCGCCCGATCCCGCGGCATAGCCGACCACGATGCTCACGTGGCGCTGCGGCCACGTCTGCGCGTGGGCGGCGCCCGCGATCAGCGCGGCGAAAAAGGCGAGGAGCGCGGGCTTCATGGCGCGGGCGTGCGCCCGGCGGCGAGCGCTTCGACGAGCGCGGTCTGCGCCGGCAGGCAGACGCGCCTCAGGTCGTAGCCCTCGACGGCGGTGGCGCGCGCGCGCTCGCGCAGCGGCTGCAATTCCTTTCCCTTGCGGATCGCCTCGTCCAGCCGCGCGGCGATGCCCTCGGTGTCGAAGAAGTCCACCAGCAGCCCGTTCTCGCCGTCGCGCATCACCTCCTCGACCGGCGGCGTGCGCGAGGCGACCACGACGCAGCCCGCCGACATCGCCTCCACCAGCGACCACGAGAGCACGAACGGATAGGTCAGGTAGACGTGCGCCGAGGAGACGCGCAGCAGCGACAGGTACTCGCCGTACGGAATGCGGCCGCAGACGTGCACGCGCGAGAAATCGATCTTTCCGTCCATCTCGGCGAGCAGCCTCTGGCGGTAGCTCTGGCCCGCGGGCAGCCGGGGCGAGTAGCTCACCTCGTCGCCGCCGACCATGACCACCTGCGCCTTCGGCCGGCGGCGCAGGATCGCCGGCAGCGCGCGCATGAAGATGTGGAACCCGCGGTAGGGCTCGTAGTTCCGCGCCACGTAGGTGATCACCTCGTCCTCGCGCGAGAGGGATTTCTGGGTGCCCGGGATGGTGAAGCGGGCGTTCTGATCCGGAGTCACAAGCCCGGTGTCCACGCCCTCGTGGACCACGCTGATCCGCGAGGCATAGCCGGCGGGAAACTGCTTTTGCTGCCACTTGGTCGGCGCGATGCCCCAGTCGGAGGCATCCAGCGACATGAGGAGCGGCGAATTCATCACCCGCAGGCGCAGGATCCCCTCCATCGACTGCGGGAACTCCTTGTCGAAGCCCACGTCCGAGCCGCTCGAGTGGTAGAAGAACTCGCAATAGAGAAGCACTCTCGCCTCGGGGAAGATGTCCTTCAGAAAGAGCGCCTCGCCCCAGCCGATGTGGGTGAAGATCACGTCCGGGCGGAAGCCCGATTTGCGCAGGCCGAGCGCCCCGCGCGCGACCGTCCTGCCGCGGTGGATCCCGCGCAGCACGCTCTGGGTGAACGGGGTCACCTTCGAGGGATCGAGCTTCGGCAGGTTGTAGCCGAGCAGCTTCACCCCGGGCATCACCGGGCGCTGGCGCAGCACGTTTTCCTTCTCGCCGATGCCGACCACCTCGTTGCCCGGGCGCGAGGCGAAATACGGCGCGAGGTGCTTGTACTGGCCGGGGAAGTTCTGGTGGACGAAGAGCAGGCGCACCGGGCGGATTCTAACTGCGCCCGGGGCCGGTTTTTCTGTAGGATTCGGCCATGTTCCTGCCGATCCAGAAGGTGCTGAAGGAGGCCGAGCTGAAGGAGATCCGCGACAAGCTCGAGGGCGCCTCCTTCGCCGACGGCGCGGCCACCGCCGGGCGCCAGGCGCGGCGCGTGAAGCAGAACGAGCAGCTGGCGCGCGACGCCCCGCTCACCAAGGAGCTGGGCAAGATCGTGTCCGCGGCGCTGCGCCGCAATGCGATGTTCATCTCGGCGACGCTACCGGTGAAGATGACCGAGCCGATGTTCAACCGCTACGCGGGGGGCATGCGCTACGGCTCGCACGTGGACAACGCGGTGATGTACCAGCCGACGGCGCTCAGGACCGACATCTCGGTGACCCTCTTCCTCTCCGAGCCCTCGGAATACGACGGCGGCGAGCTGCTGGTCGACGAGGTCGCGGTGCGCCAGAAGATCAAGCTGCCGGCCGGAAGCGCGATCATCTATCCCTCTACGAGCCTGCACCGCGTGGAGCCGGTGACGCGCGGCGCGCGGCTCGCGTCGATCGTCTGGGTGCAGAGCCTGGTGCGCGACACGAGCCAGCGCAAGATCCTGTTCGACCTCGACCGGGCGACCCAGTCGCTCACCAAGAAGGACCCCGATTCGGCCGAAGTGCAGTTGCTCAGCGCGAGCTACCATAACCTGCTCAGGCTCTGGGCCGAGGCGTAGAAAAAGAAACGGGGCGGTTTCCCGCCCCGTTTTCCCGCTCTTCCAGGGCTTACACGCCCATGATGAAGATGTCGCTGTCGGCCCCTCCGGTCAGGTTGAGCTCTACCGGCGAGCCGTCGGCGAGCAGCACCGCGAACTGCACCGGTCCAGGAACGCCGATCCCGTTCCCGTCGCCGTCGTAGTAGAGCTTGCCGGTCGACGTGTCGTACTTGAGATAGTCGTCGATGTCGCCGCTGTTGTCCGCGGGCGGCGTGCCTACTCCTTCGCTGTCGAACAGCAGAACGTTGTCGGTGGACACGCCCTGGCCGGACAGGAAGCTGAAGGCGCTGAAGGCGCCGAAGCCGTCGAGCAGCAGCTGGTCCTGCCCGCTCTCGAAGTCGACGATCCTGTCCACGTTGCCCTCGCCGTCGAGCGCTGTATTGAACACGAAGTCGTCGCTTCCGCCGCCCCCCGCCAGCGTGTCGTTGCCGCCGTTGCCGTTGATCTCGTCCCAGCCCCCGGACGCGGCGCCGATCAGGATCAAATCGTCCCCGCTGCTGCCGATGAACGTAGAGCCCTCGCCGGTCGCGCCGGTGATGGTCACCGAGCCGCCCAGGCCCATCTCATCGGCGTTCACCGTGATATCGCCGCCGATGTCGTCGAGCACGAACTGCCCGTCGCCGAGGATGTAGATCGTCTGGACACCCTCGATGCCGGCGCCGTGGACGAACGCGTCCACCCCGCCGTCGAGCGATTCGTCGCCAAAGCCGTCGTTCACGACAAAGGTGATGGTCTCGATGCCGAGGATGTTGAGGTCCCCCTCGCCCGTGCCGCTGAGGTCGGTGCCGCCGATGCCCAGCCCGCTGATGTTGGCGGTCAACTGGTCGCCGTCGCCCTCGTAATCGTCCTGGATCACGTCATTGGTGTCGAGCAGCGACTCGGTGAACACCAGCGGGTCGTAGTCGAGCACGTCGCTCGATCCCGCCTGGCCGTTGATCCAGTCGTTGCCCGACCCGGCGGTGAGGCTCATCCCTTCGCCGCTGTTGTTGAACAAGGTCAGGTCGCCACCGAATTCGCCCGCGTCCACCGTCGTCGCGCCGCCGCTGTTGAGCCTCAGGATGAGCGAGTCGGACGGACTGCCGAGCAGCTCGAGCGTGTTCACCGCGCCGATCACGTCCAGCTCGTTGTCCGAGCCGCTCGCGTCGATCGTCAGCGTGTTGAAGGAGCCTTCGAACCCGTTCACCAGGACGAGCGGCGCCGCCACGTTGTCAACGATCAGGGTGTTGTTGGACGAAAGGTCCTCGGCCTCGAGCACGAGGGTGTTGCCCTCGTAGTTCTCCACCGAAACCTGCTGGCCGTCCGCGATGCCCAGCGTGTAGGCGAAGTCGCCGAGGTTCAGCATCACGTCGCTCGGAGTCCCCTCGCCCTGCACCGCCGACACGTCGAGACTGCCCGCTGCTTCCGCGTCGATGGTCAGGTCGGCGGTGACGCCGCTCGCGACGATCGCCGCGTTGACGTTTGCCCCGGAGACCACGTTCAGCGCGCCCTCGCTCGTGAAGTCGAGGAACAGCGTCGCGTCGTTGAAATTCTCCAGCGTGTAGACGGTGCCGATCGACTGATCGAACAGATCGAGCATCGTCGGCGCAACGCTGGAGTCGGAGAGATGCATCTGCGCCGCGCTCGCGTTCCAGCTCGCCTCCGTCCCGGCGACTTCGATGTGGATCTCTTCGAACTGGCTCGCGAGGACGTTCGAGAAGCCCTCGCCGCTCGCCAGCGCGACGTCGAGAACGTCCGTGCCTCCGCCGCCGGTCAGCGTGTAGTTCTGCCCGCTGAGGTCGTTCTGCAGGAAACCGTTCCCGGTCACCGTGTCGTTGCCTTCGCCCGCGTCCAGGCTGAGCCCGCTGCTCGCATCGAACGAGATGTCGTTCGCCCGGCCGTTTCCTTCGAAGGTGAGGCCGCTCTCGAACTGGTTGATCGTCAGGTTCTCGATGAAGTTGAGCGCTCCGCCGGGAGCCGTGTCGTTCATGATGAAATCGAACGACCCGGACATCACGATCGAGTCCGCGCCGCCGCTCGCCGACGTCTCGCCCATGATCACATCGTCCGCCGAGTCGACGAAGTAGCTATCGTTGCCCGCCCCGCCGGACATCGTGTCGTTGCCGGTGCCGCCGTTCAGCGTGTCGTTCCCGGCCTCGCCGCTCATCGAGTCGTCGCCGTTGGAGGCCCAGAAATCGTCGTTCCCGTCCCCGCCGAACATCGTGTCGTTGTCGGTGCCGCCGTCGAGGGTGTCGTTGCCGGCTCCGCCCAGCATCGAGTCGGCCTGGTCCTGTCCATAGAGAGCATCATCGCCGGCGTCGCCCGTCATCGTGTCGCTGCCCGCGGCACCCTCGAGCCAGTCGTCGCCCGCGCCGCCGATCAGCGAGTCGTCGCCGGCGCTCGCGAAGAGGCCGTCGTTGCCCGCCGCACCGTCCAGCGTGTTGTTGCCGTCGTCGCCGGTGATCTGGTTGTCCAGGCCGTTTCCGACCAGCTTGATCGCCACCGTTCCTGCGCCGATGACCATCTCCAGGTTCTCGAAGTTGGCGCCGAGGGTGTACGGGTTCGACGGGCCATTCTCGAGAAAGAGCTGTACCGTGTCGGTTCCGCCGTTCAGCGCCTCCGTCACCGTGTCGCCCGTCACGCGGTCGAGGAAGTACGTGTCGTCCCCCGCCCCGCCGTTCATCGAGTCGTTGCCGACTCCGCCGTCGAGCAAGTCGTTGCCGGCGTCTCCGGCCAGGGCATCGTTGCCGTCCCCGCCGAGAAGCGTGTCGTCGCCCTCGCCGCCCGCCAGGTTGTCGTTGTCGTCCATGCCGTCGAGGTAGTCGTTCCCGGCCGCACCGGTCAGGGTGTCGTTACCCGCAAACCCATAGATGAAGTTGTTGTTCTCGTTCCCCGTGATCTGGTTGACGAGCTCGTTCCCGTCGGGGTTCACGCTCGTGCCCGCGCCCAGGACGAGGTTTTCGATGCCCTCACCCATGACGTAGGCCGGCCCGGGCCCGAACCCGAGCAGCGTGACCGTGTCGGTGCCTCCCGCCGAGTCCTCGCCGCTGATCACGTCGAGCGTGCTATCGAGCGTGTAGCTGTCGTTCCCCGCGCCGCCTGCCATCGTGTCGTTGCCGACCTCGCCGTTCAGCGTGTCGTTCCCCGCATCGCCCGAGAGCATGTCGTCGCCCATGTCGCCGAGCAGCAGGTCGTTGCCGTCCCCGCCCTGCAGGTCGTCGTTCTCGCTGCCGCCGTCGAGCTGGTCGTTGCCCAGCCCACCGAGGAGCGTGTCCCGGTTCGCGTTGCCCGAGAGCGTGTCGTTGCCGGCGTCGCCGGTGAGCGTGTTGCGTTGCGCGTTTCCGGAGATCGCGTTGTTAGACGTGTTGCCGGTGCCGTTCTTCGCGATGCCGATCAGCTCCAGGTTCTCGACTCCGCCGTCGAGCGTCTCGCTCACGCTGCTGATCTCGGTGTCGATCCCGCCCGCAGTGGCTTCGCCGCTGATCACGTCGTTGGCCGCATTGACGTGGTAGGTGTCGTTGCCCGCACCGCCGGCCATCGAGTCGTTGCCGCGCCCACCGTTGAGCTCGTCGTCCCCGGCCCCGCCGACGAGGGTGTCGTCGCCCGACATGCCCCGCAGGGTGTCGTTTCCGACCCCGCCGTCGATCGTCTGCCCGGCGGAGTTGCCGATGATCAGGTTGTTAAGCGCGTTGCCCGTTCCGTTTCCGGAAAGGCCGCGCAGCTCGAGGTTCTCCACCCCCAGGCGCGCCGCCACGTTGAGCGAGTAGGCGCCCGCGGCAAAGACCATGACGGTGTCGTTTCCGCCGTTCGCGACGGTCTCGTTCACCACGTCCCCGGTCTGCTCGACGATATAGGTGTCGTCGCCCGCGCCGCCGCTCATCGTGTCGTTGCCCGCGCGGCCCCACAGGAAATCGTCGCCGGCGTGGCCAGTGATGCTGTTGTTCAGCTCGTTGCCGATGCCGTCCATCTCGCCTTCGGAGCCGACGAGGATCAGGTTCTCCACGTTGTTGCCGAGCGCGAAGCTGACCGTGGACTCGACCGTGTCGATCTTGCCCAGGACCCCGACTTGGCCAGGGTTCGGGTCGAGCTCGATCACGCGCGTGTCCTCGCTCGTGACGATGTAGCGGTCGTTGCCGGTGCCGCCGTGCAGCGTGTCGCCCAGCCCGTCGCTGCCGCCGTCGTCCAGCGTGTCGTTGCCCGCCCCGCCCATCAGCACGCCGCCGAAGCCGTTGCCGGTGATGAAGTTGCCGAGCGCATTGCCCGTGCCCGTGACATAGGTCAGCGGGTCTCCGACCCCGCGGTAGTCCGCGAAGGTCAGGTTCTCCACGTTCGCGCCGAGCGTGACGCTCGAGATGTTGGAGAACACCGTGTCGGTCGTGCCGCTCGAGCCCGAAACCGTCTCGTCCACCACGTCGTCGAAGCTGTCGACCGAGTACCAGTCGTTGCCCGCGCCGCCCGCCATCGAGTCGTCGCCGCCCTCGCCGAAGAGCACGTCGTTTCCGGCCAGGCCGATCAGCGTGTCGTCGCCAGTGTTGCCGATCAAGGCGTTATTCGAGGCGTTGCCGGTGCCGACGGCGCTTTCTCCGGACTCGAAGATCAGGGTCTCGATGCCGGTGGGCAGCGTGAAGCTGCCATACGTATGCACCACGTCGTTGCCGGCCGTGTCGGCGGCGATCACGTCGCCTTCTTCCGTGCCGGTGATCCAGTACTCGTCGTCGCCCGCGCCGCCGTTCAGCGTGTCCGCTGCGCCGTCGAAGATGCCGGAATCGAGGTAGTCGTTCCCCGCCCCGCCCTGGATGTTGTCCGCGTCGTTGCTGCCGTAGATGAAGTCGTTGCCGTCCCCGCCGAGCAGCGCGTCGTTGCCGTCGCCGCCGTTCAGGAAGTCGTCGCCCGCTCCGGCGTCCAGGCTGTCGTTGCCGCTGTTGCCGTTCAGCTGGTCGTTTCCGGCCCCCCCGATCAGGGTGTCGTTGTCGTCGTCGCCGTTCAGTTCATCGTTCCCGGCGCCGCCGTCGAGCCGGTCGTTGTTGTCGCCGCCGGAGAGGTTGTCGTTCCCGTCCGCGCCGGCGAGCGTGTCGTTGCCGGCTTCGCCGTAGAGGTTGTCGTTGCCCGCCGCGCCGTCGACGCTGTCGTTGCCTTCGCCGCCGTATGCGTTGTCCTGGCCGGTCCCCGCGAGCAGCGTGTCGTTGCCGCCGCTGCCGTAGAGGTTGTCGTTCCCCTCGCCGCCGTCGAGCCGGTCGTTGCCTTCGCCGCCGTCCAGGCCGTCGTCGCCCGCGGCGCCGATCACCGTGTCGTTGCCGTCGT
>DATEDA010000223.1:0-10140 GCA_035286595.1 Burkholderiales bacterium | reverse complement strand
ATTCGCGCGCGGCGCGAGCTCCTGCTCGCAAGATCGACGGTGCAGCGCGACGCGCTCGCGCTCCTCGTCCAACGCTGGCGCGCACCGCTCGCGCTCGCCGACCACGGCCTCCGGACCGTGCGGTACGCGCGGGAGCATCCTGGCGCGCTCCTGCTCGCGGTCGCGGCGCTCGTTGCACTCTCCCCGAAGCGCGCGTTCCGATGGGCGCGGCGTGCGATCCTGTTCTGGCGCGGGTATCGCTGGGCGGTGGCGGCGCTTGGGCGCCTTGCGTCGTGACCCGTAGGACCGGGCTTGTCCGGTTCTACAGATTCCAGGCGTAGTCGATGATCAGCGGCGCGTGGTCGGAGAAGCGCTTCGCCTTGTAGATCGACGCCTTCACTGCCTTCGCGGCGATCCCGGGTGTCGCGATCTGGTAGTCGATCCGCCAGCCGACGTTCTTCGCCCACGCCTGGCCGCGATTCGACCACCACGTGTACTGCTCCGGCCGCGGGTCGAGCCGGCGGAACACGTCGACCCAGCCGGCCCGCTCGAACACCTCCGTGAGCCAGGCGCGCTCCTCGGGGAGGAAGCCGGAGTTCTTCTGGTTCGAGCGCCAGTTCCTGAGATCGATCTCCCGGTGCGCGATGTTCCAGTCGCCGCAGAGGATGAACTCGCGCCCGCTCGCCGCGAGCCGCCGCAGCTCGGGCATGAACTCGTCGAGGAACCGGAACTTCGCCCGCTGTCGCTCGGCGGAGCTCGAGCCCGAGGGCAGATAGACGGAGACGACGGACAGCGGTCCAAAGTCCGCGCGGAGCAGCCGGCCCTCGGGATCGAACTCGCGGCTTCCGAACCCGGTCGATACCGCATCGGGCTCGCGGCGACAGTACAGCCCGACGCCGCTGTAGCCCTTCTTCCGGGCGAAATCGAAGCGGCCGTGGAGCCGGCCTGGCATGAGGATTGCACGAGGCAGGTCGTTTTCCTGGGCCTTGACCTCCTGCATGCACACGCAATCCGCCCGCTGCCGGCCGAGCCACCGGAGGAATCCTTTGGCAACCGCCGAGCGAATGCCGTTGAGGTTGAGGGTTATGACGCGTAACATGTTGAAATCTGCAGGAAAAATTTCCATCCCTCGGAACGTGGGCGAGCGCCTTGACCGCCGGAACTTCATCGCCTTCGCGATCGACTGCGGGGTGCTCCGTTTCGGCAGCTTCGTGACGAAATCCGGCAGGTCCTCGCCGTACTTCCTCGACGCCGGCCTGTTCAGCACCGGGGCAAGCCTCGGCCGGCTCGCGGAATTCTACGCAGCCGCGATCCGCGCCTCCGGGGTGGCATTCGACATGCTGTTCGGCCCCGCCTATAAAGGAATTGCGCTCGCGACGGCAACCGCGGTCGCGCTCGCCCGGGAGGGCCGCGACGTGCCGTACGCGTACAACCGGAAGGAAGCGAAGGACCATGGCGAAGGCGGCGTGGTCGTCGGTGCGCCCCTCACCGGGCGGGTGCTGATGATCGACGACGTGATGACCGCGGGCACCGCGGTGCGCGAGTCGGTGGCGATCATCCAGGCCGCCGGCGCCGTTCCCGCCGGCATCGCCGTGTGCCTCGACCGGATGGAGCGGGGCACGGGCGAGCTGTCGGCCGTGCAGGAAGTAGAGCGCCGTTACGGGATCCCGGTCATTGCGATCGCGACCCTCGACGACCTCGTCGGATACCTACAAGACGCACCGCGGCACGAGGAGAGCCTGCGAGCGATCGCCGCATATCGCAAACAATACGGAGTCTCGAACCATGCTTAGCGGACGCCTCCTCCTATTGCTCCTCTGCGCGGCTGCGGCCGCGGCGCCGGCGGCGGCGCAGAAGCTCTACAAGTACACCGACCCGGCGACCGGGCAGATCGTGTACACGGACAAGCTCCCCGCGAGCGCCGCCGGCAAGGCGAACGAGCAGCTCAGCCCCCAGGGAACGGTGGTCCGGCGGAACGACGCGGCGCTCACGCCCGAGCAGATCGCGGCGAAGGCGGCCGAGCGCAAGCGCAAGATCGAAGAGGACCTGGCGGCGAAGGAAGAGAAGCGCAAGAACATGGCGCTCCTCAACACCTATCCGAGCGAACGGGACATCGACGAGGCCCGCGCGCGGGCGCTGAAGGCGAACGAGGACTCGATCAAGGAGGCGGAGCTCAAGCTCGCCGACGCGGAGAAGCGGAAAGCTTCCCTGGCCTCCGAGGCCGAGTTCTACAAGAAGCGGCCGATGCCGGCCATCCTCAAGCAGGACATCCGGACGAACGAGGTCGAGATCAGGTCGCAGGCCGAGCTGCTCGAGAAGAAGAAGAAGGAAAGCGACGCGATCAACGCGCGGTACGACGAGGATCTGCGCCGCTATCGCGGGCTCGCCAAGGCGGGGCTGGCGCCAGTCGCCGCGGGTTCGGATCCGGCGAAGAAGTGACGCGCGTGTAGCGCGTCATCCCCGCGAAAGCGTCATCCCCGCGAAAGCGGGGATCCAGTACAGCCTCACCCGGCGAGCTTCTTCCGCAGCAGCTCGTTGACCTGGGCCGGGTTCGCCTTGCCCTTAGTCGCTTTCATCACCTGGCCCACGAGCGAGTTGAACGCCTTCTCCTTGCCAGCGCGGTAGTCCTCGACCTGCTTCGGGTTCGCGGCCAGCACCTCGGCGACGATCGCCTCCACGGCCCCCGCGTCCATCACCTGGTCGAACCCGAGATCGCGGGCAATCTGTTCCGCCGAGACGCCTGCAGCTGGTCTGGAGACCGACGACGTTGCGGAGCCCGCTAGTCGGTCAGACTGCTCGTACTCCCACATCCTCGCAAAAACCTCCCTCGCGTGAGTGCGCGAAGGGACCTTGCTCCCGAGCACGAGCCAGATGACTTGCGCCAGCTGATCCGCACGGACCGGGGAACCGCCGATCTCGAGCTCTGCCTTGTTGAGCGCGCCAGAGACCTCACCCGTTACCCACGTCGCTGCCGCTCGTGCGAGCACTTTGTCGTCGACGTTCCCATGCGCGAGCGACCGTAGCGATCGTAGGACGCCCTCGAAGTACTCCGCCATCTCGCGCGACTGGGTAAGGGTGACGGCCTCGTCCATCGAGAGTCCCAGCTCGGTCCGGTAGCGATCGCGCTTCGCCTCCGCCGACTCGGGCATCCGTGACCGAATCTCCCCGATCCATTCCTCGCTCACCGCGAGCGGAAGCAGGTCCGGATCCGGGAAGTACCGATAGTCGTGCGCGTCTTCTTTGGTGCGCATCGAACGCGTCTCGTCGCGGTCCGGGTCGTAGAGCCGCGTTTCCTGGATGATGCTGCCCCCGCCCTCGAGCACCTCGATCTGGCGCCGCGCCTCGTGCTCGATCGCGTGCTGGAGGAACCGGAACGAGTTGAGGTTCTTGATCTCGCAGCGCGTGCCGAGCTTCGTCTCGCCCCACAGTCGCACCGAGACGTTGGCATCGCAGCGGAACGACCCCTCCTGCATGTTGCCGTCGCAGATGTCGATCCAGCGCACGAGCGAATGCACCGCGCGTGCGTAGGCGACCGCTTCCGCGGCCGAGCGCAGGTCGGGCTCGGAGACGATCTCGAGCAGCGGGACGCCGGCGCGGTTGAAGTCGATCCCGCTCATCCCCTGGAAGTCCTCGTGCAGCAGCTTGCCCGCATCCTCTTCGAGGTGCGCCCGCGTGAGCCGGATCCGCTTCTCTCCGGATTCGGTCAGGATCGCGATCGTGCCGCCCTGGACGATCGGCGCCTCGTACTGGCTGATCTGGTAGCTCTTCGGCAGGTCGGGGTAGAAGTAGTGCTTGCGCGCGAAGATCGACATGCGGTGGACGGTCGCGCCGACCGCGAGCCCGAATCGGATCGCGCGCTCGACCGCCCCCTTGTTCGCGACCGGCAGAACGCCCGGCAGCGCGATGTCCACCGCGGAGGCTTGCGTGTTCGGTGCCCCACCGAACGCGGTCGCCGCGCCGGAGAACATCTTGGATCGCGTCGAGAGCTGGGCGTGGGTCTCCAGCCCGATGACGATCTCCCAGCTCATTGGACTACCCTCGCGCGCGCGGCTCATGTGAAGGCCGGGGGCGTGCGCGCGTGCCAATCGGTCGCGCGCTGATACTGGTGCGCGACGTTGAGCAGACGCGCCTCCGCGAAATAGTTGCCGGCGAGATGGAGCCCCACCGGGAGCCCGCCGGCGCCGAAGCCGCACGGGATCGACATGGCGGGCAGGCCGGCGAGGTTCGCCGCGGTCGTGTAGATGTCGTTGAGATACATCTTCACCGCGTCGGAGGATTTCTCCCCGACCCGGAACGCGACCGTGGGCGACGTCGGACCCAGGATCACGTCACAGCGCTTGAACGCTTCGACGAAGTCCTGTGCGATCAGCCGCCTCACCCGTTGCGCCTGGAGGTAGTAGGCGTCGTAGTAGCCGTGCGACAGGACGTACGTGCCGACGAGGATGCGGCGCTTCACCTCCGGACCGAACCCCTGTCCCCGCGTCTTGCAATACATGTCGAGCAAGTCCCCATATTCCGGCGCGCGGTACCCGTACCGCACGCCGTCGTAGCGCGAGAGGTTGGACGACGCCTCCGCCGGCGCAATCACGTAGTACGCGGGCACCGAGAGGCTGGTGTTCGGAAGCGCCACTTCGACGGTCGCGGCGCCGAGCTTTCCAAGCGCCGCGATCGCGTCCTCGACGGCACGCCGGACGTCGTCATCCATCCCCGGCCCGAAGTACTCCCCGGGCAGGCCGATGCGTAGTCCCGCGAGCGGCCGCTCGAGCTCCCGGGCGTAGTCCTCTTGCGGGTGCTCGAGGCTCGTGGCGTCGCGCGGATCGAACCCCACCATCGCGTTCAGCATCAGCGCGAGTTCGGCGGCAGTCCGGGCGAACGGGCCGCCCTGGTCGAGGCTCGAGGCGAAAGCGATCATCCCGTACCGGGACACCAGCCCATAGGTCGGCTTGATGCCCGAGACGCCACAGAGGGCGGCGGGCTGGCGGATCGACCCCCCGGTATCGGTCCCGGTCGCGCACGGGGCGAGCCGCGCGGCGACCGCCGCCGCCGACCCCCCGGACGAGCCGCCGGGCACGAACTCCGTATGCCAAGGATTTCTCACCGGGCCGTAGTGGGAGTTCTCGCTGGACGAGCCCATCGCGAACTCGTCCATGTTGGTCTTGCCGAGGAGCACCGCGCCGGCCCGGTCGAACCGCTCGACGACGTGCGAGTCGTAGGGCGCGACGAAGTCGGCGAGCATCTTCGATGCGCAGGTGGTCCGCCACCCCTTCGCGCAGAAGATGTCCTTGTGCGCGACCGGGATTCCGGTCAGGGGTCCCCCCTCGCCGCGCGCGATCCGGCCGTCCGCGGCCCGGGCCTGCGCGAGGCTCCGCTCGGGGTCCACGGTGATGAACGCGTTGAGCTCCCCCTGGGCGCGCGCGATGCGGTCGAGGAAGGTCTGCGTGAGCTCCACGCTCGACACCCGCCGGGCCGCGAGCGCGGCGGCGACCTCAGTGAGAGAGGCCTCGAACACGGGCGCGGGCGATGGCGATAGGTGGCTGGCGGGTCAGGTGTTTTCCCCGCCCACCCCCATCACTCGATGACCTTCGGCACGAGATACAGGCCGGCTTCGACGGCGGGCGCGCTCGACTGGAAGAGCGCGCGCTGATCGGGCTCGGTCACCGCGTCGTCGCGCAATCGGAGCGTGACATTCTGCGCATGGGCCATCGGCTCGATGCCGGCGGTCGCGACCGCCTGGAGCTGCTCGACCAGGCCGAGGATGCCGTTCAACTGCTGCTGCACCGCTTGCAGCTCGCCGCCGGTCACCTCGATCCGGGCGAGATGGGCGATGCGGCGGACGTCATCGAAACTGAGGGGCATCGTGATTTTCGACGTAGAACAACGGTTTAGAAGTCGGTATTATAGTCGCTTCGCGTATCGCCCCCGCGCCTCGGGGCAACTACCGGAATAGCGACATCCATGCTGGGATTTCTGCGCGCGTATTTCTCCGACGATCTCGCCATCGACCTCGGCACCGCGAACACCCTGATCTACGTGCGCGGCAAAGGCATCGTGCTGGACGAGCCCTCGGTCGTCGCGATCCGCCAGGAAGGCGGCCCCCAGGGGAAGCGCACCATTCAGGCGGTCGGCAAGGAAGCAAAGCAGATGCTCGGCAAGGCGCCCGGGAACATCACCGTGATCCGCCCGATGAAGGACGGCGTCATCGCCGACTTCACCGTGACCGAGCAGATGCTGAAGCAGTTCATCAAGAAGGTGCACGTGTCGCGGCTGCTCTCGCCGTCCCCGCGCATCATCATCTGCGTGCCGTGCGGGTCGACCCAGGTCGAGCGGCGCGCGATCCGCGAGTCGGCGATCGGCGCCGGCGCCTCGCAGGTGTACCTCATCGAGGAGCCGATGGCCGCCGCGATCGGCGCCGACCTGCCGGTCGCCGAGCCGACCGGCTCGATGGTGGTCGACGTCGGCGGCGGCACGACCGAGGTCGGCGTCATCTCGCTCGGCGGCATGGTCTACTCCGGCTCGGTCCGGGTCGGCGGCGACAAGTTCGACGAGGCGATCATCAACTACATCCGCCGCAACTACGGCATGCTGATCGGCGATGCGACCGCCGAGAACATCAAGAAGGAGATCGGCTCCGCGTTCCCGGGCTCCGAGGTCCGTGAGATCGAGGTCAAGGGCCGCAACCTCGCCGAGGGCATCCCGCGGAGCTTCACCATCTCCTCGAACGAGGTGCTCGAGGCGCTGACCGAGCCGCTCAACCAGATCGTCTCGGCGGTGAAGTCGGCGCTCGAGCAGACGCCGCCGGAGCTCGGCGCCGACATCGCCGAGAAGGGCATGGTCATCACCGGCGGCGGGGCGCTGCTGCGAGACCTCGATCGCCTCCTCATGGAGGAGACCGGGCTCCCGGTGATCGTCGCCGAGGACCCGCTGTCGTGCGTGGTGCGCGGCTCGGGCAAGGCGCTCGAGAAGATGGAGAAGCTCGGCAGCAACATCTTCACGAACGAGTAACCGGTGGTGGGTCGCGGGTGACGCGCCGGCCGGCGCCCGGGCCGCCGGCTCACCCCTTCGCGCAGCACCGATCATCCATTGCCCATGGAGCACGCGCCGCCCCAGTTCTTCCACCGTGGCCCGGCTCCGATCGCGCGGCTCGCCTTCTTCGCGCTGCTCTCGGTCCTGCTGATGGTCCTCGACGCGCGGTTCCGGTACGCGGAGCCGGTGCGCCAGGTGATCGCCCTCGCGGTCTACCCGATCCAGCAGCTCGCGATCGCCCCGGTCTCGGCGCTCGCGCGGACCCGGGAGTTCTTCGCCAGCCGGGCGGAGCTCCGTCGCGAGAACACGGAGCTCCGCGCGGAGAAGCTGCGGGACGCACAGGAGATCCTCGTGCTCGACGCGGTGCGCAGCGAGAACGAGCAGCTGCGGCGGCTGATCGGCGCGCGGGAGAAGCTCCGGGCCCGCGCGATCTTCGCCGAGATCGTCTACGCGGGCCGCGACCCGTTCAGCCGGAAGGTGATCGTCGACCAGGGCAGCCAGCAGGGCGTGACCGCCGGCCAGGCGGTGATCGACGCGGCCGGTGTGCTCGGCCAGGTGACGCGCGTGCAGCCGCTGCTCGCCGAGGTCACGCTCCTCACCGACAAGGATCACGCGATCCCCGTCCAGATCCTGCGCAACGGCCTGCGCGGCGTTGCGTATGGCTCGGGCGACGGCTCGACCATGGAGCTCCGCCACATGGCGGCCAACGCCGAAGTGGAGAAGGGCGATCTCCTCGTCACTTCCGGCATCGACGGCGTCTACCCGGTCGGGCTGCCGGTCGCGCGCGTCGTGCGGGTCGAGCGCGATGCGGCGTACGCGTTCGCGAAGATCGTCTGCCAGC
Source organism: Burkholderiales bacterium (assembly GCA_035286595.1). Taxonomy (GTDB): domain Bacteria; phylum Pseudomonadota; class Gammaproteobacteria; order Burkholderiales; family SG8-39; genus DATEDA01. Next base: position 2,297 of record DATEDA010000223.1, on the reverse strand, counting down.
CGGTCGCCGGCACCGACCAGCACCGCCAGGTGCTGGTCCTCGCGAAGGCCGAGGACGGGCCGGCCTGGAGCTCGGAGTCCGAGCGCGCGGGCCGCAAGGCGAAGTCCAAACGCCCGCGGCGGGGCGAGTGATGGCCCTCGAGACGCGCCCCGAGCGCATCCTCCTGCCGGTGAAGGTGGGGTTCATGGCGGCGAGCCTCCTGCTGGCGCTCGCCTTCAACCTGCTGCCCTGGCGCGACCTGCGCGGCGTGCCGGACCTGGTCGCGCTCGTGCTCGCGTTCTGGTGCGTCCACCAGCCGCGGCGGATGGGGATCGGGGTCGCCTGGGGGGTCGGGCTCGTCATGGACGCGGCGAACGGCGTGCTGTTCGGCCAGCACGCGCTCGCGTACGCCGCGCTTGCCTACGCCGCACAGGCCCTCCATCGGCGGATCCTGCGCTTCACGGTCTGGCAGCAGGCGGTGCAGGTGCTGGTGCTGCTCGCGGCGAGCCAGCTCCTCATGCTGGTCGCGCGGATGGCCGCCGGCGGCACTTACCCGGGCCTCTCGTTCTTCGTCGGCAGCGTGATCGCCGGTATGCTGTGGCCGCTGGTGACCTTCCTGCTGCTCGCCCCCCAGCGACGGGCGGCGACGGTGGACGACACCAGGCCGATCTGAGTTCACCATGAGCTACGCCGAATTCCGCGACCTCCAGAGCGAGCTCCGGCGGTTCCAGCTCCGCCTCGGCGTTGCGAGCGCGGTCGTCCTCGCGGCGTTCGGCCTGCTCGCCCTGCGCTTCGCCTACCTCCAGCTCGTCCAGCACGACTACTACCGCACCAAGGCGGAGGACAACCGCATCTCGGTGGTGCCGCTGGTGCCGAACCGCGGGCTAATCCTGGACCGCAACGGCGTGGTGCTGGCGCGGAACGAATCTCAGTACACGCTCGAGATCAACCCGCAAAAGGTGGAGAACGTCGAGGCCACCATCAGCGAGCTCGCGACCGTCGTCGACATCGGCCCGCGGGACCGCAACCGCTTCCGCAAGCTCCGGGCCGAGGTCAAGGGCGCCGACAGCCTGCCGATCAAGACCCGGCTCACCGACGAAGAGGTGGCGCGGTTTGCCGCGAACGCCTACCGCTTTCCCGGGGTGGAGATCAAGGCGCGCCTCTTCCGGAACTACCCCATGGGCGAGCTCGGCTCGCACGTCCTCGGCTACATCGGGCGGATCAGCGAGAAGGACCTCGAGCGGCTCGAGGCCGACGGGGTCGCGGCGAACTACAAGGGCTCGGACTTCATCGGGAAGAGCGGGCTCGAGGCGAGCTACGAGCGCGAGCTGCACGGGACCACCGGGTCGGCGCAGGTCGAGATCGATGCCGGCGGGCGCGGCATCCGCACGCTCGCGTCGACGCCGCCGCAGGCCGGCAACAACCTCGTGCTCACGCTCGACTTCAAGCTGCAGGAGGTCGCGGAGCGCGCCCTCGGCAAGTATCGCGGCGCCCTCGTGGCGATCGAGCCGGGGACCGGCGGCATCCTCGCGCTCGTGTCGAAGCCCGGCTACGACCCCAACCTCTTCGTGGAAGGCATCGACTCGGCGAGCTGGGAAGCGCTGAACAACGACCCGGACAAGCCGCTCAACAACCGCGCGCTCACCGGCGCGTACCCGCCGGGCTCGACGGTCAAGCCGTTCCTCGCGTTGATGGCGCTGCACCTCGGCAAGCGCACGCCCGAGTACACGATCTCCGATCCCGGCTTCTTCACCCTGCCCGGGGTCGCCCACCGCTACCGGGACTGGAAGGTCGGCGGGCACGGCATGGTCAACCTCTATCGCGCGATCGTCCAGTCGTGCGACACCTACTTCTACGGCCTCGCCGCCGACACCGACATCGACCAGCTGCACGGGTTCCTCTCGCAGTTGGGCTTCGGCCAGCCGACCGGGCTCGACATCGAGGGCGAGAAGCCGGGGCTGCTGCCCTCGCGCGAGTGGAAGCGCAAGCGCTTCCGGCGGCCCGAGGAGCAGCGCTGGTACCAGGGCGACAGCGTCTCGGTCGGGATCGGCCAGGGCTACAACCTCGCGACCCCGATGCAGCTCGCGTTCGCGACCTCGATCCTCGCCAGCAACGGCGTCGTCTACCGCCCGCATCTGGTGCGCCACATCGCCGACCTGCGCACCGGCGAGACGCGGGCGATCGAGCCGCAGCCGGTGCGGACCGTGCCGCTCAATCCCAAGTGGGTGAACCTCGTGAAGTCGGCGATGGTCGACGTCACGAAGCCGGGCGGCACGGCCGCGCGCGCCGGGGCCGGCGCGGCGTACGTGTTCGCCGGC
>DATEDA010000222.1:0-3319 GCA_035286595.1 Burkholderiales bacterium | reverse complement strand
TGGGATGGGCGCCCTTGAGGGAGAGGGGGCCGATATCATCCAGCGTCAGGCCCAGCACGTCGGCCGCGCCGGCGAGGAACCGGCCGGTGCCCGCGGCGCACTTGTCGTTCATGCAGAAGTCGACGATCTCGCCCGATGGTTGGACGCGGATCGCCTTGGTGTCCTGGCCCCCCATGTCGAGCACCGTGCGGGTACCCGGGAACATGTGGACCGCGCCGCGGGCGTGGCAGCTGATCTCGGTGACCTGCGTATTGCCGAACGTCACCTTGTAGCGGCCGTATCCCGTGCCGACGATGAACTCGACCGCTTCTTCCTCGATGTCGCCGTTCGTCAGCGCCTCCGCGAAGGCGGTTTCGGCCGCGCGCATCACGTTCGCGCCGGTGTCGACGAGCGAGCGGCCCACGATCTTCCGGGCCTCGTTGATCAAAACCGCCTTGGTCTGCGTGGACCCCACGTCCACGCCCGCCGCATAGGCCATGCGTGCCTCCCGTTACGCCGTCGCCGCGGCCGCCTGGTGGCGCCGCGAGGCGAGCCCCTCGAAAAAGGCGTCGATCCGGTTCTTCATCTGCGCCTCGGACACGACCCGCCGGTCCATCAGGTCCGACTCGACGAACAGACTCGGCACGTCCGTGACCGCCATCAGGGCGCGCCGCGTGTCGGCCAGCCCGGTGGACACCGTGCGGCAGCTCTTGATCGGGTGAAAGACCACGCCGTCCGCCGCGAAGTCGGCCACCATCCCGGCGAGGGCCCGGGTCTGGAAGAACATGCTGTCCATCGCGTCGCGCACGCCGAGCAGCACGCCCTCGGCGAGGCTCTCGATCGGCCGCGCGAGGTCGTAGGCGAAGCCCAGGTTCGCGCCGCCGGAGGCGAACCACAGGTACGTCGAATTGACGAACACGCCGCCCCAGTCGGTGAACAGCTCCGTGAAGCGGCGGAAGATCGGGTAGCACGGCACCCCGACGAAGATCAGCCGCCACTGCTCCTCGATGGTCGTGCCGATCCCGCGCTCGGCCTTGAAGGCCAGCTCCTCGACCAGGTCGCGGAAGTACGCCGCCCCTTCGGCGGTGCCGCGGAACCCGTTCGCGACGCCGAGGAAGATCGTGCCGTCCGACAGCGCGTTGAACACCGCGGGCCGGCTCCGGTTGAGCTCGAGCACCCGCGCCCAGCCGGCGTTCATCGCGGTGGCGTGCGCCATGTGCTCGCGCAGCCGGTCGATGTCGAACCGCACGCCCGACACCCGCTCGCACAGCGCGATCAGCTCGCGCAGCTGCGCCTCGACGTAGCGCCGGTCCAGCTCGAAGTCGCCCGAGCCGGGCGCCGAGGCCAGCCCCGCGCCGCGCGAGCCGGGGACGTCGAGCGTGAACAGCGGCATCCCGTACATCCGCTCCCAGATCTCGCCCCACTTGAGGTAGGTGTTGCACGCGGTGGTGCACACCGCGAGCGCCGGCTTCGGGATCGTCCCCATCGGGTGCGCGCCGCCCCGCAGCTGCACCGCGACGTCCGCCTTCACGTAGCCGCAGATGTCGGGGGAGAAGCCGTAGTCCTCGGCCTCGTTCAGGTACTCGTGCGCGACGCGCCGCACCGCCGTCTGGAGCGAGTTGATCTCCGGGAACACGATCGGGAAGTCGAACACCCTAAGCAGCTCGCACAGGCTGCCCATCACGAAGACGTAGGCCGCACCGCGGCCCTCGTCGGCCGCGTGGCTCAGCCCCTGGAACCACTCGCGGAACAGCCGGGCGCCCGCGTCGTTCCCGCGTCCGACGATGCCGGTGTCCTTCGCCGTGTCGTCCATGTGCACCGCCTCAGTCGAACAGCAGGTTCTCGACGAACGTCTCCAGCTGGATCTCCAGGCTGTCGAAGCTCGACATGTTCTCCTCGAACTCGCTCACGAAGTACGGGATGCCCCGCTGGTCGAGCGCGCGGGTGTGCACGACCAGCTCCTCGAGGCCGGGCTCGCACATCTTCGCGGCCATCAGGATCGCGGCCTGCGCGCCCGACCGCTCGATCCGTTCGAGCAGCATCCGGTCCTTCGGCTTGCGCAGGTCGTGCTGCACCGGGCTGTGCGCCGAGCGCTCGATGTACGACTCGGCGAGGCTCAGCAGCGGGTCGCCGCCGTCCGGCACGTCGGAGGTGATCCAGCGCAGCCCGATCAGAAGGTCGTCGTCCACGACGTAGCACGAGCGGGCGATCGCGCGGATCAGGTCGAGCGGGGGCTGCTCGCAGAACGCGCCCTCGAGGATCACCCGGATCTTGTCCTGGCGCGGCGCCGCACGCGCCTCGAGCAGCGGCAGCACCGCGCGCAGCAGGTCGTTGTGCTCCTCGCGCGGCACGAGCCCGCCGATCGCGGTGAGCACGTAGGCGTCGTCGGCCGGGAGCTGCCACGGCCGCTCGCGTTTCAGGGCGTACAGCGCCCGGAGCAGCGCGCGGTTCTCGTTAAACACCGCGATCGAGTGCGTGAGATCGGCGTCGCTGATCGGCCTGCCGGCGATCTCCTCGCACCCGCGCCGCGTGCGGTCGTACTCGTCGCGCAGGTACCGCGCCGCGAACGCCGAGTTCGGGTTCTGCGGCAGGTAGAGGATCCGGCAGGGGTAGGGAAGGTTGCGGCCCCACACGCCGGCCAGGTTGCGCGCCGCATCGCAGATCGGGTGCGTGACGAACAGGTCGAGCTCGACGCGCTTGCCGAGCGCCAGCTCAAGCGAGGTCTTGAGGATCGAGCAGAGGTACGAGCCGAACCGCGACTCGGCCTGGGTCGGCTCGACCGCCGCGCCGCGCACCTTGAAGGGCAGCATTCCGCCCGCGTGCGCGATCTCCTCGGGGAAGTAGACCTGGAAGTGGCCGACCACCTTCCCGCCCGCCTCGCGCCACCGGCGTACCGTCGGGAAGTCGGTGTCCTCGACCAGCTCGCGGCAATGGTACAGGATCTCGTCGAGCGCCTGGCCCCGCCACGCCGGGAAGACGGGCACGGCGCTCCGCCCGGTGAAGGTGGCGCTCACGCGTGCCTCCACACCGGTTGCCGTTTCTCGATGAAGGCGCGGAGCCCCTCGAGCGCGTCGTGCGTCGCCATCAACTGGTCGACGTAGATCGTCTGCGCCTCGTGCATCGCGCGCTCGCGGTCGCGGCCCTCCCCCGCGCGAAGCGCCTCCTTCGCGAGGCTGAGCGCCACCGCACTGTGGCGCGCGATCCGCGCCGCGAGTGCCGCCGCGGCGCGCTCCAGCTCGGCGTCCGGAACGACCTGCGCGACCAGCCCCGCGCGCTCGGCCTCGTCCGCGCTCACGGGATCTCCCGTGTAGATCACCCGTGCGGCGAGCGCCGCGGTGGC
>DATEDA010000221.1:0-28190 GCA_035286595.1 Burkholderiales bacterium | reverse complement strand
GCCGGGCGGCGGCAGTCGAGCCGCCACGGCCGGATGCCCGCAAGTCCGAGCAGCCAGGCCAGGAAGCGCTGTTCTGGGACTCGGTGCGCAACTCGAGCAATGCGGCGGAGTTGAGGGCCTACCTCGCGAAGTATCCCGACGGCACGTTCGCCCCGCTCGCGCGCGCGAGGCTCGACACCCTCGCCTCCGCCGAGGCGAGGCGCGCCGCGGAAGCGAGGGCGGCGGCCGCGACGAGGACGCCCGCCCCGGAGCGCAAGGTTTCAGCGCCGCCGCCGGCCGTCGCAGCGCCGAAGCCTGCCGCGCCGGAGCCGCCGCCCAAGGTCGCCGCGGCGGCGCCAAGCGCACCGGCACCCGCACTTCCACCGCCGCAGAAGGTGCTCGTCGCGGGTCGGTTCGACGGGGTGTGGCCCGCGCGGATCTCCTGCCAGCCGTTCGAGGACAGGCCATACCTCGTGATCGAAACGCGCGCGGAGATCCGCGGCGGCGAGGTGAGCGCACAGTGGGGCAGGCCGAGCACGCCCGGCTATATCGCGCTGAGCGGCCGGATCGCGGATGACGATCGCCTGGCCCTCGCCGGACCGGGCATTTCAGGGATCGCGAAGTACCGAGGCCAGCCGTACCGGGCCCGATTCGAAGGCCGGTTCGCCGACCGGCGCTACGAGGGGAACGGGGTGCTCGGCTCCCGCGTCTGCACGCTCACGCTGCAACGTTGAGCACCGGGGCCGTGCGTCGGCACTTCAACGCGCACGGATTCTGTCCGTCACGCACGAGTTCCGGTCCGGGGTCCCCCGTCATTTGACCGAGCCCGGCGAGGGGGGCATCCTTTCCACCAGGGAGCCCCCCGCAGACCGCGCACGCGCATGACCACGCCATCCCAGCTCGGCAAGTACGAGGTCACCGAGGTGCTCGGTACCGGGGCCATGGGCGTCGTGTACAAGGGCTTCGACCCCGGCATCCGGCGCATCGTCGCGATCAAGACCATCCGCCGCGAGCTGATCACCGGCGACCGGCCCGCAGCCTCGATGCTCGCCCGCTTCCGGAACGAGGCGCGGGCCGCCGGCCGGCTCGCGCATCCCGGCATCGTCGCAGTGTACGACTACGGCGAGGACGCCGAGGTCGCGTACATCGCGATGGAGTACGTCGAAGGGAACTCGCTGCGGGAGTACTTCGGCCGCGGCGCGCGATTCGGCGAGCGCGACGCCGTTTCCATCATGTCGCAGCTGCTCGAGGCGCTCGCGCACGCGCACGAGCGCAAGGTCTGGCACCGCGACATCAAGCCGGCGAATCTCATCGTCATGATGAACGGCCGGGTGAAGGTTGCGGACTTCGGCATCGCCCGCATCGAGGCTTCCGACCTGACGCAGACCGGCGCGGTCATGGGCTCGCCCGGCTACATGGCGCCGGAGCAGTACGCGGCGCGGGAGATCGACCACCGCGCCGACCTCTTCGCCGCGGGCGTGGTCTTCTACCAGCTGTTGACGAACACCAAGCCCTTCGTCGGCACCCAGGAGCAGATTGCTTACGCCGTCTGCCACACCCAGGCGCCGAAGCCCTCGACCGTCGACCCGGGGCACGCCTGGCAGCGCTACGACGCGATCCTCGCGAATGCGCTCGCGAAGAAGCCGGAGGAGCGCTACCAGGGCGCCGAGACGTTCCTTGCAGCGATTCTCGACGCGCACGCCGCGCCGGTGAGCCCGGCGGTCTCGGAGGAGACGATCATCACCGAGATCCTGCGGCCGGCCGCGGCTCTGGATCCGAGCAGCCCGTCGCGCCCGCAGAGCCGGGCGCCCCGGCCGGCGGAACGGTCACCCGCCGCGTCGCCGCGCGCGAAAGCGCCGCGACCCTGGGCCTGGGCGATCGCCGCCGGGATCGTCGTGCTCGTCACTGCGGCCGGCGTGTGGCAGGCCGTCTCGCGCAAGGCGGCGCCGTCTGCGGGTCCCGCCGCGCTCGTGGCCGCCGCGCCCGCGGCGCCGACGACGGGCACACCGTCGGATCAGGAAACGGTGTTCTGGGAATCGGTGCGCAACAGCACGAACCGCGCGGAGCTCGAAGCCTATCTCGCGAAGTATCCCAACGGCACGTTCGCCCCGCTCGCGCGCGCCCGGATCGCGTCGCTTCCGGCAGCCGCGACGCCGCCCGCCCCCGAGCGTAGACCCGCACCCGAGCCGCCGCGACCAGCCGCGCAGAAGCCGCTCGCGGCAAGCGCCCCGACCCCGACCGCGGTCCCGGCGCCGGTCAGGCCACCGGCGGAACAGCGGGCCCCGGCGGCACCGAAGCCGGTTGCACCGCGCACCGAGGTGGTCGCAGCGCGACCACCCTCCAACCCCGCGCGGTTCGACGGGTCCTGGGAAGCCCAGCTCGCGTGCGAGGCATTCGGCGAGCTCCCCGCCGGCGGCCCGGCGTTCACCGTCGAGGTTCGCACCGGTGCGGCCAAGGTCAACCTGGGCACGCCGGGAAAGCCCGGCCACCTGCGGCTCGAGGGGAAGATCGCCGACGACGATCGGCTCGCGCTCGCCGGCATCGCGATCTCGGCCGCGCGGGCCTACTACGGCCGGGAGCTCACAGCTCGCTTCGACGGGCGCTTCAACGGCCGCAGCTACGAAGGCCGCGGCACGTTGGGTCCGCGCAAGTGCGGGTTGACGATGGCGCGCGCCGGCAGCTGAAGCCCGGCCGCTAGCGCCGCGCGAGCGCCTTCGCGCGGATCGCGTCGAGCGTCATCTGGGTCGTGATCGCCTGCGGGTCGAGGTGGAGGTCGATCAACGACGGCCTGCCCGCCGCCACACAGCGCTCGAACGCCGGCCCGAACTCCGCCGTCTCCACGACCGTCTCGCCGTGCGCGCCGAAGGAGCGCGCGTACGCCGCGAAGTCCGGATTGCGCAGATCCGTCCCGTACACGCGCCCCGGATACTCGCGCTCCTGGTGCATGCGGATCGTGCCGTACATGCCGTTGTTGATCACGATGAAGATCACGCGGGCGTCGTACTGGACTGCGGTCGCGAGCTCCTGGCCGTTCATCAGGAAGTCGCCGTCGCCGTTGAAGCACAGCACCATCCTGCCCGGCGCGGCGATCTTCGCGGCGACGCCGGCGGGGACGCCATAGCCCATCGCGCCGGACGTCGGCCCGATCTGCGTCCGGAACATCGGGTAGCGGTAGAAGCGCTGCACCCAACCGGTGAAGTTCCCCGCGCCGGTGACCATGATCGCGTCCTCGGGCACGCGCTCGCTCAGGAAGTCGATCACGTCCCACATCTGGACGCGGCCCGGGTTCTCGCGCCGGACGATCCACTCGCGGTAGTCGACGTTCGCCGCACGCGTCGCGTCGCGCCAGCGGCGCGCGTCGACCGGCTTCATCGCCGCGAGCGCCGCCGCGATCTGCGGCATGCCGGAGTTGATCAGGAGATCGCCCTGGTAGACCCGGCCCAGCTCCTCCACACCGGCGTGCACGTGGACGAGCTTCTGCGCCGGACGCGGCGGGACCAGCAGCGTGTAACCGCCGGTCGTCATCTCGCCGAGCCGCGGCCCGATCGCGAGCACGAGGTCGGCGTCCCTGACCCGCTGCGCGAGCTTCGGGTTGGGGCCGATGCCCACGTCGCCGGCGTAGTTCGGATGCCGGTTGTCGAACGTGTCCTGGAACCGGAACGCGCAGCCGATCGGCAGATCGTTCGCTTCGGCGAACCGCCGGAGATCCGCGCACGCGGCGGGGTTCCAGCCCCATCCGCCCACCAGCACGAACGGGCGCTCCGCGGCCGCGAGCAGCTCGCGCAGGCGCGCGACGTCGGCCGCCCCGGGGTGCGCCTGCACCGCGCGATAGCGGTCGGTGTCCACGACCGCTGCCGTCTCGGTCAGCACGTCCTCGGGCAGCGCGAGCACGACCGGGCCCGGCCGGCCGGAGGTCGCGCAGTGGAACGCGTGGCTCACGAACTCGGGCATGCGGTCCGCGCGGTCGACCGAGGCGACCCACTTCGCCATCTGGCCGAACATGCGCCGGTAGTCCATCTCCTGGAACGCCTCGCGCTCGGCGAAGTCGGTGCCGACCTGGCCGACGAAGAGGATCATCGGCGTCGAGTCCTGGAACGCGGTGTGCACGCCGATCGAAGCGTTCGTCGCGCCCGGCCCGCGCGTTACGAAGCAGATCCCGGGCTTCCCGGTGAGCTTGGCGTAGCCTTCCGCCATGTAGGCGGCGCCCCCGTCCTGGCGCGCGACGATGAGCCGGATGGCGTCGCGCGCGTCGTAGAGCGCGTCGAGCACGGCTAGGTAGCTTTCGCCGGGCACGCAGAACGCGGTGTCGACGCCGTGGACCTTCAGTGCGTCGACGAGGATCTGGGCGGCGGTGCGGGTCTTCAGCTCGTGCTTCATGGCGTGATGAACTCGTCGCAGAACACTTGGTACCGCTGCGTCTTCGGCTGAGCCTCGTCCTCGGGCCGGATGTAGCGGATCGAGGACTTCCCCTTGAGCTCGCGCGGCAGGATCATCACCCGCGCGAAGCTCGTCGGTTCCCGCTCCGAGGCGTGCGCGAGCACCGGATCCGGGCCCGCTTCGAACCACGCCTCGCCCGGCTTCAGCGTGTGCGCGACGCCGCTCACCTCGACGCGGATGTCGCCGGCGAGCAGGCAGCGGATCCCCGGGCCGCGGTGCGTGTGCAGGTACGCGATCCCGCCGGGCGGGAAGTCGACCCGATCGAGCCGCATCAGATAGCCGGCAGGGTCCGCGAGCTCGAGGTCCCGCGCGAGCGTGAGCCGCGAGTCGGCGCCTGGCGCCTCGCCGGCCGGCGCGTCGACCGGCGCCAACTCCCAGCGCAGCAACACTGCGCCGTTACTCCCCGCGGTCACGGCGCACGCGACGCCGCCGTGCCACGCGCTGTTCACCGCGAGCGTCGCGGCCTGGCCGGCGGCGCGGATCGTCGCGTCGCCTTCGCGCACGTAGATCGCTCGCGTGGCGGCAGCCAGCGGCGCGGCGAGCCCCGCTCTAGACGGAAGGACGTCGGTGTAGAGTCGCAGCGTGCGCACGGCCACGATCCGGCCTGCCACGCTCAAGCCTGCTTGGCGGCCTTCAGCATCGCCTGGAGCTTCGCCGCGAAGAACGGCGCCGGGACCATGATCCGCGTCTCCTGGTGAAGGACCAGCGGCTGGACCTTCTTCACGTACGCCTGCCACGCCGGGTCGGCCTGCATCTTCGCGCGGCACTCCGCCCGCTGCTTCAGGTCCTCGTACGCCCACATGTGCACGACCATGTTCAGGGGCCCGACCTCGGTGGAGTAGTAGCCCGCCATCGCCGGCAGGAAGCTCGTCTGCAGCGCGAGGCCCTCCTCCTGGTAGAGCTTCAGGTACTCGGGCACCTTCCCCGGGTGCAGCGTGTACATGCGTTCCTCGACGAACATCGCGATCCCTCCTGGGTGGCCAAAGGCCGGGGGATTCTACATGGCGGGGTTGACGTACGAGGTCTTGACCGTGGTGTAGAACTCGACCGCGTAGCGCCCCTGCTCGCGCGGCCCGTAGCTCGAGCCCTTCCGGCCGCCGAACGGCACGTGATAGTCCACGCCGGCGGTCGGAAGATTCACCATCACCATCCCGGCCGCGGAGTTGCGCTTGAAGTGCTCGGCGTGCTTGAGCGAGGTCGTCGCGATGCCCGAGGACAGGCCGAACGGCGTGTCGTTCGCGACCGCGAGTGCTTCCTCGTAGTCCTTCACCCTGATCACCGAGGCGACCGGCCCGAAGATCTCCTCGCGGTTGATGCGCATCTGGGGCGTCGTCCCGGTGAAGAGCGCGGGCGCGAGGTAGTACCCCTCGGTCGCGCGCTTCAGGCGCTCGCCGCCGGCGGCGAGCTTCGCGCCCTCCTTCTGCCCGAGGGCGAGGTACTGGAGGTCCTGCTCGAGCTGCTTCGGGTCGACGACCGGGCCGATGTCGGTCCCGTCTTTCAGCGCGTCGTCGACCTTGAGCGCCTTCATTTTTTCGCTGAGCGCGGCGACGAAGCGGTCGTGGATGCCCTGCGTGACGACCAGCCGGCTCGCCGCCGTGCAGCGCTGGCCGGTGGAGAAGAAGGCGCTCTGCACCGCGACGTTGACCGCGGTGTCGAGGTCGGCGTCGTCGAGCACGACCTGCGGGTTCTTGCCGCCCATCTCGAGCTGGACCTTCGCGAGCCGCGCGGCGCAGTGCTGCGCCACGCGCTTGCCGACCTCCTGCGAGCCGGTGAAGCTGATCGCGTCGACCCCGGGATCCGTCGCAAGGCACTCGCCGACGACCGAGCCGCGGCCCATCACCAGGTTGAAGACGCCCTGCGGCAGGCCGCTGCGCGCGATGATGTCGGCGAGCGCCCACGCGCAGCCGGGCACGAGGTCCGCGGGCTTGAAGACGACGCAGTTCCCGTAGGCGAGCGCCGGCGCGATCTTCCACGCCGGGATCGCGATCGGGAAGTTCCAGGGGGTGATGATCCCGATGACGCCGACGGGCTCGCGCGTGATCTCGACCCGGATCCCGGGCCGCACCGACGGCACCAGCTCGCCCGCGAGCCGCAGGCACTCGCCGGCGAAGAACCTGAAGATGTAGCCCGCGCGCCCCGCCTCGCCGATGCCCTCGGGCTTCGTCTTGCCCTCCTCGCGGGCGAGGAGCGTGCCGAGCTCCTCCTTCCGCGCGAGGATCTCGTTGCCGATCCGGTCGAGCGCGTCGGCGCGCGCCTGGATGTTCCCGCGCGACCATGCCGGGAACGCCGCCCGCGCCGCCGCGATCGCCGCCCGGACTTGCACCTCGTCGGCGCGCGCGTACTCGCCGACGACGTCGGCCACGTTCGAGGGGTTGATGTTCGGCGCCGCGGTCACGCCCGCGACCCATTCGCCGCCGATGAGGTTCTGGTGGACTGGCATGGCTCGCCTCGGTCTGGACAGGATCCCCAAGTATGCCCTGCCGCCGACTCACCCGATAGAATGGCGACCGAGCACCCTGCGCGTCCCATGACCGACGACATCCCCGGACTCCGCCGCATCCTGGCAACCGCCAAGATCATCGCGGTCGTCGGCCTCTCGGCGCAGTGGTTCCGGCCGAGCTACTTCGCGGCGAAGTACATGCTCGAGCACGGCTACACCGTCATTCCCGTGAACCCGAACTACGGGGAGATCCTCGGCCAGAAGTCCTACAAGAGCCTCCGCGACATCCCCGTCCCCGTCGACATCGTCGACTGCTTCCGCAAGACCGCGGACATCCCGCCGATCGCGGACGACGCGATCGCGATCCGCGCGAAAGTGCTGTGGCAGCAGCTCGGCGTCAAGAACGTCGAGGCCGCCCGCAAGGCCGAGGCGGCCGGGCTCGAGGCGGTCATCGACCGGTGCGTGAAGATCGAGCACGCGCGCCTCTTCGGCGGCCTGAACTGGGCAGGCGTGAACACGAAAGTGATCTCGGCGAAGCGGCCGAAGTACATTGCCAACTGACATGGCGGACCGCAAGTACGGCTTCGAGACGCTAGCGCTGCACGCGGGCCAGATCCCCGACGCGACGACCGGCGCGCGGGCCGCGCCGATCTACCAGACGACCTCGTTCGTCTTCGACTCGGCCGACCACGCCGCGAGCCTCTTCAACCTGCAGACCTTCGGCAACGTCTACTCGCGGATCTCGAACCCGACCGTGGCGGTGCTCGAGGAGCGCGTGGCGGCGCTCGAGGGCGGCCGGGCCGCGCTCGGGGCCGCCACCGGCCAGGCGGCCGAGGCGGTGGTGATCATGACGCTGCTCGAGGCGGGCGACCACGCGGTATCCGCGTCGACGCTGTACGGCGGCACGCACACGCTCCTCGGCGTCAACCTGAAGAAGCTCGGGATCGAGGCGACGTTCGTCGACCCGGACGACCCGGAGAACTTCCGCCGCGCGCTCACGAAGAAGACCAGGCTCCTCTACGCCGAGACGCTGGGCAACCCGTCGATCAACGTCGTCGACATCGCGGCGATCGGCGCGATCGCGAAGGAGGCCGGCATTCCGCTGGTGGTCGACAACACCGTGCCCTCGCCTTACCTCTGCCGGCCGCTCGACTGGGGCGCGGACATCGTGGTCCACTCGGCGACGAAGTACATCGGCGGCCACGGCACGACGATGGGCGGCGTGATCGTCGAGTCGGGCAACTTCCCCTGGGGGAACGGCAACTTCCCGGGCATGACCACGCCATCGCCGGGCTACCACGGCGTGATCTTCCACGAGACGTTCGGCGACTTCGGGTTCACGATGCGCTGCCGGATGGAGACGATGCGCACCTTCGGGCCGACGCTCTCGCCGTTCAACGCCTGGCTGCTGCTCCAGGGGCTCGAGACGCTGCCGTTGCGCATGGAGCGCCACTGCCAGAACGCGTTCGCCGTCGCGAGGTTCCTGCAAGGACACCCGCAGGTCGCGTGGGTCAACTACCCCGGCTTGCCCGGGAACAAGTACTACGAGCTGACGCGCAAGTACCTGCCGAAGGGCGCGAGCGGACTGCTCTCGTTCGGCATCAAGGGCGGCGCGCGGGCGGGCGAGAAGTTCATCGAGTCGGCGACCTTCATGAGCCACCTCGCGAACATCGGCGACGCGAAGACGCTCGTGATCCACCCGGCCTCGACCACCCACCGGCAGATGTCGGAGGAGGAGCAGGCGAAGGCCGGCGTGACGCCCGACATGATCCGGATCTCGGTCGGCCTCGAGACGCTCGACGACATCCTGTGGGACATCGACCAGTCGCTGCACGCGGCGGCGAAGGCCTAATGCCTGTCAGCGGAGGAGCGAATGATCAGCTATGACATCATCGAGCACGGCAAGCCGCTGCAGCGCGCGGTGAGGGAGACGCCCAAGCCGAAAGGCTCGGAGGTCCTCGTTCGGGTCACGCGCTGCGGGGTGTGCCACTCCGACCTCCACATCTGGGACGGCTACTTCGATCTCGGCGGCGGCAAGCGCTTCTACGTGAAGGACCGCGGTTGCATCCCGCCCTTCACGCCCGGCCACGAGCCGTTCGGCGTGGTCGAAGCCCTGGGACCCGACGCGAAGGGGGTCGCGATCGGCGCGAAGGGCATCGTGTTCCCGTGGATCGGCTGCGGCGAGTGCGCCGTCTGCAAAGCCGGCCGGGACAACTACTGCCTCACGGCACGCTTCCTCGGCGTCACCCGCCCGGGCGGGTACGCGTCCCACGTGCTCGTGCCGCACCCGAAGTACCTCGTCGACGCCGAGGGTCTCGACGAGAGCTTCGCGGCGACGCTGGGCTGCTCCGGGATCACGACCTACAGCGCGATCCGGAAGCTGCCGCAGCTCAGCGAGCGGGACTGGGTCGTCGTGCTCGGCTGCGGCGGCCTCGGGCTGATCGCGCTCTCGACGCTGCGGGCACTCGGGATCGAGCGCGTGATCGCCTGCGACATCGACGACGCGAAGTTCGCCGCCGCACGCGCCGCTGGGGCGCGCGAGACGGTGAACTCGCGCGATCCGCAAGCCGGGCTGGCGCAGATCCAGAAGATCTCGGGCAGCGCGGTCGCAGGGGCGCTCGACTTCGTCGGCATGCCGGCGACGGCGAACTTCGGCATCGCGGCGCTCGCCAAGGGCGGCCGCTACATCCTGTGCGGGCTGTTCGGCGGAGAGATCACGCTGTCGCTGCCACCGATCGCGCAGCGCGCGATCGGGATCGTCGGCTCGTACGTCGGCAACCTGCAGGAGCTGCGCGAGGTCGTCGAGCTCGCGAAGAGCGGCAAGCTGAAGCCGACGCCGGTCGAGACGCGGCCGCTTCGCGAGGCGAACCGCACGCTCGACGAGCTGAAGGCCGGGAAGATCCTCGGCCGCGTCGTGCTCGACGTGAACGAAGCCCCCTGAGCGAGATGCCCTTCACCGACTGGACCTCCACTTACCCCACCGCGCGCCGCCCGACGATGGCGGCGAACGTGGTTTCCACGTCGCAGCCGCTCGCCGCGCAGGCGGGTCTGCGCATGCTGCTCGACGGCGGCAGCGCGATGGACGCCGCGCTCGCGGCCGCCATCACGCTCACGATCGTCGAGCCGATCTCGAACGGCATCGGCTCGGATCTCTTTGCGATCGTCTGGGATGGCAAGGAGCTTCACGGCCTGAACGCTTCCGGGCGCTCGCCGTCGGCGTGGACGCCCGAGTACTTCGGGCGCGAGAAAGCCATCCCGCAGCGCGGCTGGAACAGCGTGACCGTGCCCGGCGCGGTGGCGGCGTGGGTCGACCTCTCGGAGCGCTTCGGGCAACTGCCGTTCGAGCGGGTGTTCGAGCCGGCGATCGACTATGCCTTCAACGGCTTCCTCGTCTCGCCGTTCGTCGCCCGGCGCTGGAACACGCTGGTGCCGGAGCTGCGCGACCAGCCCGGCTTCGCACCGGCGTTCCTGCCGGGCGGACGGGCGCCGCGCGCCGGCGAGAAGTTTGTCTTCCGGGACGCCGCGGCGGCCCTCGAGCTGATCGCCGAGACCCGCGGCAAAGCGTTCTACGAGGGCGAGCTCGCCGAGCGGATCGAATTGCACGCGGCGGCGTGCGGCGGCGCGATGACCCGGGCGGACCTCGCCGGGCACACCAACGACTGGGTGGGCACGATCTCGCAGGGCTACCGTGGCTACACCGTGCACGAGATCCCGCCGAACGGACAGGGGATCGTCTGCCTGATGGCGCTCGGCATCCTGTCGAACTTCGAGGTCGCGCGCCATCCGGTGGATTCGCCGGACAGCGTCCACCTCCAGCTCGAAGCGGTGAAGCTCGCGTTCGCCGACGCGCGCCGCTACGTCGCCGACGCGGCGGCGATGGACGTGAAGGCGGCGGCGCTCCTCGACCCCGACTACCTCAAGTCGCGCGCGAAGCTCATCGACATGAAGCGCGCGCAGGACTTCGGCCACGGCTCGCCGCCGCGAGGGGGCACGATCTATCTCACCGCGGCCGACGCGCAGGGCATGATGGTGTCGCTGATCCAGTCGAACTACATGGGCTTCGGCTCGGGCGTCGTCGTCCCCGGCGCCGGCATCAGTCTGCAGAACCGCGGCGCGGGCTTCGTGCTGCAGCCGGGGCACCCGAACTGCGTCGCGCCCCGGAAGCGGCCGTATCACACGATCATTCCCGCCTTCGTGACGCGGAACGGCGCACCGGTGATGACCCTGGGCCTGATGGGCGGGACCATGCAGCCTCAGGGCCACACGCAGCTCATGGTGCGCATGGCCGACTACGGGCAGTCGCCGCAGACGGCGATCGACGGCCCGCGCTTCCGCGCGGTCAGCGGGGTCGACATCAACGTCGAGCGCGAGTTCCCTGCGGCGACGCTCGCCGAGCTCGAGCGGCGCGGCCACCGCATCCTGCAGATCGGCGAGGCGTACATGGACTTCGGCTGCGCGCAGATCGCGTTCAAGGTCGACGGCGGGTATGTCGCGGCCTCGGACCCGCGGCGGGACTCGCTCGCGGTCGGGTTCTGAGCGGAACCTACAGCGGCGTCACGCGCGCGTGCAGCACCGCCGCGCGACCGCCCCGCACCGCCGCGAGGCACCGCTGGATCGCAGCCGGGACCGCGTCGGGATCGGTCACGAGCTCGCCGTGCGCGCCGGCCGCCTCCGCGAGCCGCGCGAAATCGATCTCCGGCGAAAGCAGCGCCTCGTAGGCGCTCGCCGCCTTCGCGTCGCCGTCCGGATAGACGCGCAGCGTCGCCTCCTTCACCGCCGCCCAGCCGCCGTTGTCGAGGACGACGGTGAAGATCGGCAGGCCATATTGCTTCGCCACCGCGTAAACGGAGGCGGGGTTGCAGAAGTAGAAGCTGCCGTCGCCGCAGATCTGCACCACCGTCCGGTCGGGCCGCGCCAGCTTGACCCCGAGCGCCGTCCCGCCGGAGAACCCGAGCCCGCCGCCCGCGAGCCCGATCACCGTGCCTGGCTTCGAGCGCGGGATCTGGTGGAACACCGCGAGCGTGTTGCGGATCGCTTCGTTCAGCACGATGTCGTCCGGATCGATGGCCCGGCCGATCTCGGCGCACAGGTACTGGGGGTTGATCCGCCCGCTCGCCCCCTTGTCCGCAGCCGCTTTCGCGATGCCGGCCATCCGGGCGGCGTGCTCTTTGCCGAGGCCCGCGACGCGCTGCGCCGCCGCGGCGCGGTGTGCCGCAGTCGCCTTTGCCTTGAGCGCCTCGACGAGCTGCGCGAGGATGCGGCAGCTATCGCCCTGGATGCGCAGGTTCGCCGCGAATCCCCACATCGGGAACGACTGCTTGACGGTGTCGACGTCGATCTGCGCCCAGAAGGTCGCCGGGTTGTCCGGCGTGTCCTTGGGGATCCACGGCACGTCCACGTCGACGAGGAGCCCCACGTCGGCCTCGGCCACGTGCTTCCCGGGCAGGTGGCCCGCGAAACACGGCGAGTCGTGCGGGATGCAGAGGTAGAGCGGGTTGAACTCGAAGACCCGGATGCCCGCGAGCCGCGCGAGCTCGTCGACGAGCGCCGGCGCGGCCACGTTCCGTCCCGCGTACGCGGTCACCAGGATCGGGTTCCTCGCCGCGAGCAGCCGGTCGGCGAGCGCGGCGATCGCCTGCGGGTCCGCGCCGCCCGCCGCCGTCGGCCCGAACCGCTCGGCCGGAAACGCGCGCACCGCGTTCTCGGGCCAGGTCTCGGCGAGCGTCTCGCGCGGCAGCATCAGGTACACGGGGCCCCGCGGATCGGTTTGCATCACCGAATGCGCGCGCCGCAGCACTTCCTTGGCGACCACGCCCGACGGCAGACTGTATTCCCACTTCACGTACGGCCGCACGATCCCCGCCTGGTCGAACGGTTCCTGGACGAAGTGGACGTAAGTGTCGCGCGAGCCGGTGAGCTCGCCGCGGAAGGTGAACGGCGCCCGGCCCGCCATGACGAGCGCCGGCGTGCGCGCCCGGGCAAGGTTGTGGATCCCGACGCCAGCGTTCGCCGTGCCGACGTCCACGTGCACCATGACGCCCTGGCCGCGGCCGGTCGCCATGGCGTAGCCCGCCGCCATGTGGATCGCCACGTTCTCGTGCGGGCACAGGATCGTCTTCGGGAGACGGCGCCCGTGCTTGCGCCACCGCGCGAGCTCCTCGACGAGCGGCGCGTGATCGGTGCCGAGATTGCAGAAGAGATACTCGATCCCGAGCTCGTTCAGCCCCTCGAGAAAATAGTGGGCAGTGGAGTTCAGCTTGACCTGCGGCGACTGGTCCATTGCGCACCTCCCGGGAGGCACGATCATACAGGGGCCCCATACGCTGGGATAAGATCACGGCCTGCCCGCGCCAAGGAGGAGCCCGCCATGAAGATCCACAATCCCCCGACCATCGCCGACCCGATCGGAACGTACAGCCACGGCGTCGAGGCGCCGCCGAACGCGCGCTGGCTCTACATCGCCGGCCAGGTCGGAATCCGGAAGGACGGATCCGTGCCGCCGACGGTCGAGGCGCAGACCGAGGTCGCGTGGCAGAACATCGTCGCGATCCTCGCCGCCGCGGGAATGAAGGTGACCGACCTCGTCAAGATCGCGCAATTCCTCGTGAATCTCGAGGACTTTCCCAAGTACGCGGCGACACGCGCGAAGTTCCTCGCCGGCCACCGGCCCGCCTCGACCGGCCTCGTGATCCGCTCGCTCGTAAAGCCCGAGTACCTGGTCGAGGTCGAAGCGGTCGCGGCGAAGGCGGCGCCCGCGCCGAAAGCCGCGGCGAAGCGGCCGGCCGCAAGCAAGCGCGCCGCGAAGCGGAAGAAGCGTTGAGCCTCGAGCTCTGCTTCCTGCCGGCGATGGAGCTCGTCGCGCGTTACCGCGCGCGGGAGCTCTCGCCGGTCGAGGTCGCGCGCACGGTGCTCGCACGGATTGGCGCGCTCAACCCGAAGCTCAACGCCTACTGCCTCGTCGACGAAGAAGGTGCGCTTGCCGCAGCGCACGCCGCCGAGGCGCGCTGGATGAAAGGCGCGCCGGCGGGGCCGCTCGACGGCGTGCCCGTGTCGATCAAGGATCTCGTCCTCACGAAAGGGTGGCCGACCCTGCGGGGCTCGAAGACCGTCGATCCGGCAGGGCCATGGGAGGACGACGCGCCCGCCACGGCGCGCCTGCGCGAAAGCGGCGCCGTGCTGCTCGGCAAGACGTGCACCCCCGAGTACGGCTGGAAAGGCGTGACCGACAGCCCGCTCACCGGCACCACCCGCAATCCCTGGAACCTCGAGCGCACGCCCGGGGGGTCGAGCGGCGGCGCCTCGGCCCAGCTCGCGGCGGGGATGGGCCAGCTCGCGGTCGGCACCGACGGCGGCGGCTCGATCCGCATCCCGAGCGCGTTCGCGGGCGTCTCGGGCATCAAAGCGCACTTCGGTCGGGTGCCCGCGTGGCCGCTCTCGCCGATGGGCACCGTGGCGCACGTCGGCCCGATGGCGCGCACGGTCGCCGACCTCGCGCTGATGCTGAACGTGCTGGCGCGCCCCGACGGGCGGGATTGGCACGCCCTGCCCTACGATCACACCGACTGGACGTCGGCGCTCGCCGGCGGCGTCGCGGGCCTGCGCGTCGCGTACAGCCCCCGGCTCGGCTACGTGAAGTACGTGCATCCCGAAGTCGAGGCGCGCGTCGCCGACGCGGTGAAGGCGCTCGCCGCGCTCGGTGCGCGGGTCGAGAGGATCGATCCCGGCTTTCCCGATCCGCGCGATGCGTTCTGGATGCACTGGACGAGCGGCGCCTACAACGCGCTGCGCAAGCTCCCGCCCGAGAAGTTCGCGTTGCTGGAAGCAGGGCTGCGGCAGGCGTTCGAGGCCGGCTCGCGCCACACCCTCGCCGATTACTTCGACGCGGTTGCGGCGCGGACCGCCATGGGCGAGCGGATGAAGGCGTTCCACCGCGACTGGGATCTCCTCGTCACGCCGACGCTCGCGGTGCCGGCGTTCGAGGTCGGACGCGTCGCGCCCGAGGCGCCGGCGGGGCTCGAGAACGACTGGACGTGGTGGACGCCGTTCACCTTTCCGTTCAACCTCACCCAGCAGCCGGCGGCCTCCGTGCCGTGCGGGTTCACCACCGACGGCCTGCCGGTCGGGCTGCAGCTCGTCGCGCCCCCGCACCGCGAGGACCTGGCTTTGCGCGCGGCGCACGCGTTCCAGCAGGCGACCGACCATCTGCGCCGGCCGGGTCTCTAGCCCCCCTTGCGAATACAGGACTCCAGGAGTTCGACTGCCGCACGCGCGAACGCCCGCATGTTTGCCTCCCGGTCGGCGCTGCCCGTTTCCACGGTGATCACCGTCTCGACCGGTCCGCTCACCGCGATGCAGGCGTGCCCCGGCGGATCGCCGTAGCGGTTACCGGTCGGGCCGCTGGCGCCGGTTTCGCTGAGGCCCCAGGTCGCGCCCAGGTGCTCGCGCACCCGCTGCGCGAGCAGCTTCGCGAACGGCTCGCTGGCCGAGCGGATGCCCGCCATGTCCTGCGCGGTGAGCCCGAGCAACGCCGAGCGGCCCGCGCCGGTATAGATGACGCAGCCGCCGAGGTAGTACGCGGAGGCGCCCGGCACGGCGACGAGCGCAGCGTTGATCAGGCCGCCGGCGGAGGATTCGGCGACCGCGAGCGTCTGCTTGCGTTCCCGGAGCAGGTTCCCGACGGCGATGCCGAGAGCGGCTAGCGATTCCATCCGCCGCGGAACTGCGCCGCTCGCTACTTCAGATGGACGAACCGCAGCTGGCTCTGGACCAGGTCGGGCACGACGACGGTCAGCGCGCCACCCTGGGGGACGACGCAGAAATCGGCTGGCCCCTTGAACCCGGTCGCGAGCTTCTGCATCCCCGTCTTCTCGGTCCAGCTGAAGAGCGAGCCGGAGTTCCAGTCGGTGGCAAGCAGCGTCCCGTTCGGGAGCTCGTAGATGCCGTCCAGCCGGCCGATCGGTCCGGACAGATCCTTGATCTGGCCGCTGACTCCCAGGGCGAAGATGCCGCGCGGCTTGTCCGGCGCCAGGAAGCCGACGATCAGCAGCATGCCGTCGCGCGCGGGGTAGAGCCCGTTGGGGCTGACCGACGCGCCCTTGAAGACGGACGTGACCTGGGGCTCGCTCTTGGAATTCAGGAAGTCCGCCGGCTCGACCTTGAACAGCTGGTCGCTGCGGTTGTCGCTCACGTAGAGCACGCTGCCGGCAACCGTCGGGTCGTTGGCGAACTGGATGCCGGGAAGGGCGGCCTTGCGGCCCTTCTTGGTCTTCAGGTCGAAGATCCACACGACGTCGATGTCGGTGACCCACAGCCGGTCGCCCCTCACCCAGATCCCCTTGGGCTTGTTGAGGGGCTCGCCGCCCGCCGCCGGAAGGAACTTCTGCTCCAGGACCTTGCCGTTCAACGCCACCTTGCTGATCCGGCCCATGCCGTCCTTCAGCACCGGATCGAGCTTGGAGCCGAACTCGCTGACGTACAGCACTTTGGCCCTGGGGTCGTACGCGACCGATTCTGGGAACGCAAAACCCCCGACGGTTTGCTCCGAGCTCACCCGCACCTGGGCGGACGCCTCGGGGGAGACTGCCGGCTGCGCGATGGCCAGGGCGGCCGACAGGGCCAGACCTACCGATGCTCTCTTGTTCATCCCACCCTCCTTCACGGTCCTGGGGCCGCAGTATGCGCCGGCCGAGCGCGACCGGGTAAGATCGCGCGGTTTCGTCCGGGGTTCTCGTCCAAGAGGAGCGTGAGATGCTGAAGATCTGGGGCCGGGTCAACTCGATCAACGTGCAGAAAGTGATGTGGGCGGTGGCCGAGCTCCGCATCCCGCACGAGCGCGTCGACGCCGGGATGCAGTACGGCGTCGTGAACACGCCCGAGTACCGGAAGCTCAACCCGAACGGCCGCGTGCCGACGATCGAGTACGACGGCTTCGTGCTGTGGGAGTCGAACGTGATCGTGCGCTACCTCTACGCGAAGCACGGCCCGCGCCGCACCCTCGAGGAGGGCTACAGCGCCGAGAAGTGGATGGACTGGACGACGAGCACGGTTGCGGCGCCGATCACGCCGATCTTCTGGCAGCTCATCCGCACCCCGCCGGAGAAGCGCGACGGCGCGGCGGTCGAAGTAGCCATCAAGCAGGCCGGCGACGTCTTCAAGATCGCCGACGACGCGCTCGCCTCGCAGCCGTACCTGTCCGGCCGCGAGTTCGGTATGGGTGACATCCCGTTCGGCTGCTTCGTCTACCGCTGGTACGCAATGCCGATCGAGCGGCCCGCGCACGCGAACCTGAGCCGGTACTACGAGCGGCTGAGGTCTCGGCCGGGGTACCAGAAGCACGTGATGCTGCCGCTCAGCTGACCCGGGCGGGCGGTTGACCGCCTTCGATGCGCGCGCCGCGCCGCTGCCGGTGCGCCTCGTCGCGGCGGTCTTCCTGCCGTTCGCGGCGGGCTACTTCCTCTCCTACTTCTTCCGCAACGTCAACGCGGTCATCGCGAAGGACCTCGCGCGCGAATTCGCCCTTTCTCCCGCCGACCTCGGGCTGCTCACGAGCGCGTACTTCGTCGCGTTCGCGCTCGCCCAGATCCCGGTCGGCGTGCTGCTCGACCGCTACGGCCCGCGGCGCGTCGTCGCCACGCTGCTGTGCATCACGGCGCTCGGCGCGCTCGCCTTCGGCACCGCGGGCGGCTTCGGCACGCTCACGCTCGCCCGCGCGCTGATCGGGCTCGGCGTGTCCGCGTGCCTGATGGGCGCGATCAAGGCGTTCACGCTCTGGTTCCCGCTGTCGCGTCTCGCCACGATCAGCGGCTGGTACATCTTCATCGGCGCGGTGGGCGGGCTGGCGGCGACCGCGCCGGTCGAGGCCGCGCTGGGCGTGATCGGCTGGCGGGCGATGTTCTACGGTCTCGCCGGGGCCTGCCTCGCCGTTGCCGCCCTGATCGCGACCCTCGTGCCGGAGAAGCCGCTGCCGGGCGCGGGCGCAACCTGGGGGGAGCAGTTCCGTGGCGTGGGGCAGATCATGCGCCGGCCGCTCTTCTGGCGGATCGTGCTGCCGTTCGTGATCACGCACGGCGCCTACCAGGCGCTCCAGGGACTCTGGCTCGGCCCATGGCTCACCGATGTCGCGGGGTTCGCGCGCGAGGGCGCGGCGAAGCTGCTCCTCGTCTGCGCGACGGCTTACGCGATCGGCTCGGTCGCCTTCGGCACGTTCGCCGACCGGATGGCCGCGCGCGGCTACTCCCGGCTGGCGCTCTACAAGGGCGGCCTCCTCGTGTCGTTCGCCGCCTTCGTCGCCATCGCATTCGGCGCGACCGTCCCACACGCCGCGCTTCTGGCGACCTACGGCTTCAGCGTCATGTCAGGCGCACTCGTCTTCGCGCTGATCACGCCGCACTTCCCGGTGGCGATGTCGGGACGGGTGATCACCGCGCTCAACTTCGGCATGTTCACCGCGTCGTTCGCCTTCCAATGGGGCATCGGCGCCGTGCTGCGGGTGTTCCCGACCGTCGACGGGCGCTACGCGCCGGAGGGCTACGCCGCGGCGCTGCTCGGCATCGCCGTACTGCAGGTCGCCGTGCTCGCGTGGGTGCTGCCGTTCCGCGAGCCCGCGCAGCGGCCGGCGACCTGAACGCTCCGGAACGCGCGACAATGCCCGCCGGTATGAGGAGCAGCCCTTCATTCTCCGAGCGAGGCGGCTGGTGGGTGATCGCGCAGGTGCCGCTGCTCGCCCTCGCCGTCGTGCTGCCGCCTTGGACCACGCGCGCGGATGGCGGATTCGGCCATCCGCTTCAGTGGCTCGGGCTCGCGCTCGCCGCGGGCGGGCTGCTCCTGGTCCTCGCCGGGCTCGTCGCGCTCGGCCGTGCGCTGACGCCCTTTCCGCATCCCCGCGAGGGGGCGCAATTGGTTACGCGCGGCGTCTACGGGCTCGTGCGACATCCGGTCTACACCGGCCTGCTGGTCGGCGTCTTGGGCTGGGCGCTGGCATGGCTGAGCACCGCGGGCGTAGCCTGCTGGGCCGTGGTCGCCGTGTTCTTCGATCGTAAGGCGCGGCGCGAAGAACGGTGGCTGCACAGCCGATTGCCCGAGTACGCCGCTTACGAGCGCCGAGTGCGGCGGTTCATCCCGGGGATTTACTAGATGCGCAATCCTCAAGCGACGACCGTTCAGACAGACGCCGCCCGGAGGCGACGAAACCGGCGGCATCTGGCGATCGCACTCGCGCTCCTCCTCTTGCTCGTCGCGGCCGCGGCGACCGCGCTCTACTGGACCGTATCGACCCAGGGCGAGGCGGCGGTCGCGGCAATGAGCGACGCGGATCGCCGCTGGTTCGCCAAGGTCGAGACGCTCCACGGGGGGATGAGCTACGCCGACGTCGAGGCGCTCCTCGGAGAACCCGACCGCGAGGATATCGCCGGCGTGCGCCCGACCTGGGCTGTCGACGGCTCGCCGCTGAATCAGATCGCGGTGTACTTCTGGGAGGGGCGGGCGGTGAAGGTGCGGTGGATCAAGGTGGGCCATTTCGTGTACGAGAAGGTGCTGCGCTGACGGCCTCCCCCGTGATCCACGCGCCGGCTTGCGCACCCGCTGCTATTCATCGCGCCGGATCCCCAACTGCTTGACCAAGCGCGACAGGTAGGGCTGGGTCACGCCCAGCCGCTCCGCGGCCCGGGTCTG
This sequence comes from Burkholderiales bacterium, assembly GCA_035286595.1. Classification (GTDB taxonomy): domain Bacteria; phylum Pseudomonadota; class Gammaproteobacteria; order Burkholderiales; family SG8-39; genus DATEDA01. Next base: position 8,665 of record DATEDA010000221.1, on the reverse strand, counting down.
GTGGCCGCCCGCCTGTTCCAGCGCCCTTGAGACGATGAGGCGCCGCGCCGCCGTCACGGCGCTGTTGTAGCCCAGGGCGAACAGATCCTCGACTTTCGACACCGGTCCCGGCGGTGCGCCGTCGCCGGCAATCAGCTCCTCGGAAAGATCGCACAGCTCGACGGTGTCGCCGGCGAGCAGCACGCAGCGCTCCATGACGTTCGACAGCTCTCGCACGTTGCCGGGCCACGAATAGCGGGCCAACGCCCGCTCGACCTCGGCCGACAAGCGCGGCGGGGTACGCGCGGATTCGGCCGCATGGTTGTCGAGCAGCCACTCCGCCAGGGTCAGAATGTCGCCCGGCCGCTCCCGCAGCGGCGGGATCCTGATGCTGATCACCTTGAGCCGGTAGTAGAGGTCTTCACGGAAAGCGCCGACCTGGATCGCGGCGGGCAGGTCCCGGTTGGTGGCGGCGATGAGGCGGAGGTCGGCGCTCTGGGTGCGGTCGCTGCCCAGGCGTTGGTACTCTTTCTCCTGCAGCAGACGCAAGAGCTTCGCCTGCAGGGGCGGCGGCAGCTCGCCGATCTCGTCGAGGAACAGCGTGCCGCCGCGCGCCGCTTCGACCCGGCCCGGGCGCGCCCGGTCGGCGCCGGTGAAGGCGCCCTTCTCGTGGCCGAAGAGCTCGCTCTCCAGGAGCTCGCCTTTCAGCACCGCGCAATTGACGGCGACGAACGGCTGGTCGCGGCGCGTGCTCCGCAGGTGGAGCGCCCGGGCGATCACCTCCTTGCCGGTGCCGGTTTCGCCGAGCAGCAGCACGGTCGCCGTGCTGGGCGCGACGCGCTCCACCGTCTCCGCGATGCGCGCCATGGCGGGGTCCGCGCCGCGGATCCACAGGTGCTTTCGGCCGAGCTCGCTGCGCAGGCTGTGCACCTGTGTTTTCAGGCCGCGCGTCTCCAGCGCGCGCTTGACGACGAGCTGGATGGTGGCGGCGTCGAACGGCTTGGCGATGAAATCGTAGGCGCCGGCGCGCATCGCACGCACCGCTTTCGCCATGTCGCCATGGGCGGTGATGACGATCACCAGCGGCGCGCCGGGCATGGCTTGCAGGCTCTCCAGCACCGCGAAGCCGTCCATGCGGGGCATCTCGAGGTCGAGCAGGATCAGGTCGGTGCTGTCGGCGAGGCGCAATGCCTCGACGCCGTCGCGCACGTGCTCGACGTCGTGGCCGAGCTCCTTCAACCGGTCAAGCAGGATGCGGCCGATGCTCGGGTCGTCGTCCGCGATGACGACCCTGCTCATGGTGCGGTCGCAGCGGCCGCAGCCGGAAGGCTCAGCGTGAACTTGCTGCCCCGATCCGGCACGGAGTCGACCGTGATGTCGCCGCCATGCAGCCGCGCGAGATTGCGCGCGATGGCGAGCCCCAGGCCGCTCCCGGGCGTGCCGTCGGCCGCGCGGCCGCGGTAAAAGCGCTCGAAGAGATGCGGAACATCGGCGGCGTCGATCCCGGATCCCTGATCCTCGACGGTGAGGCGCAGCCCGCCGGCGCCGTTCGCGATCGCGAGCCGCACCTTGCCCTGGGGCCGGCTGAACTTGATCGCGTTGTCGAGCAGGTTGATCAGGACCTGCTTGAGCTTGTCGGCATCGGCCGAAACGTCGGCTTCGCCGCCCTCCACCTCGAGCGTCACGCTCTTCCGCTCGGCCGCGGGCCGCAGCAGCGCGAGGACCTCCTCGGCGAGCGGCTGCACGGCGACTCGCGTGCGCTGCAGGCTGATCCGCCCGGCCTCGAGCCGCCCCCACTCCAGCAGCTCGTTGACCACCCGGATCAGCCGGCCGCTGTCGTTCTCGATCATCGCGACGTATTCGCGCTGCGCCTGCGTCAGCTCGCCCGCCAGTCCGTCGCGCAGGTTCTGCGCCGAGCCGACGATGCCGGTGAGCGGCGTGCGCAGCTCGTGCGAGACGTTCGAGAGCAGGGCCGAGCGCACCTTGTCGAGCTCGAGCAGCTCGAGGTTCGCCGCGGCCAGACGCACATTGGCCTCGCGCAGCTCCGCGGTGCGTTCTTCCACCTGCGCCGCGAGAGTGCCGTTCTGGCGTTCGATCACCGCTTGCTTCGCGCGCAGCTCCTGCGCGAGCTCCGCCAACCGGTGCTGGCCGTAGATCAGGTCGTCGGTGCGCTTGTGATTGACCATGCCTTGCCACACCACCGCGCCCAGCACCAGCCCGATGAGCAGCGTCTGCGGCCAGCCCGGCGGCACGAGCAGCACGGACAGCGCCAGCGCGACCAGCGCGAAGCTCATGCCGCTCGACTGCCAGGCGTGGCAGTGGCTCAGCTGCAGCGTGCACACCGTGCAGCGCCCGTAGGGCTGGGTGCGGACGTTGCGCCTAAGCAGGCAGTTTTGGTTGATCCGGCCCGTCGTCACGGGCGATTGCGATGTCAGCGATGTCATCGAACCCCCTCGTCAGCCAGCCGCGCCGGGCCAGCCAATCGCGTCCCAAGACATAGAACCAGCAACCGCAACAGAAGCCCAGCGTCGGCGCCATCAGGAACGACGCGGTCGGGAGCGTCAACACCATGAAGCCGGCCATGGTGTACCCCAGCCAGACCAGCCCGATGCCAGCCGCCTGGACGACCACCGAAATCGCGCTCGCGCCGCGGATGCCGCCGAGGTCGAAGTACAGGTCGCCGATGCGATGGTCGCCCCGGGGCTGCACGACCCGTGCCACCGCCCGCGCGATCGGCACCCAGCGCGGCGAGAGCGTCTGCAGCGCGGTCAGGAAGAGCGTCACGTAGGCGAAGCGCACGTCCTGCGTGAAGATCGCCGCGATCATGAAGGCCGCCTCTGCGAGGCGCTGCACGCGCATCCCGGGGCCGAACTGAAGAGCGCGCTCGAGGCCCTCGGCCTGCGGCCCGGCGGCGGCATCTGTGGTGGTCGTCGACAAGGGGGTCTCCTGGCAGCTTTGCGCACAGTTTAGGCGCTGGCTCGCGGTCCGGCACTGCGACGCTGCCGACGGCTGCCCGCCGGTAGCGGACGCGAGGCAAGTCATATCCGCTTGGATATGACCCATGTCTTTTCCGGCATCGGCGATGGCCGCGCGCCGCGACCCCTGCGCCGCCTGGGGTGCTTGATTCTGCTTGAGAAACAAGAGGACAGCGGGTTGGCATGGCTTCTGCATCGGTCCTCGTGCGCCCCTTCGGGGCAAGGACACAGCGAAACCCCATGCAAGACTCTCTCCAGACCGCCGACATCTTCGTCGACGCCGCCGGCGAAGCCTGCGGCACTCGTGATCAACCCGTGGAGAACCGCGTCATGTCTACAGTGAACAGCGTCGAGCTCGAAACCAAGGTCAAGTCCATGTACCGCGAGGTCGCCGAAAATCCTCACGGCGAGTTCCACTTCGAGATGGGGCGCGCGCTCGCCGAGCGGCTCGGCTATGCGCCCGCCGACCTCGACGCGATCCCGAGCGAAGCCATCGACTCGTTTGCGGGCGTGGGCCACTACTTCGACCTCGCCGACCTGAGGCCGGGCGAAACCGTAGTCGATCTCGGCAGCGGGTCGGGGATGGACAGCTTCATCGCCGCGCGCAGGGTCGGAAAGACCGGCACGGTCATCGGCGTCGACATGACCGACGAGCAGCTCGCGAAGGCGGAGCGCCTGCGCGCCGCGGCGGGGTTCGACAACGCCACCTACCGCAAGGGCTACATCCAGGCGACCGGCCTTGCCGATGCGTCTTGCGACGCGGTCATCAGCAACGGCGTGATCAACCTCGCGCCGGACAAGGGCGAGGTCTTCCGCGAGGCCGCACGCCTGCTGAAAGCCGGCGGCCGGCTGGCGCTCGCCGACATCGTCACCGATGTCCAGCTTCCCGGCGGCATCACCGGCGACGCGACGCTGTGGGCCGCATGCATCGGCGGTGCGATGCAGGTCGGCAACTACGTCTCGGCGATCGAGGCCGCGGGGCTCCGGGTGAAGCAGCTGAAGGAAAACCCGCAGTACCGGTTCATCTCGACGAACGCCCAGGGCGCCACGAAGAAGTACGGCGTCAAGAGCGTTTCGCTCGTGGCAATCAAAGAGTGAGTCCTTCGCACCGAAGCCGCGGCGGCACCCGCGGGCTCCGCGTACCCCGCACCATAGTAGAAAGAAGCAATCATGAATCCAAATAAAGCGTTGTGGGAAAAAGGCGACTTTACCGAGATTGCCGCCTTGATGCGGCAATCTGGAGAAGCAGTCGTCAAGTCCCTCGGGATAACGACGCCGCTGCGGGTTTTGGACCTGGGCTGCGGAGATGGCACTACGGCGGTTCCTCTGGCCCGATTGGGGGCTGAAGTTGTTGGAATCGACATCGCTAGGAACCTCGTTGACGCCGGGAACAAACGAGCTGCGGAGGCGGGTCTCAATCGACTGACATTTCAAGAGGGAGATGCGTGCAACTTGCAAGGGGTCAGCGATCATTCGTTTGATTTGACCCTCTCCGTATTCGGCGCAATGTTTGCTCCCAAGCCCTTCGACGTAGCCAAGGAGATGGTCCGGGTCACGAGGCCAGGTGGTCGTATTGTGATGGGCAACTGGATCCCAAACGATCCGTCTTCATTCGTGTCGCAGCTGCTGAAGATAAGCTCATCGTTCACGCCTCCACCCCCGGAAGGCTTCGTCAGTCCGATGACTTGGGGTGTGGACACTCACATCACCGAGCGTTTTGGTCAGGCCGGAGTGCCCAAGGAAAAAATATCCCTGGTCAAGGACACTTACTCCTTCATATCGCCCGACAAGAGCCCGACGGATGTCATCGAATTATTCAGACGATTCTATGGCCCAACGATGAACGCTTTCGAAGCGGCTCAGAAGACCGGAAAGGTAGAAGAGCTTCACAAGCAGCTGTCGGAGCTGGCGACAGCACAGAACAAGAGCACTGACCGCGGCACGTCAATACCTGCCACCTTCTTGCGAGTGACTGTTCGCCTTTGAGTTCATGCTTGGCCTCTGTTCGGCGAAGACGGCATCCGATACGCTTTGAAAGGCAAGCTAGTTCGCGTGTGACGGCGAGTTCAAAATGCGCAGTAACCACGGGCAAACGAGGCGACGCCCAACCCTTCGCTCAACCGGCGCATCGGCGTCTGCCCGCCTTGCGGCAAGACGCATGGCGTGACCGACGAGAACATGGTCAAGAACGGCGAGTGGATGAGTGCCCCCGGGCGTCGCGGCGGTGTTCCGGGACTTCCGGCGGACGATCCGAGGAAGAAACAGTGACCGTCGCTCCGCAGCAGCTTTGGCGCGCGATCGAGCGCCGCGGGTTGGCGGGTACCGCGACGCTCGCCCTGTCGATCACCGCGTGCTACGGCACCCTTGCGGCGGTCGCAGCGCTCTCGGCGCTCGGGGTGACGCTCGCGGTCGACACCGGCGTGTGGGCGGGCGCGATCGTAGTCTTTGCGGCACTTTCGGCCCTCAGCGTCGGGCTCGGCGCGCGCACGCACGGCTCGCCGGCGCCGCTCGCCCCCGCGCTCACGGGCGCGGCGCTCATCGGCTATGCGATGTTCGGGCACTACGACCGCGTGCTCGAACTCGCGGGCTTCGCGCTGCTCGCTGCGGCGGTATTCTGGGACTTCCGGCTGCGGTCGCGCGCGAAGCGCGAGCGCCCGGGTCGGCGATGAGCCGCGCGGCGCCCTATTCGCCGCGAACCTCGGTGATCTGCGCTTGCCCGCCGCTGCGCGGCGTCGGCTCGGCGAGCGCGTCGAGTTGGGCGTCGCGTTCGGCCTTGTCGAGTTTCGCGAGCGCCTTCACGGCAGCGTAGAAGCGCGGCAGATCGCCGTTCTCCCGCGCGAGCAACGCTCGGAACGCGGGCACGAGCTCCTCGTACGTGGCGACCGACGCGAGCTTCGCGTTGTTGACGCCGCCCTCGAACCAGCGGTCGTAGCCGGCGAAGCCGCCCCAGCTCGCTTTGAGCGCGCGGTAGTCCACCTGCATCTCGCCGAGGCGCTTCGTCTTCCCCTCGCGCTTCGCTTCGACCGGCAGGGCCTCGCGATAGAAAGCGTCGAGCCGCTCCCGGTAGCGGAGCACGAGCCGAACGAAATCGGCACGCCGCTGGCGCGCCGCCGCGTAGGCGTCGCGCTCGGCGGGCGTTCCATTGCGCTCCAGCCAGCGTCGCACGCCCTCCTCCTCGACCGCCACCGCGAATGACTCGTTGAACACCGTGTCGCCCTTCACGTACACGACCTGATGCGCGAGCTCGTGGAAAACGAGCCGCGCGAGCTCGGCGTCGGGATAGCGCACGAACGTGTTGAGCACCGGGTCGTCGAACCAGCCGAGCGTGGAGTAGGCCGGCACGCCGTAGACGTGCACGTCGTAGCCGTCCTTGCTCAGCCCGGCGCCGTAGGCGTCGGCGGCCGCCTGCTGGTAGTAGCCGCGATAGGTGACACAGCCCGCGACCGGGAAGCAGCTCTGTTGCGGCTCCACGGAAAACTCGGGAGCGGCGAACACGTTCCAGAGGACGTAGGGCCGGCCGATGTCGGCGTAGGCCCGGTAGCTGCCATTGTCCGGAAGCGCGAGCTCGCGGCTCGCGAACTCGCGGATCGCGACGACCCGTTCGAGCTTCGCCCGAAGCTCGGGCGGCGTGGCCGGGTCGGCGATCCGAGCCGGGATCGGCTCCGCCCGGCGCATCACCTCGAGGTGCCCGTTGATCGCCTGGCCGTAGTACGAGAGCGTCGAGCAGCCCGCCGCGACCGCGACTGCTGCAACTGCCCCGGCGAGCACGACGGCCCGCCTCATCGCGCGAACCGCCCGGTCTCGAGGAACGCGGCGACCTGGCGCGCGACCGCCGGCGAAACGAGCATCAGGCTGTGCGCCACCGGCAGCACGAGGTGATCGGCGAGGCGCGGATGCCGGGTCTCGTCGACCGTGACGACGCCGTCGTTCGGGACCGGCAGCCGCAACACCAGCCCACCCAGCCCGAAGCGCCGCGTGCCGGCGATCGCCCCCGCCTCGACGCCGGGGGGGATGTCGAGCCGCGGCATGGCGAGCCACAGCGAGCGCGTCTTGCCGAGGAGCCGCGCCGCCCAGCGCGAGTGCGCCAGCTGCCGGCCGCCCTCGCTCCCTGCGACCGGGGACCCGAGCAGCACCAGCCGGCGCACGCGCGGGTCGGGGCGGTCGTTCAGCGCGCGCAACGCGACGACGCCACCCATGCTGTGCCCGACCACGTGCACACGGTCCGCGTCGGTGGCGGCGATCGCCTGCGCGATGCGCGCGGCGTTGTGGTCGAAGTCCCGCATGGCCGAAAGATACCCCACCGGCTGCGTCCGGAAACCGCGGCGCGCGAGCGCCGCCGCGAGGTAGACCATCACGGCGCGGTTCGTCCACAACCCGTGGACGAGAATCACCGCATCGCTCATCGGTTCGCCGGCGCCCGGCGGGCGAGCCGCGCCGCCACCAGCAGCGGCGGAATCGCAAACAGCGCGAACGCCCATGCGTAGCTGCCGGTGGCGGAGACCGCCGCGGCGAAAACCGGCGGACCGGCGACCGCACCGCCGAAGGTGAAGAACTGCGTCCCCCCGGTCGCGGTGCCCACCTGGCCTGGCGGCGCGCAGCGCGCGACCTCCGCGAGATACACGCCGTTCCAGCCGACCGCCGAGGCGGCGAAGAGCATCGCGAGGGCGACGATCGCGGCGAGCGGCCACGCGCTCGAGGACGCCGCGGTGAGGAGCCCGCACGCCGCCGAGACCGCGCCGAGGACGGCGAGCATCACGCGCGGCGGAACCCACCGGTCCGCGACCGCCCCCCACGCGATCCGCCCGGCGATCCCCGACGCGTGCGCGCACGCATAGACGAGGCCGGCGGTGACCAGGGTGTAGCCCAGCTCCAGGTTGAGGTACGACACGAAGTAGGTGATGAAGACGAGCTGCACCATGGCGTAGCCGAGCGAGGCGAACGCGAGCTCGCGCAGGCGCCGGTCGGCGAGGACCAGCTGGATGGGCCGCCCGAGGCCGGCGAAGACGCCCCGCAGGCCGAGCCCTCGGCGGGCGCCGGCAGCGCGCGGCTCGGCGAGGGTCGCGCGGGCGGGCAGCAACGCAAACGCCGCGGCGACGCAGGCCGCGGCGAGCACGGGCAGGCTGTTCGCCCAGCCGAGCGCCAGCACGAGCGGCGGCACCGCCGCGCCGGCGATCGCGCCGCCGATCGGCACGCCGGTCTGCTTGATCGAGAACACGAACGCCATGACGCCGGGCGGCGTGCGCCGCGCCAGGATGTGCGAGCTGACCGGCGTCACGAAACCGTAGCCGAACCCGATCGCCAGGGCAGCGAGCGGCAGCACGGCGGCGATCGCGAGGTTGCCGAGCAGGAGCCCGGCGCCCGCCAGCACCGCAGCCGCCTGGCACATCGCGAGCGGGCCGAAGCGGGCGGTGAGCCGCCCGGTGGTCAGGCTCGAGACCATCGCGCCGAAGTAGCTGATCGAGACGAAGAGCCCGATCGTCTGGGGGGCGAGGCCGAGATCGGGCGCGGCGACCGGCGCGAGCACCGACGGCGCGATCATCGCCATCGACGTCAGCGTCTGCACGGCGAGGGTGACCGCGACCGCGACGACGGTCGCCCGCATCGGGACCGGGGGCGGAAGCACTCCTTACTCGACCTGGATGCTGCCGTTGGCCGTCACCTGCACCGTGCTCGTGCCGCCCTCGAAGCTCGGCGGCGTGACCTCGGCGGCC